>CAYZSO010000009.1:0-91311 GCA_964479695.1 uncultured Fastidiosipila sp.
TATATTATATTGTACAAGCCCTTTCTCCTCTTTTTTACTTTTGACACCCGAACCAAAATTAAACTTATGTAGTGAATTTTTTGTTGGTGGCACCGAATGGACGCGAAACCCACAAGACCCACGAGACCCATGCGACCCACAAGATCCGCGAGATCCATTTAATGTTTATTTATTATTTATGCGTTGTATTTAGGCGTATTTGTTTTTCTTGAAGGTGCTATATTCGAGAAGAAAACAGGCACCGGAGAAGCCCGAACTCCCATGCTAGAAATCTATTTGGGCCGTAAAATTATGTACTGTAACTCTTTTCGAACAGTTTGAGATTTCCCATTGGGTGGGGTTTCATGGGGTTTCAAGAGCTTTCAAGAGGTATCAAGGGAGATTCAAGAGGTATCACTATGAAGACAGTTAAACGATTTATCATTATCCAGCTTGCTTTGATCTTGCTGATTGGGTTGGGTGCGTGTGGCACATCTACAACCACGACGCCTTCGGGAGCCGGCACAGGTGAAACAACGCAACTCAAAAACACAGTAATTATTGAAGATTACCGATTTGAACCTGCGGAAATCACGATCAATGTAGGTGAAACGGTCACCTGGATCAACAAGGGCAGTTCTCAGCATACGGTGACAGGAGCATCTTTTGATAGCGGCTCTTTGTCCACTGGCGCAGAGTATCAGTGGCAGTTTACTGAGGCTGGAATTTTCGATTACAGCTGCACTTTCCACACATCGATGACAGGGAAAGTTATTGTTAAGTAGGCGGGAGTCCCAAACAGGGTTCCCAAACGAAAGTCCTAAATAGGAGTCCCAAACGGGAGTTCACGCAACTTAATGGTGTTCTACAACGAGGGGCCAGTGGTTTTCACTACAGCGGTTTTCACTACATTCGACTACATAAGTTTAAAATTAAACTTATGTAGTCGAAACCGCCCCTCCGAGCCGCCCCCCTCTTCGCACGAGGTATTGAACTTCTGGCCAGAAAATTGTAAACTGTCAAATACGCTTTGTGGCGGGAGGATGCTCCTGCCGTTTTGTTCTGCTACTTACACAGAGACGACAATTTCTGTTGGCAGATGAGGAGGACTTTATGCTCGTAGAACCGACGATTGAAGAATTATTACCTTATGTAGAAAACCGCTATACGCTGGCGATTGCTATTGCCAAGCGCACCCGCCAATTGGTGGATGGCGCTGAGCCGATGGTGGAGGAGACAGAGAACCCGAATCTGGTGACTTTGGCCTGCGAAGAGATGGCCGCTGACAAGCTTGCGATCCTACCGGGTGAGCTGGAGCCTTTCATTCCTCTGAGACCTGAGGTGAGTGCGGCTTTGGCCCAGGCATCGAGGGAAGATGATGACGATGACTTCATGCCGATTAACCCGGTTCAGACGGAAGAAGAGCCTGAGCCGGTGCCGGTTTCCAAGATCCGCGTGATGGATCCGAATGAAATATTCTACATGCCTTATGAACTTGAGGACGAAGAGCCTGAAGAGGATGAGGATGAGCGCACGGATGAAGAGGATGTCGACGACGAGCCCGCAGACGAAGCCGAAGCGGAAGCCGAAGCCGAGGATTTGGACTTGGATCTGGACAGGCTCGACAGCTCGATTGATGAAGCATTCCGTGAAGATGCAGAAGAGGATATGGACCTATGATGGAAGAAGGCAAGATGGATCGCTTGGTTGCTTTGGCCAAAACAAGGGGTTTTGTGTACCCCGGTTCTGACATTTACGGCGGTCTGGCGAACTCTTGGGACTATGGTCCTCTGGGCGTCCTGCTGAAAAACAATGTGAAATCTGCCTGGTGGAAGAAATTTGTCCAGGAGAGTCCTTATAACGTGGGTATTGATTCCGCGATCTTGATGAACCCGGAAGTTTGGGTGGCGTCGGGGCACGTGGGCGGTTTCAATGATCCCCTGATTGATTGCCGCGAATGCAAAACGCGTTTCCGCGCTGACCAAATGATTGAGGGGTTTTGGAAGACGGAGGCGGGTCGAACCGCTGGTGAAGACCCGAATCGCCCGGTGCTGGATGGCCTTTCTAACGAAGAACTTGTTACTTATGTTCGCGAGCACAACATTCCTTGCCCCAATTGCGGCGCGCATGATTTTACGGATGTACGCCGTTTCAACTTGATGTTCAAGACCTTTGTCGGCGTGACGGAGGAGAGTAAGTCGGAAATTTACCTGCGCCCCGAGACTGCGCAGGGGATTTTCGTGAACTTTGCCAATGTGCAGCGCACTTCGCGGAAGAAGATTCCTTTTGGTATTGCGCAGATCGGCAAGTCTTTCCGCAATGAGATCACGCCCGGAAATTTTATTTTCCGCACTCGCGAGTTCGAGCAGATGGAGCTGGAGTTTTTCTGTGAGCCCGGGACGGACCTCGATTGGTTCAAGTTCTGGAAGGATTATTGTTATCAGTGGCTTCTTGATCTGGGGATTCCGGAGACGGCGCTGCGCCTTCGTGACCACAGTCAGAAGGAGTTGTCGTTCTATTCTTTGGCTACTACCGATATTGAGTTCCTGTTCCCGTTTGGTTGGGGCGAGCTCTGGGGCATTGCTGATCGCACGGACTACGACCTCAAGCAGCATATGGAACATTCGAAACAGGATCTTACCTATTTCGACCCCGCGACGAATCAGAAATATGTTCCCTATGTAGTTGAGCCCTCGCTTGGTGCTGACCGGGTGCTGCTTGCTTTCCTTTGCGCGGCCTATGATGAGGAAGTGCTGGAGGGCGGTGACAGCCGTACGGTGCTGCGTTTCCACCCTTATTTGGCTCCGATCAAGATTGGCGTTCTGCCCCTCTCCGCGAAGCTCAATGGCAAGGCGGAGGAGCTCTATTTGCAGCTCTCCAAGAAGTGGTCCTGCGAGCTGGATGTCCGTCAGAGCATCGGCAAGCGCTACCGCCGCCAGGACGAAATTGGCACACCTTATTGCGTAACTTATGACTTCGATTCGGAAGAGGACCATGCGGTGACGATCCGCGAGCGCGATTCCATGGAGCAGGTTCGGGTTCCGATTGCTGAGCTGGAGGCTTGGTTCGAGGACAAGTTCACGTTCTGAATTTTCTCGGCCAAAGCCGCCTACCGCCACTTCAGCCGCCCGCTGCGACTTCGGGCAAGAGCCGCCACTTCAGGCAAAGCTTTGTTACAATTGAATCAAACACTTTTAAGGAGGTCCAAATGAGCGTATCACTTGTTTGGGCCTATATTTTTGCGAAGGAGAATAGATCATCATGGATTATTCCAATGACACATTTGTCCAAGCCGAACAGACCGCGGCAAACATCCTGAAACAGCGCCTGCCCCGCACCCCGGAGGTCGCCATTATCCTAGGTTCCGGCCTGGGACCCGTCGCCGAGCATGCGAAAGCAGAAGTAGAAATCAATTACCAAGACATTGAAGGTTTCCCGGTTTCCACCGTTGAAGGCCATGCCGGCAAGCTGATTTTCGGCACGCTTTCCGGCCGTGACGTGCTGCTCTTTCAAGGCCGTTTTCATTACTATGAAGGCCACGACGTCCGCACCACCGTTTTCCCGGTCAAGCTCGCGATCCGTCTCGGCATCCCCCGCGTGATCCTGACCAATGCTGCCGGTGGCATTGACGAAGACGGCAAGCCCGGCGACCTCATGTTGATCAAGGATCATTTGAGTTTCTTCCTGCCGTCGCCTCTTCGCGGCAAGAACGACAACGAATTAGGCCCCCGCTTCCCGGATATGAGTCGGGTGTACTCGGAGGAGTTTCGTGCTTTGGCCAAAGCCAGCGCCACCACCCTCGGCATTGAACTTCGGGAAGGAGTCTATGCCTACATGACCGGTCCGCAATTTGAAACGCCTGCCGAAATCCGCGCACTCCGAACCCTTGGGGCCAACGCGGCGGGCATGTCTACGGTTGCCGAAGCGATCGTCGCCGCCCACGCCGGCCTCGAAGTTCTGGGGATCTCAAGCATCACGAATTTGGCGGCCGGCATCACCGGCGAACCGCTGAATCATGAGGAAGTCCTCGCAGCGGGCGCCGCAATCAGCGACAAAGCCAGCCGCCTCATCGAGAAAATCGTCGAGTCGCTCCCACGCTAAGCGCGCCACGCTAAGCTCGCTGCGCCGGCGGCCGCCGCCAACGGCAGCCCCGCCTGATGCATAGGCCGCCCCGCCGAGCTCGCGGCAGCCGCCTCTCAGGCCATGCCGGCGGCCGCCGCAGTAGCGCGGCCGCCGCAACCTAATACCGGTTGTCGAAAATTCGCTGGGATTTCTTTTCGCTCCGGGGAAGGTCGCCGATGTGGACCGCCTTCGGAACAATCGTGATGCCGATGCGTGACTTGAAGACCGTGCGCAAGAGCTCTTCGACGGCTTCGGCAATCGCCTCGGCATCCGTCTCGAAATAAAGCGTCATGATGTCGCGGCCATCCAAGTGATCGATCATCACCTGGTATTCACTGGACACGCCGGGCACGTCGTGGAGGACTTCCTCGATTTGGGCAGGGAAGATATTGACGCCCTTGACCTTAATCATGTCATCGGTGCGCCCGGTCAGGATGTCAATGCGCGGGAATTTGAGGCCGCAAGAACAAGTGCCCGGAATAATGCGCGTGAGATCCTTCGTGCGGTAGCGGATCAGGGGCGCGGCCTCTTTCCTGAGCGTGGTAATGACAAGCTCACCTACTTCGCCATCGGGCAAAGGCGCGCCGGTGTCAGGGTCGATAATCTCGAAGTAGAAATAATCATTCCAATAATGCATGCCCTCATCGGCGTCGCAGCTGATGGCCACGCCGGGGCCGTAAATTTCCGTGAGCCCGTAGATGTCGTAGAGCTTCACGCCCAGCTCACAAGCAATGCGTTTGCGCATTTTTTCGCCCCAACGTTCCGAGCCGATGAGGGCTTTGCGTAATTTCAACTTGTCACGGATGCCGCGTTTGGCAATCTCTTCAGCCAGCAAGAGCGCATAGGAAGACGTTGCGCAGAAAACGGTCGTGCCCATATCTTCCATCATTTGCAGCTGTTTATCCGTGTTCCCCGGGCCGATCGGGATGACCATGGCGGAGACTTTTTCCGCCCCGCTTTGGAAGCCGATCCCGGCCGTCCAGAGGCCGTAGCCGGGTGTAATTTGCACGCGATCCGTCGCACCGACCCCGCAAACCGTGTAGCAGCGGGCAAAAATTTCCGTCCAATCATCCACGTCCTTCTGTGAGTAGGGGATGATCACAGGAGTCCCGGTTGTGCCCGAACTCGAATGAATGCGTACGATCTTCTCTTCCGGCACCGAAGCCAGCCCTAAGGGATAAGCGTTGCGGAGATCGGCTTTGGCCGTAAAAGGCAGCTTCCGAAAATCCTCCAGCGTACGCACGTCCCCCGCCTCAATCCCGGCGAACTTCTGCCGGTAAAAAGGGCTGTTCCTGAGCGCGTAGTCCACACTCCGCTTGAGCCCTGTGAGGGTCTCGGCATCCTCGGCATATAGATCATTCAAACTCATGTTTTTCCTCCGCTGATGTGTGGAGATGCTTCGGCCAAAGCCGCCTCCCTCCCCATTCTCACTCTCTTAGTAGTTCTTCCGTGTTACAGTGACGCCTTCGGCAAAAGCCGTCAAATTCGTCTCGAGAAACTGCGGTTTCACGAGAAGACGAATCGCGTTTAGCAAATCTTCCTCCGAAAACTCGACGAAGCCCTCACGAAGCGCCGTGCCCAGGAGCGCTACGTTGATGAAGCGCCGACTGCCGAATTTCTCACTCAGTGGTGTGGGGTCGGCCAGGGCAACCTTGCCGTTGTGCGCCAGCAAGGCGCGCAAACACGCTTCGAAATCGTACGGCTTGCCCTTTAAACTGCTGGTCACGGGCCAAACCGGATCGGTCAAACAAAGGATTGAGCCGCCTGGCTTGACAAAAGGTAGGCTGCGGGCGGCTTCGGCCGGCTCAAATGCCAAGAGCACATCCGCCTGCCCACGCGAAATCATCGGCGAGTAAACCTTAGCGGCGCAACGCACGTGACTTGTCACTTGCCCGCCGCGCTGCGACATGCCGATCGTTTCCGCCGTGCGCACATCCAAATCGCGGGCAATCGCCGCCTGCGCCAGAAGGCGGGACGAGAGAACAATACCCTGCCCGCCAACACCGGTAATCAGATAATCAGCCATGTGTAGCACCTGCCTTTACTTGTGTAGCACCTGCCTTCACTTGTGTAGCATTCACCTTCACTTGTTTGATCGCTCCGGTGGGACAAAGCCCCGCACACAGTGTGCAGCCGTAGCACAAGGTTTCGTCGATTTCCGCCTTGCGATCGACTGGATTTCGGTGAATTGCAGGACAGCCAATCTCGCGGATACAACGCCCGCAAGCTGTGCACGCCTCGCGCTCCACAACAAAAGTCGGCTCCGGCGGCGCAACTGCGATACAGGGCGCCTTATAGATGATGGCGGAGGGCTTGCCTTTAGCCGAAAAAAGAGCCGCCTCACGCGCGATGCGGATGGCTTCTTCCTGGTCAAAAGGGTCACATGTCTCCAAGAACTCGATGCCCAAACCTCTGAGGGCTTCCTCGATCGAAATCGCCGGACTCAAAGTCCCCATCATGTTCTTTGCCATGCCGGGATGCGGCTGATTGCCGGTCATGGCGGTCGTGCGATTATCCAGAATGACGTGCACAACCGCCGCTTCTGTATGCACGGCGTTGGCCACGCCGGTCAGCCCGGAGGCAAAAAACGTCGAATCCCCAATAAAAGCAAACAGCGTCGCCTCCGGTTCCGCCCGCTTGAGCCCTTGCGCAATCGTGAAACCGGCGCCCATGCACAGGCACGTATCAGTCATATCAAGCGGCGGCGCATTTCCAAGGGTATAGCAACCAATATCTCCTGTGAAGATGGCGCGCTTGCCTTTCATGGCTTGCTTCACGGCGTAGAAGGACGCCCGGTGCGGGCACCCGGCACACAGCACCGGCGGCCTCGCCGGCAGGTCCAGCGCATCGGCTGCGGCTGGGGCCTCTTTTGCGTTGACCGCCGGCTTTGCGTCAGGCGCCGGCCCTGCGTCAACCGCCGCATCCGCAGCCACGTCTTCTTCAGGAACTTCATCCTTAAGGCGTAAAAATGAACGCAGAATGGGCAGCAGTTGGTCTCTATCCAGCTCGCCGAAACTTGGAACATCGGAGGTCCACTTGCCGCGTACGGACCAGGGGCTGTGGCTTTGGCCGCATAAAATCAGTAACTCCTTCTCGATCACCGGATCCAGCTCTTCTACGACCAAGATCTCATCGAGATCCGAAGCAAAATCCGCCGCGAGCTCCTTCGGGAAGGGGAAAGGCGTCGTCACTTTCAGCAACTTGACTTCACTGAGGCCCAGGAAATCCAGCGCTTCCTGAACATACGCGTAACTGATACCACCGGTCGCAATGCCGAGACGCTTGCTCTTGTCGTTCGTAACCTCGATCTGCTCACCGACAGAAACATACGCTTTGCCGCTCACCACATTCCAACCGCTCTCACTCAATTCAGCGCTCAAAGCGGCGTTCCGCACTTCAATCTTCGCGTGAGCCTCGCGGGACAATTTCGGGAAAATGACCCAGTTGGGGCTCTTCTCAAAAAACAGCGGACCATTCTGCGGTCGCCTCGCCTGCCTCTCAAAAGCCGAGCACCCATGGCACACGCGAGTCGTCGGGCGGAACAGCACCGGCGTCCGATATTTCTCAGAGAAATCAAAAGCCTCAATCAACAACGAATACGCTTCCTCAGGTGTCGACGGATCAAAAACCGGCACCTTACTAAACGCAGCAAAAGTCCTCGTATCCTGCTCCGTCTGCGACGAAATCGGCCCCGGATCATCAGCAACAATGACCACCAGGCCGCCTTTGACCCCGATATACGCCAGACTCAACAGCGGGTCCGCCGCCACGTTGAGCCCCACCTGCTTCATCGTCACCAAAGTCCTCGCCCCCGCATACGAAGCCCCGGCCGCAATTTCCAGCGCAGCTTTCTCATTCACGGACCATTCCACATAAATATCTCCGGGATTATTTCGGGCGACCGTCTCCAAAATTTCGGATGAAGGCGTCCCCGGATAGCCCGTGACCAAGGAAACGCCGGCATCAATCGCCGCCACGCCCATTGCATGGTTTCCCATAAATAATTCTTTGGCCATCTCTCACCTCAACAATGTTTGTTTGTTTTGTTTGTGTTGTGTTTACTCCGCCAGCAGACAATGCATGCACATCCCACCGTTAGATGATCCATTTTACCGTAGCAGGTGTATGGGCAAGGTCGAATGAACGGAAACTTTCTTCTTGATTAGCCGCCTTTTTGGCCAAAGCCCCCGCCCCTACCAACTTCTCCCGGGTTAGCCTCCATGTTACCGCTAGTTTCGCGTGCTGAAGGAACGCCTGTTAATGGTTATTGCTTCTGGGGTTCGTTCGTTGTTGTTCAGGGTAGTTGAGTGAAGGAACGCCTGATAACGACCTATAGTTCCTAGTGCCACTTTTTTAGTCCGAGTTTCCGTGTAAAGGAAGTATGCTAGGCTGGACCTATATAACTATTAATCTATTGTACAAAACATGTGAAACTTAGCATTGGTTTGTCTTGGCCTATATTTTACGCCGACCAAGCGCCAACGAAGGCAAAAATTTTTCCAAATTGGTTCAGATCAGGATACTTGCGACAACAAATATTTCCCAGAGATGATCTTGCCACTTATTTTCAGCCAGATGAATGATTGCTGACCTGAAGACAGCAATTACTGAATGAATACTGACCTCGGCGGCATCATAGTATGCTAAAAGCACAGTACAAACAGGAAAAGACCTTCCAAAACGCAGAGCCTCACGATCCGGTGTCGCAAGTTTCCGGATCCGAACCAACTTGCAAACCTTCAAACCTTCAAACCTGCAACTAAGATAACAATTACTCTAAACTCAGAAGAACAAATTCAGGAGAAATACGTCTCCAAAACCGCCCCACCAACAACGAACTCGACCAACATCGCAGTAAAACAGGAACAATACGTCGCACAAACCGCACCGCCGCCAAGAATTCACTACATAAGTTTAATTTTAAACTTATGTAGTGAGTTCTTGATCGCACTGAATTTTTAATACCAACCCTACTCCTTGCGCTGGTTGCGGTACTCTTGCGGGGTGAAGCCCGTGTATTTTTTGAAGATGCGCGAGAAGTGGTTGGGGTTGTCGTAGCCCACTTCTTCGCCGATTGAATTCATGGAGCGCCGGGTTGTTTGGAGGAGGTATTTGGCGCGGAGGATGCGGTTTAGGATGATGTAGGTTTTGACTGTGTGACCGGTGAATTGTTTGAAGTCGCGACTGAGTGAACTGGGGCTCGTGTAGAATTTCTCGGAGAGCTCTTGGATACTGAGGTCTTCGGTGTAGTGTTCGTTGATGTAGATTTGGACGTCCATGACGGTGGAGGAGGATTCGGATTCACCGATGTGTTTGAAGTAGTCGGGGTGACTGCGGTAGAGCTTGATCATTAGCTCGGAGACTTTGCCGGCCAGGATTTCTTCCCAGTAGGAATTTTGTTGTTCGAACTCTTCTTGGACATCCTCGAATAGGGATCGAATGTCGTTGTAGGTGGCTTTGGCCAAAGGAAAAACGTACGGGAATCCCTGCAGGTGGTTGGACAGCATGGACACGAGGAGCGGGACACGAAGGTAGTTTGTTATGAAGGTGTTCTTGATGAGAATCACGGAGCGATCGTAGGGAACTTTGCTGACCCGGACGCTGTGACTCTCCAGGTTGCCGATGAACAGGATCGAGTGCGGCTCGAATGTGTAATCTGTTCCGTTAATGTTGAAAATGGCTTCCCCTTCGTGGCACAAAATGATCTCGTTCACGTAATGAAAGTGGTTTTCCATCCCTTTGTTTGCTCTATCCCGGTAGACAAAAACACTAGTTTGATCATCCAAATATGGCATGTGATCTCTCCTCTCTGTCGTTAGCAGTATAGCAAAACTGTAAAAAAGGGATAGGTTTTGGTCGATTTGTACGTTTACCGTTACCGACAGGTAGGGCTAAGCTGTAGGCACAAAGAAATTTTTGCTTTCAGGAGGAAAATCATGAGCAAAAGAAAAGGTGTAAGAGCGATCGCAGCCGGATTGTTGGCGATGACCCTTGGTTTGTCGGCTTGCGGTGGTTCTGCGAACCCGACCAGCAACGGCTCCGGAACAGGTTCAGGCGACGAGATTGTCATCGGGGCTATTCAAGACCTCAGCGGCAACTCGTCAGTCTCGGGTAAGGCTATGGATCGCGGATCCAAGATGGCTATTGACAAGATCAATGAAGCCGGCGGCATCAATGGCAAGACCATTAAGTATGTCAGCTATGACACGACAGGCGACCCGCAAGAAGCCCTGAATGCTTATAACCGTTTGGTTGAGCAGGACAAGGCCGTTGCCGTCATCGGGCCCCCGATTTCCAATATCGGCTTGGCGTTGAAGCAGACCGCCGCCGAGGCGAAGGTGCCGATTGTCGGTGCTTTCATTGACAGCCGGGTCACGATGAAGGATGACGGCACCCCGGAGGAGTACATGTTCCTCGTGCAGCCGACCAACCAACAGTCCGGTGAGATTCAAGCCGGTTATTTGGTCGAGAAATTGGGCATCAAGAAGGTCGCGCTTTTCTACGACAAGACCAATGCCTTCGGTGTTTCTCAAGTTGAAGCCTTCACACAGTACATTGAATCCCACGGCGGCGAAATCACGACTGAACAGCTCTTCAAAGCTGGCGACGTCGACTTCAAAGTCCAGCTGAACAAGATCAAGGAATCCGGCGCAGAGGCGATCTTCGCTCCGAACTATCCTAAGGACAACACCCTTTATTGCACCCAGATGAACCAGCTCGGCATGACGGACCTCGTCACCATGGGCGGTCTCGAGTTTGCCCCACCGTTCCTGACCACACTGCCGGATCCGACCATTGTTGACAATGTCTACTTTGCGGTAAACGTGGCCTTCGACGAGCCACAGCTCAAAGATATTAACGATCTTTACATCGCCACCTACGATGATGCAAAAACCGTTGACGATATCTCTGTAAAAGTTTACCTCGGTTACGACGCGGTGACTCTCGTTGCGGAAGCGATCAAGAATGCGGAGAGCTTAACAGGCGAGGGTGTCAAGAATGCTTTGGAAGGTATTTCGAGTCTCGAAATGCTCAGCGGCACATTCGGCTTCTCCAAGGAGACCCATCAGCCGGTAGGCCTTTCCATGCACATGTACAGAATTGACAAGGGTCAGAATGTGAAGCTCGAGCGCTACGTTCCTCAAGACTAAGCAGCTCCAGTTCTTCTCAAGGCCAAAGCCGCCCCCAACCACTTCTTACCCAATCTTACGCAGTTTGCAAAGGAGAGATACCACAAGCATCTCTCCTTTTTACTAGGCTGGATCCACACAGGAGTCATAAAAATATGAACATCCAAATTATCGTTAACGCTATTGCTCTGGGCGGTGTCTACGCGACGATCGCCGTAGGCTACGCGCTCATTTTCAATATCCTGAAGTTCTCAAACTTCTCACACGGAGGAGTGCTCGTCGCAACCGCTTACATGGGCTATTTCGTTGCGACCAAACTCCACACCAATTTCATCGTCACGCTGCTCATTACCGCACTTCTGGGAGGCATCCTGGCCATGATCATTGAAGTGGTGGCGTTCAGAAGGCTTCGCAAGCGCAGAGCCAACACCATGCTCTACTTCGTATCTTCCATGATCATTTCCATACTTCTGACCAACCTGATCACGGTTTTCTTCAGCACATCGTATTATTCATATCCGGTCTTTTTTGAGAAATCAAGCTTCCAAATCGGCGGGATCACCCTGATCACAGCTGATTGGCTGCAGCTCCTGATTTCCGTAGTTGCCCTGTTCATCTTACAGTTCATCCTGAAAAAGACCCGCCTCGGTATTGCGATTCGCGCCTTGTCCACCGATTCCGAAACCACCAGCCTGATGGGCGCCAATGTCACGGTCATCATCGCGGCAACCTTCTTCGTTTCGGGTGCTTTGGGTGGCGTCAGCGGCATGTTCCTGGGCATGAATTACACGCTATATCCGCAGCTCGGTTCCACCATGATTACGAAGGGCTTCGTCTCTTCCATCATCGGCGGTTTGGGGAATATCACCGGCGCTGTGCTGGGCGCCTTCATTCTGGCCGCCGTGGAAGTTGCGCTGACCAATATTGATTTCATCGGCTCCAGCCTCACTCCGATCTTCACCTTTATGTTGATGATCATCTTCCTTTTGGTTCGTCCGCAAGGTATTGCCGGCAGCACGGCCAAAGAGAAAGTCTGAGGCAGCGCATGAGTTATTTAAATTCGATCATTTCTTCCGTCGGCATCTCTCTCATCGGCATCATGTCCATGTACATCATCACCGGCATGACCGGCATGTTCTCGCTGGGTCAAGCCTCCTTCATGGCCGTCGGCGCGTATGTTGCCGGCATTCTGGCTGTAAATCTCAAATTGCCCTTCGCGCTTTGCCTCGTCGCCGCCGTAGTCGTCGGCGCCCTGGTGGGCTTCCTCGTAGGCTTGCCGACCACGAGACTTCGCAAAGACTATATTGCGCTGGTTACCCTGGCCTTCGGCGAAGCGATTATTGCCATCCTGAATAACCTGACCGCTTTTGGTGGTGCCATGGGTTTAAGCGGCATTCCGAAGCGCACCACCCCCGCGTTGGTGATTATTTCCGTGGTCTTAATCGCGGGCATGGTTTGGCAACTCAAGAAATCACGCTTCGGCCGCCAATGCATGGCGCTAAAAGACGACCCCTTGGCCGCAAAATCCATGGGCATCGACGTGGACCGGATCAAGCTGATGTCATTCACGCTGGCCAGCGGCGTGACCGCCTACGCAGGCGCGCTCTACGCCTTCAACACCACCTACCTGGATCCGACTGCCTTCACTTGGAATGTCTCCGCGGAGTGGATCATTATCTTGGTTTTCGGCGGGATCAACAGTCTGACCGGCGCACTGACGTCCGGTGTCCTGCTGGGTCTTCTGCCGGAGCTTCTGCGCGCGGCCAGCGAATGGCGAATCATTATTTACTGTATCATCGTGCTCCTGATAATCAACTTCAGACCGCAGGGCCTCTTCGGCAACTATGAACTGAGCCTGAAAAACCTGGGTCGTGACGTCAAGCGTCTCTTCACGAAACGCAAGAACATTAACGAGGTGAAGAAATGAGCGCATTATTAGAAGTAAACGGAATGACGAAGTCCTTTGGCGGTATTCACGCCGTCAGTGACGTTTCGCTGAAGTTGGAAAAAGACCAGATCGTAACCGTTATGGGACCCAATGGCGCGGGGAAAACCACGGTCTTTAACCTCATCACCGGAATCTACACTGTGGACAGTGGTTCGGTGACTTTGGCCGACCAAGACATGACGAACAAAAAACAAGAAGAAATCACCAGAGCCGGCATTGCCCGCACCTTCCAGAACATTCGCTTATTCAACGGTCTCACTTGCTTGGAAAACGTCATGTGCGCGCACGACCCGCTGATCAAGTACAGCCTCTTGGACTGCATTTATCCGTCGCCGCGCAAACGCCGCCTGGACCGCGAGAATCGGGAATTGGCCCTGTCCTACCTAGAGGCGATCGGCCTGCAGGACTACAAGGACGAAGATCCCTTCAGCTTGCCCTACGGTATGCAGAGAAAACTTGAGATCGCGCGGGCTTTGGCCACCATGCCGCAAGTACTCCTCTTGGATGAACCGGCGGCGGGCCTCAACACGGTGGAAGTGGAAGATCTGATGGTGCTAATTGAGAAGCTGAAGAAGACGTTCAATCTCTCCATTCTCCTGATCGACCACCGTATGGAGCTTGTTATGGGGCTCTCGGATTACATTTACGTGCTGAATTTCGGCCAATTGCTGGCGGAGGGGACCCCTCAGGCGATCCAAGAAAATGCGGAAGTGCAACGTGTGTACGTAGGAGGCGAAGAATAATGGCGGCCCTTTTATCAATCAAGGATCTATACGTGTCCTACGGCAATGTTAAGGCGCTGAATGGCGTGAGCCTCGAGGTGCAGCCCGGATCGATCGCCTGTTTGGTCGGTGCGAACGGCGCGGGGAAGTCCACCTTGTTGGATTCGATCTCCGGTCGTGTTCAGGCCAAAGCCGGCGAGATCACCTTCGAGGGTAAGCCTCTGCCTCGCCAAGTCGACAAGATCGTGAAGCTCGGCATTTCGCAAGCACCGGAAGGTCGCAAGATCTTCGTGGAGCTCACCGTGCGCGAGAACCTGATCATGGGCGGCTTCATCTTATCGAAATCCCAGAGCAACGAAATGGAGGAGCAAATGTATGAACTCTTCCCCTTGCTGAAAGAACGCATGAACCAGCAGGCGGGCACCCTGTCCGGCGGCGAGCAGCAGCAATTGGCGATCGCGAGGGGGCTCATGAGCCGGCCGAAACTCCTCATGCTGGACGAGCCTTCGCTCGGTCTGGCACCGATTATTGTCAATACGGTTTTTAACTACATTAAGAAAATCAAAGAAGATATGGGCATCAGCGTCCTGCTGGTTGAGCAGAACGCTATGAAGGCGCTGGAAGTTTCCGATGATGCGTATGTGATCGAGAACGGACTCATCCGTATGCATGGCAAAGCTTCCGAAATCCGCGAAAATCGCGAGATCGTCCAAGCCTACTTGGGCGAGAAGAAAAAGGAGGACTGACCTATGGTTGTTGATGGTGAATCAATTCTGCAGACATTAGCCTTAAACGAACAGAAAGCCGCGGAGCTTTACCGCATTTTTGCCGATAAATCCGAAGGCGAAGTCAAGGACCTGTTCCTTGAACTTCTGACCGACGAACAGCGCCATGAGAAGATTTACCGGGCTCTTCTGGATAAACACAGAAAAATCCACACCACGATTCCGGAAGAGGAGGCGCAATACATCGAGCTCATGCTGCGCAACAATCTCTTCAAGAAGGATCGTCTGACCTCGGACGAAGCGGATGAACTCCTGAAGAAAATGACACCGCTCGAAATCGCCGAGAAGATCGAGGTGGACGGCATCCTCTACGGAAGCGAACTGCAAAGACTCTTTCCGGACTTCGCCGCCGATGAAATCTCCATGATCTTGGGCGAAGAGCGGAAACATTTGCGCAAAGTATTTACGATCAAAACCCGCGGATATAAATAACAGGTAAGCGGATACAAATAACATTTAATTAAGAGTTAGAGGACAAGGGATAAGAAGATATGCACAGACGATTCACGTTTAAATCGATGGAGGAGTTGGCGCCGGCTTTGGCCGAAGCAGGACTGGGCTGCGAAACCGAAATTCACCAATTGCTGGAACCTGTCGAGATCGGAGGTTTCACCGTTCCGAATCGGATGGTGAGCCTACCCATGGAGGGGCAGGACGGAACTTCCGGAACACCTTCTGAATTGACTTTTCACAAGTATGAACGTTTGGCCAAAGGCGGCTACGGCATCATTTGGCTCGAAGCCACGAGTATTTCCGAAGAAGGGAAGTCCAACGATCTGCAGTTGGAGATCACGGAAGAAAACCGGGAGGCGTTCCGAGAACTGAATGCGCGAACAAAAGCAGCGGGTAAGGAAAGTGCTTTTGGCCAAGAGCCGCTGACTGTTCTGCAGCTGAATCATTCCGGTCGCTACTCGAACCATAACAAGCAGCAGACGGCCCAGATCATGACCCACAAGAAACCACTCGATGCGAAACGTCTCATCCCGGACGATCACCCGTTGGTGACGGACGAATATCTTGATTCCTTACCGCAACAATATGTGGAGAAAGCCCGTTTGGCGAAACGAGCCGGCTTCGACGCCGTTGACCTGAAAGCCTGCCACGGCTACCTGACTTCTGAGGCGCTCTCCGCCTTCGACCGCGACGGCAACTATGGCGGCAGCTACGAGAACCGCACGAAACTCATCTTGGCCATTGTTGCCGCGGTGAAAAATGACCCGGAATGTGAAGGCCTGATTCTTGCTTCTCGTCTCAACCTGTCCGATGTGTTGGCTTCGCCCAGAAGCTGGGGCATGAATGAAGCGAATCCTGAGGAACTTGACTTCGCTGAGCCTTTCGAGCTGATTCGCAGCCTGAAGGAGGCCGGCATCTCGCTCCTCGCGCTGACGATGGGGAATCCTTATTTTATTCCGCATATCAACAAGCCTAGTGACCTCAAGAAGGATGAAGAACTGGAATCTCCGCTCGAGAGCTGCGCCCGCTTGATTTCCGGGATTGCCCAAGCGCAGGCCGAGTTCCCGGATCTGGCGATTGTCAATGTCGGCTACTCCTGGTTCAGGGGCTTCGCTGCGAATGTCGCGGAATATGATCTTAAGCAGGGGAAGATGACTCTGGCGGGCTTTGGCCGCGCGGCGATTTCCTATGCTGACCTGCCCAATGACTTGAAAACGCATGGCACGGCGGATCGCCGCAAAGCCTGCACGACCTGCAATAAATGCAGCGAACTGAAGTCGAATTTCCTGAGCAGTGGCTGTGTGGTCCACGAACCGGAAATTTATCTGCCCTTCTACCGCGAGCTGCAGGCAATGCAGAAGGCTCAGAAGGCTCAAGTGTGAGCGTTGGGGTCAGTGTGGGTGTTGGGTGTCGGTGTGAGTGTTGGGTGTCGGTGTGAGTGTTGGCACCCGCATGGGTACCGTTGCAAGTACCGTTGAGAAACTTGCGAGTGGCAAACTCGTGAGAAGTAAGGAGGCTCAAAAATGAGTGAAAAACGAATGAAAACCGCTCTGGTGACCGGAGCAACCCGTGGGATCGGGTTCGGGATCGTTGAGGCGCTTCTGAAAGAAGGTTTCCAAGTGACCGGTGTGGGCACAAGGCCTGCAGATACCTATCCGGAGTTCAGTAAACTCTTGGCTGAGAATGAGGGGAGACTGTGTTTCGTCCAGGGGAACATTGCCGTTGACTCGGACCGGAAAAATGCGGTTGCGGCTGCGGTGGGGAACTTTGGCCGAATTGATCTTCTGGTGAACAATGCCGGCGTCGCCCCGAAAGTGCGCGCTGACCTCCTCGAACAGACGGAGGAGAGCATGGATCGCCTCTATGAAATCAATACAAAGGGCACGTTTTTCATGGCGCAGGAAACAGCGAAAGTGATGGTTGCTCAGGAGCCTCTTGATGGCCTGCGCGGCACGATCATCAATGTGAGTTCTGTTTCTGCAACGGTTGTTTCGACGAACCGCGCGGACTATTGTATTTCCAAAGCCAGCATTTCCATGATCACGAAACTTCTGGCTTCCCGCTTGGCGTCGGAGCAGATTTTGGTTTATGAAATCCAGCCCGGCATCATTCGTTCGGATATGACGTCTGGCGTGCAAGAAAAGTATGACAAGCTCTTCGAAGATGGCATTGCCCTCATCAAACGTTGGGGCACACCGGAGGATATTGGCAACGCGGTCTGTGTCCTTGCGGAAGGCCGTCTTCAGTACACAACCGGTCAAGTCTTGTACCTCGACGGAGGGATGACGATCCAGCAGTTGTGATGGGGGTGAAAGGAAGGAGAATGAGATGAATTTTACTTTTGATGTCCGAGTTTTACAGAATGTAGTGGTAGGTTCCGGAGCCGCTGCCTACAATGCGGCCAACCGCCTCCATGACCTGGGCGAAGAAGTCACGATGGTGGCTGAGAATCGCCTAGCCGGCACCTCCCGGAACACCGGGAGCGACAAGCAAACGTATTACAAGCTCACTCTTTCCGGTGATTATGGTGACAGTGTCGAGCAGATGGCAGGTACGCTTTTTGATGGCAAAGCCGTCGACGGCGACCTCTGCATGGCCGAAGCCGCCAACTCCGTACGCTCCTTCATGAATCTCGTCGAGCTGGGCGTGCCTTTTCCGACTGACAAGTACGGCAGTTTCGTCGGTTACAAAACAGACCACGACCCCGCCCTTCGCGGCACTTCGGTAGGCCCTCTCACTTCCAAAGCCATGACCGAAAAATTAGAAGAAGCGGCACAACGTCGCGGCATCGAACTGATCGACAAACAAATCGTCATCAAAATCCTGGTCGAGAACGGCCGCGCCTGCGGCGTCCTGACCTTGGACCAGGGTGCCGGCCAGCCCGATGACAAACCAATTTTCCATGTCTTATTAGCCTCAAACATCGTCTATGCAACCGGTGGTCCGGCAGGCATTTACAAGAACGTCGTCTACCCACACGGCCACTACGGTATGTCCGGCATCGCTTACGAAGCCGGTGTCAAAGGCCGAAACCTCACCGAATGGCAGTATGGGCTGGCTTCGGTCAAGCCGCGCTGGAATGTATCGGGAACCTACATGCAGGTGCTCCCGCGTTTCGTTTCCACCGCCCAGGATGGCTCAGACAGCCGGGAATTCCTGCAAGAAGCACTGCCAGGTCTCGCCGACGAGCTGAATCTCATCTTCCTCAAAGGTTACCAATGGCCCTTTGATGTCAAGAAAGCACAAACCGGTTCCTCGCTCATCGATCTTTTAGTCTACAAAGAAACCGCCCTACGCAAGCGCAGAGTCTTTCTCGATTTTCGCCAGAATCCCCGCCAAACGGAAGTCCCCTTCGACTCGCTCAGTACAGAAGCAAACACCTATCTCACGAGTGTCGGCGCCTGCTTTGGCACGCCGCTGGATCGTCTTCGCCACATGAATGAGCCCGCCTATGAATTTTATCTCGGCCGAGGCGTAGATCTGGCGCAAGAAATGCTCGAGATCGACCTCTGCGCTCAGCACAACAACGGCGGTTTGGCCGTCAACAATTGGTGGCAGACCGACATCCAGGGTCTCTACGCAGCCGGTGAAGTCGCCGGCACCCACGGCGTCAATCGCCCGGGTGGAAGTGCCCTGAACGCAGGTCAAGTTGGTTCTCTGCGCGCCGCCCTCCACATTCACAGCCAAGGCAACAAGCTTCAGCCCGAACTCACCGCAACTTTACGCGAGCAAGTGGAGGAGCAGGTGACTTTGGCCAAAGCCGCCCTCTCCAACTCCCCCACCACCTCCGATTTCGCCCCCGAAACCACTGATGTCGCAACCAATCCTGGCGATGACTCTTTCTCCAGCATCGATCAGCTGCGCGACGCCATCACTTCGCGATTCTCCGAAATCGCCGGCCCCATCCGCGACGTCAACAAACTAAAGGCCCATCAAGAAAATCTCGTGGACCTTTTGGCGAATTTCAGTACAAGAGTCCAAGTGACGGAGTCAAAAGACATGAAGAAAGTTTTCCGCCTCCGCGACATCCTTGTGGCGCAACTGCAATACACCGCCGCCATGCTCGATTACGCCGCAAGTGGCGGCAAAAGCCGCGGCTCCGCCATCTTCCTCGATGCGACGGGCGAAACCGCCCAACCCGAAATTTTCACCGAGCTGCGCTACTCCCTTGACGACAGCACCAAAGACGAACTCATCCAAGAGGTCGCCTATCACGTGGCAGGCGACGGCATGCATGCCGACGGTACGCATGCCGACGGCGTTTCCACCGAC
Source organism: uncultured Fastidiosipila sp. (assembly GCA_964479695.1). GTDB lineage: Bacteria > Bacillota > Clostridia > Saccharofermentanales > Fastidiosipilaceae > JAAYZH01. Next base: position 19,412 of record CAYZSO010000009.1, read on the forward strand.
TCTGCGGCAGGCGACTTCACACCTCAGGTGGAAATTACTTGGCGTAAGCGACATCCGTTACCGGTTTCGCGTGATGCTTTCGAAACCACTTGGCGTACCTTCCGTGAAGACGGTAATATTCACTAACTTGGGCTCATCACCTTCGTAGAACAGTTCGTTCTAAATGAGGACAGCCGATCCTAAATTCATTGCTTTTTTATCCTCGCATCTCTCGCATCTCTCGCTTCCTTGGCATAACCTCCCAGCCTTGGAAGCGATTGTTTTTACCCGCCACAAATCATGTTGCGCTGACTGTAAGGCCCTTTGACTGTAGGGCTATCTGATTGCAGGACTGTGGGGGAGGTGGGTGTGCGCAAGGGGGGAACGCATCGTTCTACTTATTGCTACAAGTGCGGCTGTTTCTTTTGCCAACTAAGTTGGAATGAGCGCTAACTGCCACGTATTGCTACAAGTGCGGCTATTTTCGTTGGCTAGGCCGATTAAGAATGACACATGTTTGCTGAATAACGCAGTAAGTTCTGTTAAATTTTTATCCAACTTGTTTAGGACGGTGGTTTTGGCACAGTTTACGAGAAATCTTCCAGCCACATGTTATGCAACCAATTTTTCGAGCGAAGTCCTTCAGAAAACTTGGCTATGCTTTGAATTCCGCACCGCCAAAGCCAAAAACCTTTCGAAATTGGTTAGGATCGAGAAACTTGCGATGAAAATATTGTTGCGAGAGAATCTTTCAATCGCTTTATCTACTGACAGAACGTTTACTGACCTTAAAATAGAAATTTCTGAATGAATAATGACCTCTAATGAAGCGCATTAAACAAAGGACGCCTGACCAGTGAAAAAAGTCTCCCAATATCCGAGTAAAACCAAAACGATGTCGCAAATATCGCGATCCTGACCAACTTGGAAATTGCCTAACAAATGCACTCAACGTAAAAGGCGAAAAACAGGAAGAATACGTCGCCAAAACCGCACCTTCATCAAGCTCCCACTGACCGCGGAACAAAAATAAGGAAGAATACGTCGCTATTACCGCTCCGCCAACCTAAACTCACTACATATGTTTAAAAATAAACTTATGTAGTCAAATGCAGTCAAACCCGCCAATCACCTTCGCTGTTTGCGCTGGACGTAAATACCTACTGCCGCCAACAGCGCAATCGAAGCAAGGATAATCAAGTCATCCGTTAAGTTGAAGTTGAGAATTTGCGCGCGCCTGATCAGATCGCCGGGCTCGGTCTTGTATACGATAGAAACAACCGAGTCAGCAACGAGCAGACCACCACTGATCGCAGTTGCGATGATTGTGAATTGGTCTTTCAAGAACACAGCTGACAGGCCAACCAGGGCAGCAATTACCATAACGAGGATTTCAGGATACCCCGGCCAAAAAATATCGAGCAAGTAAGTAGCCAGGAAGGCACCACCGATGAATCCTCCGATGAAGAAGCACACTTTATAGGCCAAAGCCAGCAGCCCTGCTCCCGCCAAAGCTATCAAAGCGACGACGATCCAACTTACCGGTTCAGTTAGTTCAGCCCGTTCGACAATAATCATGCCAACATAAGTACCGCCAGCCAAGCCAGCCAAAGCAAGCCAAAAACGTATCACGTGTCTTCCCCAAAAGAGCAGAAGAATTCCCAGAACTCCAGTTGCTATCAGCCAAAATTCCGATGGCAGATCCAACTTGGGCAACTCAGTAAACCCACTTAAAAAATCAAGCATAGTGACTCATACCTCACTAGAATCAAAAAATCCTCGAATGCGTCTCCGTCAATCAGCACCAATCAACACCAGCCAGCACCTATCGGTATGATTCAGTGTGAATCAGCGTGAATTAACGTCATGCAACGACAATTAGCGCTAACCAACGTCAATGACAACGTCAATTCCCACGTCAATGAACGCTACGAGTCATTATATCAAAGCCACCTTTTATACGTTATAATGGCAAATAATTGTGGAAAGGACGCGACAAGAGGACGCCACAATCGGACGCCACAATCGGACGCCACAAGAGGACGCCACAATCGGACGCCCATGATGCCCACATAACCTGAAGGAGAACCATGCTGAGGCGAAGCGAGATAGGCCAGACACACGAAGACCGGGATTCATCCGGGAAAAAGCCTGTCCCCCTTGTGCCCGAAATCACTAGGGAGGATTTGGTTGAGCAGCTTTTAATTGAATACCAGCAGGCACCGAATCCGGAGATGATGCAGTATTCATTTGAAATCACTCAGACCTACTGGCAATGCCCTTGTGGTTCCAGAAATCGGCTGGATAGACCATACTGTGGAAGATGTGGTGTAGCCAAAGAATGGCTCCAAGAGCATACGGACGAGACTTATTTAGCGCAGCAAATCGTTGAACGCAAAGGTAAGACAGCTGTTCGTTGGCTCCCGGATGAATCGGCAAGCGAGCCGGACACCAAGACACAGGCAGCATCCAAGGGCAGAACGCAGGAGGTATCTTCGACCACACACAAGCCACAGGCCCACGCGTCGCAGGCGCAAACGCTACAGGCCCACAAGCCACAGGCCCACCCATCTCAGACGCAAACGCAAACGACAACAGCGTCACAAACACAAACACAAACACAAACACAAACCTCACCGACAAACACGGCGTCCGCACATAAGGAAAAACGACACAATACAGGGATCGAACGAGTGCCAACAAGGCTTGCAGGCTATGAAGGCAATATCCTGATAAAAAAGTTAAAATATATGAGTCAGTTTGGAACGCCGGCAAGGCGTGTGATTCTGGTTTTGGCCGGACTCATTCTACTCATCCTACTGGCTATACTTGCAAGTAAACTCCTGAATCTTCTGTAGATTCTTGCGTTTGACCGGGGATAAGACATGAAATGCAGAAATTGTAATCGAATATTTGAGGATCATTTGAACTACTGCCCTTACTGCGGAGCAGCTGCCGACCACAGTACAGGAGGCAGGTCTGTTCAAGCGGCTGATACGAAGCCCGAAGCATCTGATTCGGCCAAAGCCGCCCGCATCCGCAAATTCACCCTCTCTTTACCTGAGGACCTCATTCAAGACCACGCTACAGAGGATGTCCAGTCAGCCAAACCAACAACTGACCCAGCCGTCAAACCGGCAGCCAAGCCAACGGCACAATCAGCTGTAAAACCAACAACCCAACCAGCAGTCAAACCGACCGCGGAACCTTCCACGCAGCCGCCCGCACAACCCACATCGCAGGCGGCTGCCAAACCTACCGCACAGCCGTCAGCTAAGCCTGCTGCTCAGGACGCGACTGCAAGAAATGCAGTTCCAGAAGTGGGCAGATCAACCAAAGAAGATACAAAGCTATTCACCAACAAAGAAATGGCACAAATCCAGCAAGCAGGAACAACGGCTACAACAGCTACAACGGCTACAACGGATAGAAAAACCGATGTTGAGCCTAGGCCTGTTGCAGAGCAGAAAGCATCGCCTGCATACGGTCAAACGAATGAAGGCCGCAAAGACACCTATGACAATAAACGTAGCGGTTATCGTGACAGTTACCGTGTCAGTGAAAGTAGCTACGACAATTACCTCGACAGTGACCGCGAAAGTGGCCGCGACAGTGACAGAGATAGTGGCCGCGACAGTGACCGCGAAAGTGGCGTTGAAAGTCATGCCGAAAACAAAGCGGCACAAACTAAGGAGCAAACTAAGGCACAAACTCAGGCGCAAATGGCGGCTTTTGGTGTGGCTGTGGGGGCTTTTTTCAGCCGTGTGGGCAGCGCCATTGTTCAAGGCGCCAAGACAGCAGGAAGTTGGCTTGCTGTCCATACCAAAGACTTAGGTGTGAAGGTGGCCGGGGGCTTTGGCCTAGCTAGAGAAAAAATTTCCCAATGGCTTGAAGATAGTCGGGAGAAACGGGCGCTGAAGCAGGAACAGAAAATTGAGGTGGCGGAGGCTGCTGCGGCGAAGATGGAAGAAGAGAACCTTTTACGTATCAAAGAAGAAGCCGAAAAGTCCCGCCGTGAGCTAAGGGAACGTGATGAGGCGGAGAAGTCCTTTATTTCTGCCGATGATTATATCTACCAGACCGGGCGGGTGGACGAACCGGATAATTTGGGGAATCAATGGTATGACGATTCCGACGATTCCTATGATGAGTCGAATTATGATGAATCGCGATATGATGACACAAGTTATGGGAACTCAAGATATGATGACTCGGATTATGGTGATGCGAATTACCGCGGGTCTCGCTATGATGACGCCGCCGACGTCGCCTATGATGATGTTTCTGATGAGGATTCTGAATATGTATATAGGAAGGCCGCTTCGACGCCTTTAACTTCGTCGTCGCCAAAGCGCTATTCGTCAAAAAGCTATTCGTCAAAAGGGTATTCATCAAAAGGGTATTCGTCAAAAGGCTATCAAGGGTATGGAAGTTACCGGGATATGGCCGCGGAAGAGCTGGATGACAATGAAGGCGCCTACGAGGAGACGACAGGTAAGGAAACAGCAGGCAAGAAGTCGACAGGTAAGAAGTCGGCAAGCAAGCGGCGAAGCAAAGGGTCGCCGGTGCGGGATGCTTTTGAGTGGGTTGTGATCAGGATCAGGCCAGGGCATATCGTTGCGGTGCTTGTGCTTGTTTTGGCCATCGCACTCTATTTCTTCATCCAGAGTTTGGGCAGCCCGACCAGGGATTTCGCTGCCGCCCTGCAAGCGCGTAATTATGAGCAAGCCGCCTTGCTGTACACGGATAAATACAAGGGGAATGAGGAGCTTCAGGGGTCGTCGCAGGCGGATTTGGCCGCATTCTTGAGTGAACTGAAACAAAACGCGATCGATGGGGCAACCACCTACTCTGCAACCGAGGCCGCGCTCGATGTGCTGCGGAATTCGGACCTCTACGTGAATGGATACAAGACGCTGATCGATGACACGACGAACGAACTCACGCTCTTGAGGCAAGCCGATTCCGCGTACCTCTCGGGCCAGCAGAAACTGAATAACCTGGATTATGCCGGGGCAATCGAGGATTTGAATCAGGTCGTGGCCAGTTACCCGGGTTATCGGAAGACGAATGACCTACTGGGGCAGGCTCGTGACGGCTATCGCGACCAGGTGGTCAAGGATGTGGGGCGTCTCCAGTCACAGAATAATTATACACAGGCGGGGCAGCTGATTGATCAGGCACTGAGGCTGATTCCGGACGATCCGGCACTGAAGAATTTGAAGGCGACCAACGATTCCAAGGCCCAGAGCTCACTCTACCAGTCGTCGTTTACCACGGCGGAGCGCTATTTCCAGTCCGGTGATTACACCAACGTCCTGAAGACTATTGATGATGCGATCAGGCAGGATAGCTCGGATGATTCGCTGAAACAGCTTCGTCAAGACTACGAACTGCGTTTGGCAGAGAGCATTCTGAATACAGCGGACAGTATATTTATGCAAGGGGATCGGGAGGGTGCTTTGGCCAAAGTCGCCGAAGGGCTAGCTCTTCTCCCCAATAATCAGCTCTTAACGGCCGCCCAGACCCGCTACACGCTGGAGGAACCGGGCACATCGCTTCCTGCGGTGACGACTGACCCCGGGACAGGCGAAACGGAGCCTCAGACCACCGATTCTGAGACCACAGAGCCTGCGACCACGGAGCCGACCGATGCCGTGAAAGATAATCTCCAACGGGGCAACTATGATGACGCGGCGGGAACTGCGCACCCGAATTCGGTGCTGCAAACCCACACGTTCACAGGCGACGCCTCGGCGGTTGACCAGTTGATTTTCCAAAACGACGGCTCAGGCTCGCGCTTCACGGGTGTGCTGGCCTTGGGACCTGTTGACGAATATACACAGGTGTATTACCAAATTTATTCCAGCAGCAATCCGGGGAGGCCGCTTCGCGATGGCAGCCTGATTGCCAGACCCGGCGATGATCCGGGGAGCTCCTACAAAATTGATGTGGATCTCAATGCGAATAATGCCGGTTCCTTCATCGTCAATGTGAATTATTTACAGGGCGGCGAGATCAGGGTCGTCCTGGATCTGCGCTTTACCAGGTGAGGACATGAAGCAAACAACATTTGTGAAGCGACCCATCCGGTTCCTGGCCCTTTGCCTGATTCTCAGTCTCACCTTCAGTCTCGCTTCTTGCTTTAACTCGGGAAGAAATGCTGCGGTGGAGGACTTCCGGCAGGCAATTACTACGGGGAATGAGTCCCTCGCCCGCGACATTTATGTTGAGCAGCGGACAAGAAAGGGCTTCGATAAGGCACTTTACGTCACCGTTGTGGAGGAACAGATTACCGAGATCGGCCGCCAGTATTCCGAAGGCAAACTGAAGTACGACCAAGCCTCGCTCACGCTGGAAACGCTCCAGTTCCACCCGGAAATTACCGATGAGTTGACCGCGAAGATTGCGGAAGTCCAGGCGATTTTGCAGCGGGGCGACGCGATTTCAGGGGATCTTGAGCAAGCACAGATTTTTGTTGCGGCCAAAGACTACGAACCCGCCCTCCAGCTCTATGACAAGATTCTCGAGACGTTCCCGGAACATCCGCAGGTCCGCACCGAGCGAGCGACGGCTCTCGGGGAGTACGTTTTGCAGACAGATACCAGAGCCAGCGAGCTCGCGGGAGAAGGGTACCCGAGGACGGCTTTGGCCATCGTTGAAAAGGCACTCACCTACGACAACAACAACCAGGCGCTCCTGACCCGCAAGGCCACACTGGTAAAATCCATTGCTGCAAAAGACGCCGAAATCCGCGCCGAAATCCCGAAAATTGAACTCAACGCGCTCTTGAAAAACGGCGACCTACTAGGCGCCCAGCAATACTTGGACAAAATCAGCGAACAAGGTGTGGACGTCTCGCTTCTCCAGCCGCTGCTCGACGAACGCGTGAACCTTTATATCACGGCGGTCCTCGAATCGGCCTCGTCCCTAGCGTCGACGAATATCAGTGGGCGCTGGACGGTGAACCCTTATCGTGCCGCCATCGCCAAACTCGATGAAGCCCTGAATTTCTATCCGTCGGACGAAAGCTTACTCGCTGCCAAAGCCCGCTACGAGAGCTTGACTCCGAACAATGCGATTGGCGATGTGAGCGTGACCATGGGGAGCGTCACCCGCGACGCGACCGGCACGGATGCAAATGGCTATACCTATGAGAGCGGTGGGTTCGATGAGGCTTTGGCAATCAAACCGGATGTGACCTTCCGCTACACGATGTCGGGCTACAGCCAAACGCGCATCATTATTTCGCCCAAGACGGCGGATACGGCTGTCTACAATAATATGAGTGTCAGGATTGTCCTGGATGGTGCGGCGGTCTTGGATGAGATGGCTTTTGCTAATTCTCTGGGGACGATTGACCTGACGCTTGACACGAATACGGACTCGGTGATTGAGATCCAGGTGCGGCAAAGCGGCTTCGCTTCCTTCTTCGAAGGCATTATCGGCCGCAATCAGCTGTTTGTGGAGCTGTACAGGCTGAACTGAGTTCCGCGGCACACGCGGCACTCGCGGCACTCACGGCACTTGCAGCACTTGCGGCACTCGCGACAGCAGAAAATTTTCCAGAACAGCAGAAAATTTTCCAGAACAGCAGAAAATTTTCCAGAACAGCAGAAATTTTCAGATTTTTGCAGGTTGTTTTGCAAACTCACCTCAAAACCTCCCTCGAGATTGGTAAACTTAGAGTTGAACAAAGAACGGATCGGAGTCGTTCTGAGAAGCCGATCGAAACGTTCTGTTGAAAAAACGTAAGGAATTCGCTAGACTGACTATTGGTTCGGTAATAATTTATCGAGCCAGTTAAGCAGAAGCAGATGAAGCGAAAGCAGTATCGAAAGCGAAACTTACAGCATAGGTGCGGCCGGGCCGCTCAGACAGGAGATGGAAGTATGGCAAATATGAATAAGAAGACGATTTCAGACATCAATGTGAAGGGCAAACGTGTCCTTGTCCGTGTCGATTTCAATGTTCCTCTGGATAAAGAGAACAAGATTACCGACGATAAGCGTATTGTCGGTGCCCTGCCGACAATTAAGTATCTGACCGAACATGGCGCGAAGACCATTCTTGTCTCTCACTTGGGTCGTCCTAAGTCCGGCCCTGAAGCGAAATTTTCCATGAAACCGGCCGTCGACAGACTGGCAGAGCTCTTGGGTCGTGAAGTCGTTTTGGCGGCTGACGTCATCGGCGACGATGCGAAGGCAAAAGTAGCGGCCATGAATGATGGCGACATCGTCATGTTGGAGAACGTGCGCTTCCACAAAGAAGAAACCAAAAATGACCCAGCCTTTGCGAAGGAGCTGGCGGCTTTGGCCGAACTCTACGTCAACGATGCATTCGGAACCGCCCACCGCGCCCATGCCTCCACGGCTGGTGTTGCGAACTACCTGCCCGGCGTCTCCGGCTTCCTGATTCAGAAGGAAATCGACGTCATGGGGAAGGCCCTGCAGAACCCGGACCGTCCGTTCGTGGCGATTCTCGGCGGAGCGAAGGTCTCCGACAAAATCGGCGTCATCAACAACTTGATTGAGAAAGTCGACACCCTCATCATCGGCGGCGGCATGGCGTACACCTTCAACGCGGCCAAGGGGCAGACAGTCGGAAACTCGCTGCTCGAGGCAGATAAGATTGATCTCGCCAAGGAGCTTTTGGCCAAAGCCGAAGCCAAGGGCGTCAAGCTCCTCCTTCCTCCTGATAATGTCATCACCGAGAAGTTCGATGCGGAGGCTCCTTCACAGGTTGTTTCCGGCGACATCCCGGACGGCTGGATGGGCATGGATATCGGCCCCAAGGCCATTGAAGAATTCTCCGCTGCTGTGAAGGATGCCAAGACGGTAATCTGGAACGGCCCGATGGGTGTTTTCGAATTTGATCGTTTTGCAGTCGGCACTCGCCAAGTTGCCCAGGCCATTGCAGATTCCTCAGCCATCTCCATCATCGGCGGCGGTGATTCCGCGGCCGCAATTGAGAAATTAGGCTTCGCTGACAAAGTCACCCACATCTCCACCGGCGGAGGCGCCTCCCTGGAATTCCTCGAAGGCAAAGTCCTGCCCGGCATTGATTGCCTGTTGGATCAGGATGCCCGTCGCACCATCGCGGCCGGCAACTGGAAAATGAATAAGGGCACTCCGGCCGAAGCTTCCAAGTTCATTGGCGAGCTCCTGCCAAAAATCGCAGACGCCCAGGCAGAAGTCATTGCCGCTGTCCCTTCAACAGTTCTGCAAACCGCTCTGGACGCCACCGCCTTTACGAATCTGAAAGTCGCCGCCCAGAACTGCTTCTACGAAGACAAAGGTGCCTACACCGGCGAAATCAGCGCGAAAATGCTCGCCTACATGCAGGTTCCCTATGTCGTCATCGGCCACAGCGAGCGTCGTCAGTACTTCGCCGAAACAGATGAAACCGTGAATAAGAAGGTTTTGGCCGCCCTCAACTGGGGCGTCCGCCCGATCGTCTGTGTCGGTGAATCTCTAGAACAACGTGAAGCCGGCGAGACCTTCAACTTCGTCAAAGCACAAGTCAAAGCCGCCCTCAAAGACGTCCCTGCTGAGCGCCTGACATCCCATGTCACCATCGCCTACGAACCCATCTGGGCAATCGGCACCGGCAAAACCGCAAGCGACGAACAGGCGGAAGAAGTCTGCGCCTTCATCCGCGCAGAGATCGCCATGCTCTACTCACAGACCATCGCTGAAGAAACCAGAATTCTCTACGGCGGCTCGGTCAACGCCGAAAACGCAGCCGGCCTCTTCGCACAAACCAACATTGACGGCGGCCTAGTCGGCGGCGCATCCCTAAAAGCCGACGACTTCGCCTCCATCGCCGCCGTTTATCAATGACCAACATTCACTACATAAGTTTAAATTTAAACTTATGTAGTGAAACCGTGAAACGGAAGTCGCGAAGTCGCGAAGTCGCGGAGTCGCGGGCCTGGGCTCGCGGAACTGAAGCAGTGACCCTGCAGTCGCGATACTAAAGTCGCTAAGTCGCGATCAAAAGTGATAGCCTAGCGCATCTTCCCAGCGCAATCCTCTATGCAAAAGCCCCGCTGTTACCTTGGCTGCGGGGCTTTTCGCTTTGAGGCCCACTACACAAGTTCATTTCTAAACCTATGTAAGTGAATTATAGTCAATTTGTCCGAGACTAACGGAAAACCTCACCGTTTTAGGCGAAAACAACTATGACTAGAAACAAATGATACCGTTAAAATACCGTTAAGATCATGTATTTGTGACGCAAATCACGATAGAGCACCTAATTGGCCACCGTTTTTGGCGAATCTGTATGGAACAGGTAAACGCTGTGCTATAATCAAAAAGACGAGAAATTATCTAAAACGGCGTGTTTATCGCTGTTTTTTGGATAATTAAGAACCCTCTGGGTTTCTCCCGGACAATTTGCAGGATAAAAGGAGTGTATCAAATGGCAAAAGAGAAAAAGTATATGACCGTCGACGGCAATACTGCTGCGTCATATACCAGTTACGCTTTTACCGAAGTGGCGGGAATCTATCCGATTACGCCTTCTTCACCAATGGCGGATATGGTAGACCAGTGGTCACAACAAGGACGTAAGAACATTTTCGGGCAAACCGTGAATGTTGTTGAGCTTCAATCAGAAGGTGGCGCTGCCGGAACGGTTCATGGATCGCTTAATGCCGGTGCTTTGACAGCTACATACACCGCTTCTCAGGGCTTACTGCTGATGTTGCCGAATCTTTATAAGATTGCCGGTGAACTCTTACCGGCCGTTATCAACGTTGCGGCACGTACCATTGCCACACACGCTTTGTCCATCTTCGGTGACCATTCCGACGTTATGGCTTGCCGTGGTACCGGTATGGCCATGCTGGCTTCAGCCGGTGTTCAAGAGACAGCGGATTTAACGGCTGTTGCTCACTTAGCGGCAATCAAGGGTCGTGTACCTTTCATCAACTTCTTCGACGGTTTCCGTACCTCTCACGAAATTCAGAAGATTGATGTCATGGACTATGACGACTTAGGCAAGATGGTTGACATGGATGCGGTCCAGGCTTTCCGTGACCGTTCACTGTCCCCAACTTCCGGCACACTGCGCGGAACCGCACAGAATGGCGACGTCTTCTTCCAGAATCGCGAAGCGCAAAACGTCTATTACAATAACCTCCCGGCTATTGTTGAAGACTATATGGCGCAAGTTTCAGAATTAACCGGCCGCGAATATCACCTCTTCAACTACTACGGTGCCCCGGATGCTGAACATGTCATTATTGCGATGGGTTCCGTCTGCGACACCATTTCCGAGACCATCGACTACATGAACGCCAAGGGTGCCAAGTATGGTCTCGTCAACGTTCACCTCTATCGCCCATTCGTGGAAGAGAAACTACGCGCAGCCATCCCGGCTACTGCGAAGACAATCGCTGTCCTTGACAGAACGAAGGAACCCGGCGCACCGGGCGAACCGCTCTACCTGGACGTTGTCCACGCCTACAGCAATGAAGAGAATGCTCCGGTCATCGTGGGCGGCCGTTATGGTCTGGCTTCCAAGAACACCACTCCGGACGACATCCTGGCTGTCTACAGAAATCTCGAATCCGCAGAGCCGAAGAACAACTTCACGATCTCCATCGTTGACGACGTGACCCACCTGTCCCTTCTCTCTGATGAGCACATTGAGACCGCCACACCTTCCACCGTTGCCTGCCGCTTCTGGGGTTTGGGTTCCGATGGTACAGTTGGCGCGAACAAGAACTCCATCAAGATTATCGGTGACCATACAGACAAGTACGTGCAAGCCTACTTCTCTTATGACTCCAAGAAATCCGGTGGTGTTACCATTTCCGACTTGCGCTTCGGTGATGATCCGATCCGCGCAACTTATCTGGTAAACGCCGCAGACTTCATCTCCTGCTCCAACCAGGCCTATATCGATAAATACGACATGATCGCTCCACTCAAGAAGAATGGAACATTCCTCTTGAACGCAAACTGGAAGCCGGAAGAAGTTGCCAAGCACCTGCCCGCAAAGTACAAGCGCTTCATGGCAAAGAACAATATTAAGTTCTACATCATTGATGCAGTCAGCATCGCTGCTGAGATCGGCCTCGGCAACCGCACAAATACAGTCATGCAGTCCGCTTTCTTTAAGCTGGCAAATATTATCCCGGCTGAAGATGCACGAGACTACATGAAGAAGGCAGCCCTCAAGTCCTACGGAAACAAGGGCGAAGACATCGTCAACATGAACTATGCCGCCATTGATCAGGGTATGGAAAAGGTTGTCAAGATCGACGTACCGGCCGAATGGGCCAATGCAGGCGACGATGAGCCGACCGTACGCGAAGTACCAGACTGGGTCAAGAACATCGCCGACGTCATGAACGCTCAAGAAGGCGACAGCTTGCCGGTTTCCGCTTTCCTTGACAACGTCGACGGCACCCTCCCACAAGGCACAACAAAATATGAGAAGCGCGGCGTTTCTTCCGTTATCCCTCACTGGATTCCGGAGAACTGTATTCAGTGCAACCAGTGCGCATATGTCTGCCCGCACGCCGTCATCCGTCCCTTCCTCCTGACCGAAGAAGAAGCAGCGAATGCCCCTGAAGGCGCAACCGTACTCGACGGTATGAAGCCATATCAGCAGTACAAGTTCCGCATTCAGATGTCCGCTCTGGACTGCACCGGCTGCGGCTCATGCGCAGCAACCTGCCCGGCCAAGGAAAAGGCGCTCGTCATGAAACCGATCGAAGAAGAAGCAGCCCAAGTCGCAAACTGGGAGTACTTCCTCAACACATCCAAGAAAGAGAACCCGGTAGGCCTCAACACAGTCAAGGGAAGCCAGTTCTCAGAGCCCTACTTCGAATTCAGCGGTGCGTGCGCAGGCTGCGGCGAGACTCCTTATGTCAAGCTCGTCTCCCAGCTCTTCGGAAACCACATGCAGATTTCGAATGCAACCGGTTGTTCCTCCATCTACAGCGGCTCCGCTCCGTCTCAGCCTTACACAGTCGATGCCGACGGCAGAGGACCTTCATGGACCAACTCCCTCTTCGAAGACAACGCTGAGAACGGTCTGGGTCTCCATCTGGCTTACAAGCAGCTTCGCAGCCGTGCAACAGATGAATTAGCCGAACTGAAATCCGGCGTCTCCGCTGAACTTCAGGAAGCCATCGACAAGTGGGAAAGCACCAAGGGCAACGCCGATCAGAACATTGCGGCCTCTAACAGCCTGGTCTCCGCACTCGAAGCCTATGCACCTCAGAACGACAACGAGAAGGCGCTGATCTCTCAGATCCTTACCGTCAAGAACTACTTAGCCGATCGTTCCACCTGGATTATCGGCGGCGACGGTTGGGCCTACGACATCGGCTACGGCGGTCTGGACCATGTCCTCGCAACCGGCGAAAACGTCAACGTCCTGGTTCTCGACACCGAAGTTTACTCAAACACCGGTGGTCAAGCCTCCAAGGCAACCCAGTACGGCGCAATCGCAGAATTTGCGGCAGGCGGCAAGAAGCTGAAGAAGAAAGATCTTGGCATGATGGCCATGAGCTATGGTTACGTCTATGTCGCACAGATCGCCATGGGCGCCAGCCAGGCACAAACCCTCAAGGCAATCAAGGAAGCCGAAGCCTACAACGGCCCGTCTCTGATCATCGCCTACTCACCATGTATCAACCATGGTATCAAGGGTGGTATGAAGAATGGTCAGCAGCGCGAGAAGCTAGCCGTCCAGTGCGGTTACTGGCACCTCTATCGCTTCGACCCACGCCTGGCCGAAGAAGGCAAGAACCCCTTCCAGCTCGATTCCAAAGAGCCAACAGGTGACTTCGCCGACTTCCTCAAGCAAGAAGTTCGCTACAGCTCCCTGTTCAAGAAGTACGACACAGAGACCGTCGACGGTATCTTCGCCCACGCGAAGAAGATGGCCGACGAGCGCTACCAGAGCTATGTGGCAAAGGCAAAAGACTAAGACATGCTCTACGCGCGCTTAACTAGCCTCATGTGACCGAAACCGCCACTACAAACTCGTCCAATATTCAGAAAGCCTCTGTTCGGGAGAACAGAGGCTTTTTAATGGTGCGCCACGCATGGCGCTTCACTAGGCGGTGAAAGTCCGCGATGGGGGTATGTAGCAACCAACCATTAGCTTAAGACAAGGGTGTCCCTCGCGAGGGGGAATCTGAAGGAAGCCGGCGGCAAATTTCCGGCCTGAGGAACACGAACCGTATAAGGCACGAAACGTGGGATGAGGCTGCATAACAAGTCAAAGTCCAAAAGCTACACGGACATGTCAGTGTAAATACGGCAGGTATATGGAATGAAAGTGAAGCGTCTTACCGTGGGAGATCTCACGGACGGGTGGAAACATTGTAAGAAACCCGGTTGAAACAAGATTTATCGTGAGAAGTCAGCCGAGGCCATAGTACTGGTCGTCTGTCGACCAGGAAGGGCTGAACCAGAGGAGGTGAAACCCAAGAAAGATACCAGCCATGACGAAAAGACGTACAGACAACTCAGTTTCTGGGACTATCTGCAGAAGGATACCGCGGAACGGAAAGACGAAGCAGATACCCAAAGAGAACGGGAAGACCCGAAAGTTAGGGATCCCAACAGTCGTGGATCGCATGATCCAACAAGCGATATGTCAGGTTCTGAGTCCAATCTGAGAGCGGAAGTTCTCAGACAACAGCTATGGTTTCCGTCCAAAACGTAGTGCCCATGATGCGCTTCGGAAGTGCCAGACCTATATCTCAGAAGGCTATCAATATGTAGTCGATCTAGATTTGGAAAAGTATTTTGACACGGTGAACCAAAGCAAGCTCATCCAAATCCTCTCGGATACGGTAAAGGATGGGCGTGTGATCTCTTTAATCCATCGATTTCTGAATGCAGGAGTGATGGTGAAAGGGATGTTTGAGAAGAGCCCTCAGGGTGTCCCATAAGGAGGACCATTAAGTCCGCTTCTCGGAAACATCATGCTGAACGAATGTGATGGCGAGCCGGAAAAGCGAGGTCACCGCTTTGTACGCTATGCAGACGATCTTCTCATCTTCTGCCGAAGTAGGAAGGCGGCACAACGTACGCTTGAAAAGATCTTACCTTTCCTAGAAGGGAAGCTATTCCTAAAGGTGAATCGTGAGAAGACTTCCGTCTCACATGTGCGGTCAGTAAAATACTTGGGCTATAGCTTTTATGTATACCGAGGGGAAGGTCACCTGCGAATCCATCCGAAAAGTGTTGTGAAATTCAAGGACTAAGTCCGAGAGATCACAGGACGGAGTAATGGAATGGGTGTACAGGAGCGAAAATCCAAACTCAATATCCATATTCGAGGCTGGATGACGTACTTCAGGCTGGCAGATGCTAAGAGTCTACTTCAAAGATTAGATGAGTGGATACGACGCAGAATCCGTATGCTTACTTGGAAACGCTGGAAAAGGATCCAAACAAGGTATAACAATTTGAAGCGAGCGGGGATTAACGCTAGGCAGGCTTGGATGCGGGCGAACACAAGATAGGGCTATTGGCGAACCGCCAATAGCCCTATCTTGACTAGAGCGATCTCCAATGAGTTGTTGAAAAAGGCAAAGTACCTTAGCTTAATGGATTGTTACACGGCTACGTAACTGTAAACTGTGGAAGCGCCGTATACCGAACGGTACGTACGGTGCTGTGGGAGGTCTCCCAGCCAACTAATGGCTGGGATCCTACCCGATCAGGAGGTAGAGAGTTGAAATTAGTGAACGCTATACAGCATTTCGGCATAAGTCGGGATGGGCCAGTACTTACTGGCAACCAAGGTTTCGAGCTCATCGACAAGGAGACGGAGCTCTGTCATGGAAGCGAAAACTTTATCGCGGTAGTAACGCGCTTGAGCTTCAATTTCGCTATCTTCTTTCGCGTGTAGGATGCTGTTTTCCAAGGCATCCAATTTCTTGAGCATGCAGCCGGCGAGCTTGGCTATCTTCTCTAGAAGGTAGGTTTCAAGAGAAGAGTCATAAGCACCGGAACCGGTACCTGCCTTGAGGGAGGCTAGTTGGACCAGCTCCTTTTGGTACGAGATACAAGCTGGGATAATCTCTTTCTTCACCATGTCAATCATGGTGAGGGCTTCAATATGGATGGTTTTGCAATAGCCTTCCATAAGGATTTCATAGCGAGAAAGGATTTCGGTCTCCGTGAAGACTTTATGGGTCTCGAAGAGTTCAATACTGTCCTTACGCTTGAAAGCAGGAAGGGCGTCGACGGTGGTCTTGAGATTGGATAAACCGCGCTTTTGGGCTTCTTCGACCCATTCTTCGGAGTAGTTATTACCATTGAAGATGATCCTTTTGTGCTTGCTGATCGTTTCCTTGATCAAGGAAGAGAGTGCGCCTTGGAAATCTTCAGCCCCTTCCAAGCGATCAGCGAACTCACGAAGGGACTCGGCCACAACTGTGTTCAGGATGACGTTTGGCCCCGAAATGGAGAAGGTCGATCCCACCATACGGAACTCAAATTTGTTCCCCGTAAAGGCGAAGGGAGAGGTGCGGTTTCGGTCTGTGGTATCTTTCGGGAAATGAGGGAGCAAGGTGACCCCGATTTCCATCTGATGGCGCTCATGGCGATGATATTCATGCCCGGTTTCGATAGCCTCGAGAATTTCGCTCAGCTCATCACCTAAGAACATGGACACAATGGCCGGCGGCGCTTCATTCGCGCCAAGGCGATGGTCGTTCCCGGCATTAGCTACCGAGACGCGAAGCAAATCTTGATATTGATCCACGGCCTTGATGACGGCAACGAGGAAGAGCAAGAATTGGGCGTTCTCATCTGGTGTATCGCCAGGTTCCAAAAGGTTTGCCCCTTCGTTAGTGGACAGCGACCAGTTGTTATGTTTGCCGCTGCCGTTGACCCCGGCGAAGGGTTTCTCATGAAGGAGGCAGGCCAAGCCATGCTTATCCGCAATGCTCTTCATGAGTTCCATCGTCAACTGGTTGTGGTCCGTGGCGATATTGGTAGTGGAGAAGACCGGAGCCAGCTCGTGCTGTGCCGGTGCGACTTCGTTGTGCTTTGTCTTGGCATAGACACCCAGTTTCCAGAGCTCGGTCTCCAGTTCTTTCATGTAGGCAGAGACTCGGGGTTTGATGCTGCCAAAGTAGTGATCATCAAGTTCTTGCCCCTTGGGAGGTCTTGCACCCATTAAGGTGCGGCCAGTGTACATAAGGTCCGGACGTTTCAAGAACATTTCCTTGTCAATTAGGAAGTACTCTTGTTCTGGGCCGACCGTTGTGATGACACGCGTGACGGTGTCATTGCCAAAGAGGCGTAAGATGCGGAGGGCTTGCTTATCTAGAGCCTCCATGGAGCGGAGAAGCGGCGTTTTCTTGTCTAGCGCTTCCCCGCTGTAGGAACAGAAGGCCGTAGGAATGTATAAGGTGCCATCTTTAATGAAGGCATAAGAAGAGATATCCCAAACAGTGTAGCCTCTAGCTTCGAAGGTCGCACGCAAGCCACCAGAAGGGAAGCTGGAGGCGTCAGGCTCGCCTCGGACCAGCTCCTTCCCAGAGAACTCCATGATGATCTTGCCATCTTCAGCAGGGGAGATGAAACTATCATGCTTCTCTGCCGTGATACCGGTCATCGGTTGGAACCAGTGTGTGTAATGTGTCGCGCCCTTTTCAATCGCCCAATCTTTCATTGCGCTGGCGACGACGTTGGCCACGTCCAGTTCCAAATGCGTCCCTTGAATCATGGTTTTTTTCAAGGCTTTATAGGTGTCTTTGGGAAGTCTGGCTCGCATGACTTCGCCGTTAAATACCATACTACCGAATAAATTAGGAATATCCTTCATGTGTTCACCCTCCTAGAGTAAATGAATGCCTGCTGCTAAGCATTTTTCTTGGGTTCCTTGATCCCAAACAGAAACTTGCACTTCACCGATGTGGGCTTTTTCGAGAAGCAACATAGACAGTCTGGACTGGCCGATCCCGCCACCCAGAGTCAGAGGAAGCTCGCCTTCTAGAAGCATCTTGTGGAAAGGAAGCGCTCGCCTTTCGTCTGCGCCAGCCTTCGTGAGCTGCTCATCTAAGGATTTTTCATCAACACGGATCCCCATGGAAGAGACTTCAAAGGCTTGTCCCAAGACGTCGCTCCAGAAGACGATGTCTCCGTTTAAAGCCCAATCGTCATAGTCAGGGGCTCTGCCGTCATGCTTGACGCCGGAGGCCAGAAGGTCACCAATTTGCATGATGAAGGCGGTTTTGTACTCTTTTAGATAGACGTTCTCGCGTTCTTTGGGTGCTAGAGTCGGATATAAATCTTCGAGTTCTTGAGTCGTGATGAAATGAACGTCACTGGACAAACGGGTTTGGAGCGCAGGGAATTTCGCGATCAGTTCTGCTTGTGTATCACAAATTGCCTGGACGATCTTCTGAACCGTTGTCTGTAAGGTGTCAACATTTCGAGTCGAACGATCAATGACCTTTTCCCAGTCCCATTGGTCGACATAAATGGAATGCAAGTTGTCGATCTCTTCATCACGACGAACCGCATTCATATCGGTATAAATGCCTTCGCCTACTGGAAAGCCATACTTGTGTAAGGCCATGCGTTTCCACTTGGCTAAGGAATGGACAATCTCTGCATCAACTGAGGCTTCGGGAATGTCGAAGCTCACCGGGCGTTCTACGCCGTTCAAGTTATCATTCAAACCGCTTTTTGGATCAACAAAGAGGGGCGCGGAGACTCTTCTTAGGTTCAGAGCCTCGGACAATTTGCCCTCGAAAATTCTTTTCAACTCGCCAATGGCTTTCTGGGTCTCGTACAAAGACAATTGTGGCTGGTAGCCTTCCGGTACGAACACTTTACTCATAAATTTTTTCCCCTTTCACTACAAAAAAAGGCGCCACGGACAGGACTTGTCCGCAGCGCCTTTGCTGTGTATGCCGAAATCATAAACGAGAAGCGAAAACGCTGTCAAGTGCCAGAAATCAAAAAATCATGCGAAAATCATGCAAAAAACAGGTGGGAAATCGGAGAAGCAGAAACCTAGCCCTAATTGACAAGCGGGCCGGTCACAAATAAACTAACTATCGTTGAACAAAGGCGTTCATCAGATAATGCAAAAATCTTAGTTGATCCATATATGGATCCCCGGCACGAAGAAGCGTCGGTGAAGAAGATTTTTACGAAGCATTATGTGATGGGCGCCTTTTTACATTCAAGACATTTTCGATCGAGACCAATCAAGGTCAAGTGGGAGGATAGAAATGAAAAAAGAAGGTGAAGTCAGGATCCCATCCGGCTGTGCGATATCCGGCATCTTCAATCGATCCGGCAAGAGAATGAATGGGGAAGCCATCATTAAATCTATGACCGTCATGCACGACCGTTCCAATGGTTTGGGTGGCGGATTTGCTGCCTATGGTATTTACCCTGAATATAAAGATTATTATGCTTTCCATATTTTTTATGAGACGCCAGAAGCCAAACACGAGTGCGAAGGCTTTCTGGAAAGACATTTCGATATCATCAACCTGTCGAAGATCCCGACAAGGAAAATGAAAGAAATCACCGACGAGCCCCTGATCTGGCGTTATTTCGTCACGCCTTTACCGACCAAATTGGCCTCCAGTCAGCTAGACGAAAGAGAGTTTGTGGCCCGTTGCGTCTTCCGTATCAATGTGCGCATCGATGGGGCTTATATTTTCTCCTCTGGCAAGAACATGGGCGTCTTTAAGGCGGTTGGTTTCCCGGAAGATGTCGGACGCTTCTATCGATTAGAAGAGTACGAAGGCTATTGTTTCACCGCCCATGGCCGTTATCCGACGAACACACCCGGTTGGTGGGGGGGTGCTCATCCTTTTGCGCTCCTCGACTACGCCGTGGTTCACAATGGAGAAATTTCCTCCTATGACGCGAACCGAAGGTCCATGGAGATGCACGGCTATGCCTGTACCTTACAGACCGACACAGAAGTCATCACCTATATGATGGATTACTTAAACCGCAAGATTGGCCTCAACTTCCCCGAAATTGCCTCCGTGATCGCCGCGCCATTCTGGCAGACCATCGAGCGTATGGAACCGGAAGAGAGAAGGCAAGCGGTGTACTTACGAAACACTTTCTCTTCGCAGCTCATCACCGGACCCTTCTCGATTTTAGTCGGTTTTGAAGGGGGCCTCATGGCCTTGAACGATCGCCTCAAACTGCGCAGTATGGTGGTCGCAGAGAAAGAAGACACCGTCTACATCGCGAGTGAAGAAGCCTCCATCCGCATCATCGAAGAGAATGTCACGAATGTCTGGTCACCAAAAGGCGGTGAGCCCGTCCTACTGCATCTCAACAAGGAGGCCATGTCATGTCATTAGGTTTTATCTATCCAGAATACGAAGTCATCCGCAACGATAATCGCTGCATCACCTGTCGCATTTGTGAGAAGCAGTGCTCCAACGGTGTTCATACCTATGATCCAGAAACGAAACAGCTCTCGATCGATGAGTCCTTATGTGTCAACTGCCAGCGCTGCGTGGCCATGTGCCCGAAGCGTGCCCTCAAGATCGTCAAGAGTCCCAATGCCTACAAGGAAAATCAGCATTGGAGTGATCAAACCATTAAGGAAGTCTTCCGTCAGGCCAACAGCGGCGGTGTCCTGCTCTCCAGTATGGGCAACCCGAACGACTACCCCATCTACTTTGATAAGATCTTGCTGAACGCCTCCCAGGTCACGAATCCGCCCATCGACCCCCTGCGTGAGCCCATGGAAACAAGGGTTTTCTTGGGTCAGAAGCCCCAGGCCATCCAGCGTGACGCCCAGGGTCGCCTCATTGACAACCTCAAGCCCCAGCTTAGCCTCTCCATGCCGATTCTTTTCTCAGCGATGAGTTACGGATCCATCAGTTATAACGCGCACGCGAGTTTGGCCAAAGCCGCAGAGACCCTAGGGATCTGCTACAACACGGGTGAGGGCGGTCTCCACGAGGATTTCTACCCCTACGGGGCGAACACGATTGTCCAAGTCGCTTCAGGCCGTTTCGGCGTCCATGGGGATTATTTGAACAGCAGTGCCGCTGTCGAAATCAAGATGGGACAAGGAGCGAAGCCCGGAATCGGCGGCCATCTGCCCGGCACAAAAATTGTCGGTGAAATCTCTAGAACCCGGATGATCCCAGAAGGGAGCGATGCGATTTCACCGGCTCCACACCATGATATCTACTCGATCGAAGACTTGCGGCAATTGGTCTATTCCATCAAGGAAGCCACCGATTATAAGAAGCCCGTCATTGTCAAAATCGCCGCTGTCCACAATGTGACCGCGATTGCCAGCGGGGTTGCCAGAAGCGGGGCGGACATCATCGCTATTGACGGTTTCCGCGGTGGAACGGGTGCGGCTCCCACGAGAATTCGCGACAACGTAGGAATCCCGATAGAGCTGGCTTTGGCCAGTGTCGACCAGCGGCTCCGCGATGAGGGGATCAGAGACCAAGTCTCGCTCATTGTTGGCGGCAGCATTCGGTCTTCGGCAGACATCGTGAAGGCCATCGCTCTGGGGGCCGATGCGGTTTATATCGCTACCGCCGCACTCTTAGCCTTAGGCTGCCATCTCTGCCGGACCTGCCATACAGGAAAATGCAATTGGGGCATCGCGACACAAGTTCCGGAACTCGTGAAGCGGTTGAAGCCCGATGAAGGCGCAGACAGGCTCGTAAATCTCTTGACCGCTTGGCAACACGAGATTATGGAAATGATGGGCGGCATGGGCATCAATTCCATCGAAAGTCTCCGGGGGAATCGTCTGATGCTGCGAGGGATTGGTCTCAACGAAAAAGAGCTGGACATTTTAGGCATCAAATACGCAGGGGAGTAAAGACGATGACGATCGCAGCACAGAATTTGGATTTTCAAGAACTGAACCGCCAGGTAAAAGCCGCTTCAGGGGATGTGGTTGTTACCGGCTGCTTTGGCCAACGCTTCATCGGAACCGGCCTGAAGGAGAAAGCCATCACCATCCACGGAACGCCCGGAAATGCGCTGGGTTCGTACCTCGACGGGGGTGAGATCACCGTGTTTGGGAACGCGCAAGATGCAGTCGGTGACACCATGAATGACGGGCAGATTGTGATTCACGGGAGTGCCGGGGATGCGCTCGGTTATGCCATGCGGGGCGGGGAAATTTATGTCGAAGGCGACGCGGGCTACCGGACCGGGATTCATATGAAAGAATATGAGACGAAGCGGCCGGTGATTGTCGTGGGTGGCAAAGTCGGCAGTTTCCTAGGCGAATATCTAGCGGGCGGCCTCCTGCTGGTGTTAGGGCTGGATACGGAGCGGCTCCCGATCGGGAATTTCCCGGGGACCGGGATGCACGGTGGGCAGATCTTTATTCGCACGAAGGTGGAACCCCAAGGATTGCCGAAGCAAGTCATGGTGAGCCAGGCGACAGACGAGGACCTCGCATCCATTAGGCCTTTTGTAGTAGAATTTGCCGAACTGTTTTCTAGAGATGTGGCGCAGATTATGGATCATCCGTACTATGTTCTACGGCCGAACGCGACAAATCCGTACAAGCAGCTCTATGTGGCCAACTGACAGCAGCTATGTGTTCGGGACGTTCGGGGCGTTCGGGACGTTCGGGTAGTTCCGGAAGATCCGGGGAGTGGAGGAGACTTGAAAATGAATGAGACGGTCAGAGAGGTTCTGGACTTTGTCAGCGAGAATGACGTGCAATTTGTCCGGCTCGCCTTTTGTAATCTTTTGGGAACCCAGAAAAATATGTCAATCATGCCCGATGAGCTTCCCGCGGCCTTCCGGGAGGGGGTGTCTTTTGATGCCAATGCCGTGACGGGTTTCGGGGGAGGGGCGAAATCCGATCTTTTGCTCTTTCCTCAAGCGGAAACGCTCCAAGTCCTCCCTTGGCGACCAGGTCCGGGGCGTGTCATTCGCTTCTACTGTGCGATCAAAAATCCGGACGGTAGTGACTTTCGCCACGACAGTCGAAACCTTCTCAAAGGAGTTCTCGCCCGTTTGGCGGAGGAGAATTTGGTTTGCAAACTCGGGGCGGAGTGTGAGTTTTACCTCTTCAAAACGGACGAGGACGGTCGGCCTACGTCGGAGCCCTATGATCAAGGCGGTTACTTGGACATTGCCCCGCTCGATAAGGGCGAGAACATCCGCCGCGAGATCTGCCTGAGCTTGGCTGAGATGGGGATCAAACCCGAGGCGTCCCACCACGAGCAAGGACCGGGTCAGAATGAGATCGACTTTGCCTTCAGTGATGCCCTCTCCACAGCAGATAACATCTTGAGTTTCAAGACCGTCGTCAAAGCGATTGCCGCCCGCAATGGCCTCCACGCGTCCTTCCTGCCGAAGCCGCTAGCGGAGACTGCGGGGAGCGGGATGCACCTCAACCTCTCCTTGTTTCAGTACGGAAAGAATATTTTCAAGAACGCCCCAGGCGAGCATTCCGCTACTGCCGAGAGCTTCCTTGCGGGAGTTCTGGCCAAAGCCGCAGAGATAACCTTGTTCCTGAACCCTTTGGCGAATTCCTATGAGCGACTGGGGAAAATGGAAGCACCGCAGAGCGTTTCTTGGTCCCACCAAGATCGTTCGGCACTCATCCGTATTCCGGCGGCCACCGGCGAAAAAGTCCGTATGGAGCTCCGTTCGCCGGACCCGTCTGCCAATCCCTATCTGGCGATTGCCCTAGTGATTGCCGCCGGTTTGGAAGGGATCAAGCAGGGGCTTCCCCTGCCGCCGGCTGCGTCAGGTGCGTTGGCTGCGTCAGGTGAGAAGCCGGGCGAAGCCTCCTTTGCCCGCTTGCCGAAGAGCTTAGTGGAGGCAATCACGTTAGCGGAAGAGAGCGACTTTGTGCGTCAGGTCTTGGGCGACAGTCTTCTGGAAACCTATCTTACGCTGAAGAAGGCCGAAGCTTCTGCTGAGGTGCTTGATCCGGAAGCGCTGTACCAGACGCGAGATTTTGAATTGATTTGAGTTTGGCTGCGGAAGCGAGGCATTTTGGATGGAAAGTTGTTTGATCATTTCTAGAACAGAAAAGAGCATTGCCTTTTTCTCTGAAATGGTCAAAGCGTCTTCTTACGAACCCATCATGATCTTGTCTACTTGTGGGGAAGCCCGTCGCTGGCTCGCTTCCCAAGATTTCGATCTGGTCATCATCAATGCGCCTTTGCAAGATGAATCAGGGGAGAGCTTGGCCAGGGAGATTGCTTCGCAAGGCGTGAGCCAAGTGATCTTGGCTGTGAAGGCTGAATACTACGAGGAAATTTCAGCTGTCTGCGAGAATTATGGGGTCTTAACGATTGCCAAGCCGCTGAATAAAACGCTCTTTTGGTCTGTTTTGAAGGTGGCCAAAGCCGCACAAAACCGCTTACGCAAACTCTATAAAGAAAACAGTAAACTAACCCAGAAAATCGAAGATATTCGCATTGTTGACCGCGCCAAATATCTTCTGATTTCGCATTTGCAAATTAGTGAACAAGAGGCGCACCGTGTCATAGAGAAACAGGCGATGGATACCCGAATGACGAAACGCGCAGTGGCAGAAGGCATATTAAAAACGTACGAAGGCTAGTAGGCTTCAGAGGAGGGGAATGGCGATGATAAAGTATATATTTATTACCGGTGGTGTGGTTTCCGGCTTAGGGAAAGGGATCACGGCCGCATCATTAGGGCGGCTCTTGAAGCAGCGCGGCCTGAAGGTTTCGGCGCAGAAGCTGGACCCTTACATGAATATTGATCCCGGCACCATGAGCCCCTTTCAGCATGGCGAAGTCTTCGTTACCGATGATGGCGCCGAAACCGATCTGGATCTCGGCCATTATGAACGTTTCATTGATGAAAACTTGACGAAGTTTTCAAACCTCACTTCTGGAAAAGTGTACTGGAATGTCCTGAACCGTGAACGCCAAGGTGGCTATCTGGGCGAAACCGTCCAAGTCATTCCGCACATCACGGAGGAAATTAAATCCTTCATCTATCGCGGAGCCGGGGAGGGGACTGATGTCCTGCTAACCGAAATTGGCGGCACAACCGGTGATATTGAGAGCCAGCCTTTCTTAGAAGCGATTCGTCAAATTGCCTTGGAAAAAGGCCCTTCCAATTGCCTTTTTATCCACGTCACCTTAGTTCCCTATCTCAAAGGATCGGGGGAACACAAGTCCAAACCGACCCAGCACTCTGTCAAAGAACTTCGCTCTCTGGGAATCTCTCCTAACATCATTATTGCCCGTGCGGATGAGGCCTTGAGTGAGGATATCAAAGCCAAAATTTCGCTGTTTTGTAATGTGAAACGTGATTGTGTTATTGAGAATTTAACCTTGCCCAATCTTTATGAGGCTCCTTTAATGCTACACGAAAACGGCCTTGACGAAGTGGTCTGCCGCGAACTGAAACTGGAAACTCCAGCGCCCGATCTGGCGGAATGGCAGCAGATGAGCCGCAAAATCCACTCGGACAAAACCACTGTCAAAATCGCTATTGTCGGGAAATATGTCCGTCTCCATGATGCCTATCTTTCTGTGATTGAGAGCTTGCACCACGCCGGCTACGAAACTG
This sequence comes from uncultured Fastidiosipila sp., assembly GCA_964479695.1. Classification (GTDB taxonomy): domain Bacteria; phylum Bacillota; class Clostridia; order Saccharofermentanales; family Fastidiosipilaceae; genus JAAYZH01. The sequence continues at coordinate 44,926 of CAYZSO010000009.1, forward strand.
GTGCATCTGTCGATATCTCATTGGTCGACAGTGAGACCGTCACTGATGAAAATGCTTCTTGTATTTTCGCAGGGATCCAAGGGATGATTGTCCCGGGTGGTTTCGGCGATCGAGGCATTGAAGGGAAGATCTCCGCTTGCCGTTATGCCCGTGAACAGAAGATCCCTTATCTAGGCATCTGTCTCGGAATGCAAATTGCTGTAATTGAGTTTGCCAGGCATGTTTGTGGGCTGGAAGGCGCACATTCTCGCGAGTTCAATGAGCAGTCACCCTACCTTGTCATCGACTTGATGCCGGATCAATGGGGCGTTGTAGAAAAAGGCGGTACGATGCGTTTAGGCGCTTACGCTTGTAAAGTCGTGCCGGGAACGAGAATGCAGCGTTTGTATGGGGCGGATTCTTTAAGTGAACGGCACAGGCATCGCTTCGAATTCAATAATGACTATCGCGAGACGCTGACTTCAAAAGGCCTTATCATTTCCGGTACTTCACCAGATGAGCGCTTGGTCGAGTCCGTGGAGCTTGCCGATCACCCCTACTTCGTTGGCGTACAATTCCATCCAGAGTTCAAAAGTCGACCGAACCGGCCTCACCCCCTCTTCGTGGGCTTACTTGAGGCTGCACTGGGGGAAGCGGCGGCAGGCGGCTTTGGCCAAAGCCGGAATCCTCAGGCATAATAGGGGGGAGATTTGCTCTGAGGAAGGTGTTTTATGGATGTGATGGATGTGATCCGCGATAGGCGGAGTATTCGGAAGTATACGGATCAGTCGGTGTCGGATGAGGTGCTTGAGCAGATTCTCGAGGCGGGTCTCTGGGCGCCGTCAAATAAGAATCGGCTCTTTACAACGTTTGTCTGCCATTATTGATGACAAAAGAAAAACGAAACAGTATCAAAAGGAAGGCTGAAAATATTTTACAAAGTGTAGGGCTAGAGCATAAGCAAATGTCGCTAGTCAAGAATCTCTCAGGAGGAGAAAAACAGCGTGTCGCTATTGCGAGAGCCCTCGTCATCAAACCCAGCATACTCTTAGCTGACGAGCCAACAGGAGCACTGGACAGCAAAACAGGTAACGAAATCATGGCGTTACTAAAAGCGCTAAATGAAAAAGGAGGAGTGACGATTATTGCGGTAACCCATAATGACCAAGTCGCCTCTTATGCTAATCGTCGACTTGTGATGCGAGATGGCATGTTTGCCTGAAGCTGAAGCAATAACAAGTCGTTTCCCAGGCTTCAATTCTTCCGGTAAGAACACTCAGGTACACCCGACCCCAACCAGAGCAAACGCCAAGCGAAAATACGCATCAGCAGTATCCTCTTCCGGAAACAAGAAACCGTTTTGCGCATCGAAGTACCCACTGTAGTCAACCTCGCAAGAGAAGAGAATCCCCGCCTCAGAAAAAGAAAAATCCGCAAATTGATGCGAACCAATTTGCTCCATAATCCGATTCGGTACCTTCGAATACATGCCAACATCCTCCTTGGCACCGGCAAACGCAAGCGAAGTCAGAATCATCGTGTTGCTATAGCTGCTCGGCCAATCGTACGTACCCTGGCTCTCCACCACGAAGGACACACCCGTCAGCTTGTCACCCTCCAACGTAAATTGGAATTCAGGCCTCTCCTCGCCACCAAGAGAAACATAAACCGTACCAGTGAATTCTCTCTCCGCCCATTGCCCTTGCGTATTTAAATAATAATTCCCCTGCTCAATATCGTAGAACTTCGCATAATAATTGTAATTTTCCACGAAATCCGCCACCGTCAGATCCCCGCGATTAGGCGGCGGCAGCTTAGCCACAACGATCCCTAAGGTAAGCACAAACAGAACCACAGCACTAAGCACATAAGCCACATTCCTCTGCCACGCCGGTTCCGCAATCGTGTACGTAATCTCCACATCCCACGGCTGCATCTCGTTCTTGCTGCACCTCTTGTAACTCCGCCACAAGCAATATAGCGAATAGATCGGGAGATTATAGCCCATCCCGGTGCCGAATACGCCCCACGTCCTGCTCAGTGCCTCCCCATACGAGAGATATTTCCCCTCACGATCCTCAATTCTTAGGCCAAAGACGCCTTTACCCACTGTCGTACCCCAATAATGCAGCAATAGGGGTTCCACAACCAACATCAGGACCACCCCAACATAAGAATCAAAGATTCTTGTAGCATTCCCTCTAGTCACGACATTGACGCGAAACACGAAGACCAGGATCGCCTCCCAAATGACACTATAAAGAGCCAAATCCAACATCCTTGCCAAATATCGCCGCCACGGATAAAAAGGCTGCGGCAAAACATCCTCTTTGATCAGTGCCTCCCCAAACCCACTTGGCTCAGCCCCACGACTCACACCGGCAAGATATTTCTCAGCATCCAAAGTATCAAAAGACACCCGATCCTCCTGCATAGCCAGGCAAACTTCCTGTGCATAGGAGGCATCCTCCTTCTCTTGTTCCAAACGGCGAACTTGTTGGGAGAGAATATCGGAAAGCTCCTTGTCATGGGTTTGGAGTGCTTTGATTTCATCAAGCGAAATATGCAGACCTCGCAAGAGCTTGATAGATTGCAAGATCCTGAGATCTTCTTCGGAATAATCGCGATAGCCATTTTCCAGGCGCTTCGGCGCAATCAAACCTTCCCGCTCATAGAAGCGGATATTGGCCCTGTCCATTCCGGTCTTTGCTTCAATTTCGTTGATCTTCATCCAATCCCCTCCTCGCCTGTCCTATCTTGAGACCATAATAAACTATGAAGCTTGTTCACAGTCAAGGGGAGGAGGGAAGTACAGGTGAATTCAGGTGAATTCTCCGGCCTGAAGCAGCTAAGGTTTGATGGAGGCGTCTTTGGCCAAAGGATGGTAGGTCGTTCCTGATGATTGCCTGCGGACTAGCGTTGGCCGGAAGACATGGGGGTGCTCGATTTTCTCTCCATTAATGAGGCGGAGGAGGAGCTCAGCAGCCGTTTTGCCGATCTCACCGATCGGCGAGTGGACTGATGTAAGTGGCACGGGTGCCATGGGGGCGTACTTCGAGTCATCGATGGAGGCAATCGCCTGATCCTGAGGAATGTTCAACCCGCTGTTGAGGAGCATCTTTTCGTAGGCAAAAGCCACCTGGTCGTTGTAGCAAACGATGGCGGAACAGTTCTTCAGCCTCTCCAAAATGGTCGGTTCCAGATTATCAAAACGAGAAATATCCTCGGTTGTATACCAAAACACGTTCTTGTCATCGAAAGGTATTTTGTTTTGCGAATGAGCGCGGAGTATGCCGCGATACCGCTGGTGACCTTGCAGATCGTCTGATTTGAGGATGGCCCCAATTTGCGTGTGACGTAAAGCCAGGAGGTGAGAGGCCGCTAGAAAGCCTGCTTCATTGTCATCGAGAGTGACACTTGGAATGTCCACGTCGCTATAGGTGGCGTGGATAGAAACCATCGGGAAATTTCGCTTCAATAGATCTTGATATAAGTCTGTATTCGGGCTGGGGAGGGCGCTTTTGGTCGGCTCAAGAATGATGCCGTCAACGTTATTGTTCAGCATTTTAAGGAGCAATTCTCGCTCGCGTTTTGAGGAGTTCCCCGTTGAAGCCAATTGAACCGTATAGCCCGCCCCACTGAAAACTTCTTCCAGTTCCTTGATGATGATTGGAAAAATGTAATCACTGAGATAGGTGACTAAGATCCCCTACGTTATGCGTGCGGACATTGCGATTGGCTACGACTTTTTCGGTTATATACGTTCCACTACCGCGCTTCCGAATTAATAAGCCGTCTTTTACGAGAGCGTCCATGGCTTTGCGCACGGTTTGGCGTGACACATTGTACTTGTTACACAGTTGCGTTTCTGACTGGAAACGGTCACCGACTTGCCATGCACCGGTAAAGAGTGATTCTGCGATCACTTCTTGTAATTTTTCGAATTTATATCCACTGGCCACAGCTTGTACCTCTTCAATCGTATTTCTTTGTTTTGATCGTGACTATACTTGTATGCTGTCATTAGAGCTTTATTACTAAGCACAAGGAAATTATAGACAAGTTTCCGACAAGTTTCTACTGGGTAATTAACTTTTAAGAAAATAGAAGAGGGGTTTGTGAAGAACCCGAATGGACTTCTAGGAAAATACGATGCCAAATTGATGCGGGAAATGTACGTAAAGATGTCTTTATTTATAAGGGAACAGGTTAAAACGCAATTGAAATTGAGATAAACAGACAAGTTATTTGATAAAAAGCCAACTTTACAGACAAATTGTATGTATAATTGAGCTGTAGCAGACAAATATCTACAAAATTGTTACCTACAAGGAAAGGTTTACCATGCTTACTCCTGTGCCTCTTAAACAGATCGTGCTAACAGACAAATGGTTCAAACATTACCGGGATCTCACTCGTGATGTAATTATCCCGTATCAATGGGCGGCAATCCATGATGAGATTGAGGGAGTTGAACCTAGCCATAGTGTTGCCAATCTGACTCTAGCAGCAAAAAAGCTTCGGGGAGAATCTGTAAATGAATCTTTTTCCGGATTCATCTTCCAGGATTCAGATCCAATGAAGTGGATTGAGGCAGCTGCTTACCAACTCGCAAGTGAACCATATTTACAGAGTGAATTAAAGAACCATGTTGAGGAATTAATAGATTTACTTGCTGCTGCTCAATGTGAAGATGGTTATTTAAACTCATACTTTACTCTGGAAAATCCGGATAAACGGTGGAAGAATCTAGCGGATTGTCATGAACTCTATGTTGCTGGTCATCTAATTGAAGCGGCATGTGCTTATTATTATGCTACAGATGAGAGAAAATTATTAGGTATTGCAATACGCTTTGCAGACTTGATCGAACGAGTTTTTGGGCCTGGTGAGCGGCAAATTCATGGCTACCCTGGGCACGAAGAAATTGAATTGGCTCTAGTTAAGTTATTTAATGTAACGAACGAACAGAAATATCTGAACTTAGCTGCTTATTTTATTAGTGAGCGCGGGAAATCGCCGAACTATTTTCTGAGTGAGCGTAGATCTGAAGAATTCTTTTCTTTTTATCCTGGATCGGAGAATGTTGAGCCGCACTTACCCTACCATCAGGCAGATGTCCCCGTTCGTGATCAAGAGCATGCAGAGGGACATGCAGTCAGAGCAACCTATTTATACTGCGCTATGGCAGATGTTGCTGAATTGACTCAGGATAAAATTCTGATGGGACAGACCATTAAACTCTGGAATGATATTACCCAACATCAAATGTATGTGACCGGCGGGATAGGCCAGTCTGGTATTTTAGAACGTTTTACTTGTCCGGATGATTTGCCTAATGATGCGAACTACTCAGAAACATGTGCTGGTGTTGGATTAGCGCTGTTTTCTCTTCGTCTTGGACTCTATACCGGGAAAGCTCATTATCATGATATTGTTGAATTAGAACTTTTTAACGGGATTGCATCTGGCGTTAGTAATGACGGAACTGCATTTTTCTATGTGAATCCTATGGAAGTTTGGCCGGATAATTGCATGGAGCACACGTCCAGAGGTCATGTGAAAGCTAAACGCCAAAACTGGTTTCCATGTGCATGCTGTCCGCCTAACCTTGCCCGAACTTATGCCGGGCTTGGACAATACTTGCTCTCTCAATCAGAGGATGAGATTTTTATCCAACAATACATCGCACACAAAACTAAGCTCAAACAGAATGGCCAATGGGTCAGTCTTAATCTGACGGGGGACTATGCCCTGCAGGGCTTGATGCGTTTGGAAGTTACCTCTACAGATGGTGTGAAACTGGCTCTGAGAATCCCTGACTGGTGCCACAACTTTACTATTGATGGTGTAAACGCTCAGAACCAAGAAGATGGTTATTATCATTTCATTGCTAAAGCGGGTGTCCAAGCCTATGAACTCGATTTTCATCCAGAAGCAGAATTTGTCATCGCACGTCCAGAGGTTCGCGCAGACCGAGGCTTGACTTCAATGCGTCGCGGCCCACTGATTTATGCAGTAGAGTCGTGTGACAATGGCGCAAACTTGTCAGAACTTCTAGTCAATCCTGAAATAAAACCGGAATTTAGGGTGGCAGACCTGCCGACAATTTCAGTTAAGGGGGTGCGTGAAAGATATCTAGCTTGGCCAGAAGACAAACTCTATCGGCATTTTTATAGGCCTATCGCCCAAGATACTGAGATTATCTATATTCCATATGCATTTTGGGGGAATCGGGACAACGAACATCGGGAAAACGGACATTGGGGCAACGAAGACTCGAAGAACGAAGCAGGTGAAATGCGTGTTTGGCTTCGATATATAGCCCAAGGATATGGAGGAGAGAGCCATGAGTAGAGTGATTATCAATACTGGAAAGGTGCGTAACATCATCCCTCCGGAAATCTATGGCCAGTTTGCCGAGCATCTTGGACATGGTATCTACGGAGGAATATATGTAGGCCAAGAAAGTGAGATCCCGAATGTGCGAGGCATTCGCCAAGACGTGGTCTCCGCATTAAAACATATTCAAGTACCGGTAATCCGCTGGCCTGGTGGTTGTTTTGCAGATGAGTATCATTGGAAAGACGGAATTGGCCCCCAAGAGAAACGCCCGACTATGGTGAACTCAAACTGGGGCGGGGTCGTTGAAGATAATAGCTTTGGAACACATGAGTTTTTGGACCTCTGTGAACAAGTTGGAGCAGCTCCGTATATTAATGGGAATGTGGGTTCGGGTGAAGTTCGGGAGATGCAGGAATGGATAGAATATATTACTTGCGGAGACCAAAATTCGACACTTGCACAGAATAGATCTGCAAACGGCCACCAAGAACCATGGAAATTAAAATGGTTTGGTGTAGGGAATGAAAATTGGGGCTGTGGTGGCAATATGTGCCCAAGTTACTATGCTCAGCTCTATAAACGTTATCAAACATTTGTCAGGAACTATGGGGAAAACAAGATAGCCAAAATCGCATGTGGGCCCAATGTGGATGACTATCACTGGATGGAAACAGTAATGCGTGAAGCCAATCATCTGATGGATTACATCACACTTCATTACTACACCTTTGACGGTAATTGGGAGAATAAAGGGAAGTCACTCAATGATTCTGAGACTGGGTGGCATCAGGTGATGTCGAATGGATACCGGATGGAAAAACTAATTCAGGGTCATTTGGCCATTATGGATCGTATAGACCCATCCTTACGAGTCAAGCTAATTGTTGATGAATGGGGAACTTGGCATCAGACAGAAGAAGGGACGAACCCCGGATTCCTTTATCAGCAAAATACCATTCGCGATGCGCTGTTGGCTTCACTAACGCTAGATATTTTTAACAGACATTCGGATCGTATTGCGATGGCAAACATTGCGCAAATGATAAACGTGTTACAAGCTATGATTCTTACGGATGATGACAGGATGCTATTGACGCCAACCTATCATGTCTTTGATTTGTATAAGGAACATATGGGCGCGAACTTATTAGATAGTTGGATCTCTGCAGAAGACACCAAGACGTCCATTCTGGATCACGAAGGAAGATCACAGACCATTCATTATCCAAGAACAAGTCTAACAGCTTCTGAGAAAAACGGGCAAATAACGGTTACTGCAAATAACTTCTCGCCCACGGAAGACTTAGCACTCGACATTCAGCTATATCGTGAAGATTGTATTGAAGAGAGAAAATTTAGTAAAGCACTAGTATTGCATGATCCGGAAAATAGGCTTAATGCCCATAACACGTTTGATCAACCGAGTCGTTTGCGACCAGAAGTGTGGAACCATTGGTCTGATGAAGGTCAATTTACCAAAATACAGTTACCACCTGCATGTCTGGTGCAGATTACTTTTGTCTAGGAATAAAATAATTTTGGAGGGTAGTTATGAAAAATGCATCTGCTAAGGTCCATAAAGATTTTCAAATCGGTGAAATCGATAAACGAATCTACGGATCTTTTATAGAACATTTAGGGAGAGCTGTATATAGTGGTATATACGAACCGGATCATCCAACGGCCGATGAAGATGGTTTTCGCCAGGATGTAATCGATTTGGTCAGAGAAATAGATGTGCCCATTATTCGGTACCCCGGCGGTAATTTCGTATCCGGCTTCGATTGGGAGGACAGTGTTGGTCCAGTGGATGAGAGACCAAAGCGCCTAGACCTAGCGTGGGCGACAACCGAACCTAATATCATTGGTCTTCATGAATTCTCAAATTGGCTGAAAAAAGTAGACTCAGAAATGATGATTGCCGTAAATCTTGGGACGAGGGGAATCAATGAAGCTAGACAATTACTGGAATACTGCAACCATCCGGGTAATTCAAAGTATGCGGATCTTAGAATCAAGCACGGTCAGAAGGAGCCTTATGGGTTCAAGACGTGGTGCCTGGGCAACGAAATGGATGGCCCATGGCAGATTGGTCATAAAACTTCAGAGGAGTATGGCCGGTTAGCAGCGGAGACCGCAAAGGTTATGAAGATGACTGACCCTTCCATTGAACTCGTTGTGAGTGGCTCTTCGAACAGTAAAATGCCAACTTTCGGTTCGTGGGAGGCAGAAGTACTTGATCATACCTATGAACAGGTAGATTACCTTTCTTTGCATCAATATTATGGTAACCCGGAAAATGATACGCCAAGTTATCTTGCAAGTTCACTTGATATGGATGATTTTATCAAAACGATCGTAGCAACTTGCGATTATGTCGCAGGGAAAAAACATTCTAAGAAGAAAATGATGCTGAGTTTTGATGAATGGAATGTATGGTTCCATTCGAATAATGCGCCTTTTGAACGGTGGAGCGTAGCACCACCATTACTAGAGGATATCTATAATCTCGAGGATGCGTTGCTTGTTGGTTCCATGTTGATCACTCTCTTGAGACATTCAGACAGAGTTAAAATTGCCAATTTGGCGCAGCTAGTAAATGTGATCGCACCGATTATGACTGAGAGGGGTGGTAAAGCTTGGAAGCAAACTATTTTCTACCCTTATATGTTTACCTCACGTTATGGCCGCGGCACAGCTTTAAATACATTAGTCACATCGCCGAAATATGATTCAAAAGCCTATACAGATGTACCTTTCATTGACACGATCGTTGTTGATAACCAGGTTGTAAGTGGAACGGAGATAACAATTTTCGCTGTAAACCGTGGTGAAGAAGACGTGCTCGTGAACTATGAGCTTTTGGGGTATGAACACTTTATCGTTATCGACCACCAATTGATTACCGGAGATGACGTTAAGAAAACGAACTCACCAATACAACAAGCGATTACTCCAATAAAAGGTAAAGGGGCAGAGGCGACAGAACAAGGTGTGGACATCCCCATGCCTGCACGTTCTTGGCAAATGATCCGTCTCGCTGAGAGAAAATAGAAATAGTGACCGATATGCAGAGCAGAAAAAAACATTTGGGAAAACTAGTAGTGACAAGCTTGATGGTGTTTATCCTTGCTGGTTGTGCGACGGAACGGCCAGATTTGAGCAAAGCGATACCACCTACATTTTCGGAAGTCACGGTTCATGATCCGTCTGTGATGAAAGCAGGGGACACATTCTATATTGTTGGTTCCCACTTACAGACAGCTAAAAGTAAGGATCTGTTGACATGGGAACAGATGTCCTCTTCTTTGACTCTTGCGTCTCATGTCATGCCCAATGCTCCTATTCAGCTACAGGAAGCTTTACAATGGGCTAAATCCGATACACTATGGGCTGGAGATTGGATTTATCTAGAAGGAACAGGAAAGTATCACATGTACTATTGTTCATGTGAAGGGACAAGTCCACGTTCTGCTATGGGTATGGCAGTTTCCGATAATCCGGATGGTCCTTATACAAATGTACAAGTGTTTCTTAAATCAGGAATGTGGGACGAGAAAGCACCGGATGGGCGTATTTATGATCCCAATATCCACCCCAATGCAATTGATCCTCATGTTTTCTATGACGCAGACGGACAGCTCTGGATGATATATGGTTCCTATTCCGGTGGAATTTATATTTTGAAAATGGACGATACTACGGGATTACCCGAGCCAGATCAAGGATATGGTAAGCATTTATTAGGTGGCCGTCATGGCAAAGTTGAAGCACCATATGTCCTCTACAATCCGGAAACGAAGTACTACTACCTCTTCTTATCCTATGGCGGTTTGGATAGCAAAGGCGGTTATCAAATACGTGTTTCACGTTCGAAGCAAGCAGATGGACCGTATGAGGATATTAGTGGCCAAAATATGAGTTCAGTTTCAGGAGATATTAACGTATTCAAAAAATATGGACAGAAATTGTTCGGTAATTATTCTTGGACTGAATCCGCCGATCCATTAACAAGTGGATATGTATCTCCAGGTCACAATTCTGCTTACTATGATAAAAGTTCTGGTAAATCATTCCTTATTTTTCATTCTCGATTTCCTGGCCAGGGTGAATTGCATCATGTGAGAGTTCATGAACTGTTGTTTACAGAAGATGGATGGCCTGTGGCGGCACCTTACCGCTATGCAGGGACAACGGTCGATTCACTGACTGCAATAACAGAGCAAGATGCAGTAGGTGCGTATCAATTTATTAATCATGGTAAAGAAGTGGGCTCAGCGATTACACAGTCTTCAGAGATTCTTTTGAACAAAGATGGTTCTATTGCTGGGTCAGTTGAAGGAAGTTGGAAAATTTCAGAAGACAACAAGGCTGAAATATCAATTGGAACGACTACGTGGAAAGGTTATTTTGTGTGGCAATGGCAAGAAAACGTAGGACGATATGATATCTGCTTCACTGCAGTTGCACAAGACGGTACGGCAGTATGGGGTGCGAAACAGACCGCTTGACTGCAAGATGTAAATACAACCTAAGCAAAAATGCATAAAAAATACAACTTTTACATATAAAATCATAATTAATCTATTAGAACAGACAACTGTAGTATGGTAAATAGAGAATTGCGGTGCTAGAATCAACACATAAACGTCTTCTTTGTGCGATGTGGAGATTCGCAGAAGACATATTACAGACAATTATCGAGGAGGAAAGAAAATGAAGAAAGCACTTTCAAGTTTTTTGGCAGCAACGATACTGGCTTCCACACTTGCTGCGTGCGGTGGAAACACGACCACAACTACACCAGGTGGCAATACAGATGGAACCAGCGGTAACTCTGGACAGCAGCCGACGGCGACTCTGACAGTTTCAGTTTTCGCGCAAGAACATGAGCAGGCCATGTACCGCGAAGTTATTCAAAAATTCGAAAAAGACCGAAATGTCAAAGTGGATTTTCAAGTTGCTGGTGATCAGTACTGGCCTGAACTTGAGGCAGCATTAACAGCAAACACCGCACCTGATGTATTTTACTTGGGGGTAGGTGATATTAAGAAACGTGTCTGGGCAGACAAAGTCGTCCCGCTGAATGGTTTGCTTGATGAAAGCTCACTAACCAGAATATGGCCTGAGGCTCTGAACCTGTATCGTTTCGATGTTGAGAAAAATACTTTGGGTGAAGGTGATATTTATGCATTACCCAAAGACTTCTCAGCTGTCTCTATGGCAGTGAACAAAGCCATAGTAGAAAAACGGCGTACAGAGATCCAAGCATTGGTTGATGATGGGACACTACCGTATTTCCCTGAGACAGATGAAAATGGAAACCTACCAGTTTATACATTTACGGAATTTGCAAAACTGATGAAAACTTTGACATTTGAAGATCCAACCCTTCCGGAAACTGCTGGCTCAACGCAAGTCTATGGTACGCATCTATGGGAAGACTTCACATTACAGCCTTTCATATGGGGTGCAGGTGGATCCTACCTAAATGAAACTCATGACAAGGTGCTCTTTGATAGCCCCAAATTTATTGAAGGTTATGAAGGGTTCATGAAAATTGTCGAAGAAGGTGGGTCAGGACTATCTACTGATGAAACGACTGGTTATTTAAAATTCTTATCTGGTCGTGTCGCGTATTTCCCTTGCGGCACCTGGGATGTTGGAGCTTTCCAAGCGATCGAAGACGATCAAGCCGTCAATCCTGACAAGAGTTGGTTTGACTTTGATCTGGCTCCATGGCCTATTAGTGACTCATATAAAGACCTTACAATTGAAGAACGCCAAGACAAATGGGCAGGTCGTGTTGATTCCATTGGTTATGCCGTTTCGAAAACTTCGCAAAATCAACAACTCGCTGCTGAATTAGCCTACTTACTCTCCGCTGACGAAGAAGTTCAACGGTTTATCGCCGAACGCGGGGGCCAAGTCCCGAACCTGGTTGATATGGCCGAGGGTGAATACCTCACGAGTGACAACTACTTCCCTGAGAGCCGTGCACTTTTTGTAAAGATGCTTTCCGGCCAGAATGGGCATCGTGTTGAGACGTCTTACACATTTGATAATCTCTGGCATTCAGAAGGATTCATTTCAGGTGTAGATAGCGTCTGGAGTTACTATGAGGGTTCGGATAAGGGCGTAACGCCAATGAGTGTAAGTGAATATTGCAAGTCTATCCAAGCTGATGCTCAACAGAAACTAGACGACAGCATAGCAAACGAAGAAGCTATTAGGCCAAACTAATTGTTATTGATCGCCGGTACTTTCTACATTAAGGACTTAACAGAGTCCTTGGACGGAAGTACCGGCATCTACTTAAACGAGGCGGCACTATGAAAAACAAATCCCAAACTCCTAGCATCCAAAGGATTGACAATCGATGGGGCTACGCATTTATAATTATTCCCTTTGTGGGCATGATACTCTTTGTTATCTTGCCATTCATTATGACGGTGTATGCTTCTTTTACTTCTTGGCCATTAGGACAATCCCTGATGAATGCAAAATGGGTAGGCTTAAAGAATTTCTCAGATCTGTTCAAGGCTGATCTATTCTGGAAGAGCCTTGGTAACACGTTCTTCTATATGATCGGCATCCCGATAGGCCTAATAATTTCCCTCATTCTGGCCCAAGCGATGAATAGAGGGACTCGCTATGAAAATACATTTCGTGTCATCTATTATGTCCCTGTCGTAACTTCAATCGTTGCGGTAAGCTTCATTTTCCAGAGATTATTTATGACTGATGGAGGGGTCATTAACAGTTTCCTTAATCGATTGGGTATTGAGAACCCGCCAAACTGGCTCGGACATCCTGACTATACAAAGTGGGTTATTATCATCATGAACGTCTGGAAGGGTATCGGAGGCTCCATCATTTTGTATATCGCCGGAATGCAAGGCATCTCTTCTACTTATTATGAAGCGGCAAAAATAGATGGTGCTTCAAGTTTCAAGGCCTTTCGAAGGATCACCTTGCCACTTCTCCGCCCTGTGACTTTTTATCTCATCGTCACTTCAGTAATCGGGGGTGCACAAATGTATGTTGAACCTCGGTTAATTTTCACAGCAAACGGGCCTGCTAACTCTACATTCACAACAGTAATTTATCTTTACGACTATACCTTTTCCCATAGCCGTGCAGGTTATGGCTCAGCTATTGCGGTTATCTTAGGCATAATTGTGTTTATCCTAACTGCTATCCAGCTCTACATGAATAAGAGGGCAAACAAATGAAACGAAATAAAAAAATACTAGATGTTATTATCTTTGTTTTGCTGGCAGTAGGAGCTATCTTCATGCTTTATCCATTTGTTTGGATGATTTTTACTTCATTCAAACCAAAACTTCATGTTTATCTCGGCGGCCTTCTACCACAAGTATGGGACTTTTCCAGCTATGTGCAAATATGGGACGAAATTCCACTCCTCAGGGGATTTGCCAATACTTTGTTGTATTCTCTCCCACCAGTTGTTGTTGGTTCCGTTATCTCTGCTGCAGCAGCCTTCGCATTTGCCAAAATTAGATTTAAGGGAAGAGACATACTCTTCTTAATCTTACTCATCTCACTTATGATACCGTACCCCAGCATTATGGTTCCCCAATTTGTCCTTTTTAGTGAAGCAAAGCTACTCATGACTCCTTGGCCATTAATCTTGCCTAAACTTTTTGGCAATGTCTCTATGATATTCTTTCTTCGCCAGTATATTTATAATGTACCAGATTCTGTTATTGATGCCGCAAAGATTGATGGCGGTAGCTACATGAGGATTTACACAAACATCATTCTGCCCATGGTTTCACCTGCATTGGCGGCTCACGGTGTTCTTTGGTTCATTGGCTCCTGGAATGATTATCTTGCACCTACGATCCTGATTAAAAACCCCATTTGGCAGCCAGTGACCGTTATGGTGGCAAAGTTTAATGAACAATATGCAATCAATAGTCATGTTCCGCGAATAATGGCAGGTTCTGTGATGCTTCTTGTCCCCGTCTTGATCATTTACGGTATTTTCCAACGCTACATTATCGGTTCATTTATGTTTTCAGGAATGAAGGAATAGTTATGGCTGAATCGTGCATTAAGTTTCATGACCCTCTGATCGTTCGAGAAGATGGAACCTATTATTGTCTTTCAACGGATACTGATTTGAGTGGCGTTCAAATTGCATCGAGTTCGGATCTTATTACATGGAGCCTCAGAAAGTCCGCACTTGCTGCCATGCCTGGTCCAGTCAAAAGACATACCCAGGCTTCTGGATTTTGGGCACCTGAGCTCGTGCGAGTAAAAGATGAATTGCGTCTCTATTGTTGCGCATCTCAATTCGGTACTAGTCAAAGCGTCATTTCCCTTGCCAAATCATCATCGATACTCGAGGATTTTTATTATGAAGGGGATATCCTGAAAACATACCAAGATGATGAAGCGGAACGGCCTAACGCAATCGACCCCAATGTCCTTCAAGACAAAGAGGGTAACTGGTTTCTGATTTATGGATCTTTTTTTGGAGGCATTTACATCATCCCTTTGGACGAGAGTGGCTATCCGGCGGAGGCAGGATATGGTACCAGAATTGCCGGAGGTCACCATAGGGCAGTTGAAGGAGCCTATGCATTTTATGATGAGTCTCGAGACCTGTATTATCTTTTTGTCTCTTGCGGTAGTTTAACTTATGACTACAATATCCGCGTAGCTACATCTCGTAGTATTAGAGGCCCTTATGTTGACAGCCAGGGACAGGATCTTTGTGATACGGATCCTATTCACAGCCCGGGCGACAAAATGATTGGAAGTTTTCATTTCGATTTGCCCAGTTCCGAAGGATGGATAGGCCCGGGCCATAACAGTATCTTGCGGCTTGATGATGGCATCTATTTGGTTCATCACATCAGAAGACAATTTGATTCGAAAATGTCATATTTGCAGATCCGTAAAATTTTCTTTCTTCCTGATGGGAGACTGATTGCATCACCCGTTACGTTGGATTCATCGCCACTTTCCGAAGGAACAGAAATAGCAGACTATTATAGCTTCATTCACTTTGACCGTTTCAATAATGGGGTGATCTACGGCCGCAAGCTACCAGCTCCGGCTATTACTTCTTATGGTGAGGACTTCATTACGTTCCTTTATAACCATCATCAGTATATCGGTAAGATCTTAGAACATAACAATCTGAAGTATATTACAGCAATGAATGACATGGGCGAATGCCTCTGGGGGCAGGGATTTTCACGTGAGGAGGCAGTATGAACCAACAAATCGCAGATGGCCAGGCAACCTTGGGCATTGAATTGGGTTCCACCAGGATCAAGGCCGTGCTCGTTGACCCGGAAGGCCAGATCCTTGCGCAAGGCGCCTACGAGTGGGAAAACCAGCTCATTGATGGGTACTGGACCTACAGTTTGGACGAGGTTTGGCGGGGAATCCAGGCGGCGTACCGTGACCTGAGCACGAATGTCGCCGAGCAATACAACGTCGCGTTGACGAAGCTCCGGGCGATTGGCATTTCAGCCATGATGCATGGGTACTTGGCTTTTGACAGCGAAGATCAGCTTCTCGTGCCATTCCGCACGTGGCGCAACACGTCGACGGGTGAAGCGAGCCTCATTTTGAGTGAGTTGTTTCAGTTCAACATTCCGCAGCGTTGGTCGGTAGCTCATCTTTATCAGGCGATTTTGGCCAAAGAACCCCACATCCACCGGATTGCGTATATGACGACTTTGGCAGGTTACGTCCACTGGCAGCTCACCGGAGAAAAGGTCCTTGGCATTGGCGATGCAGCCGGCATGTTCCCGATCTCGAACGAGACCCTGGATTTCGATCCTGAGATGCTGG
This sequence comes from uncultured Fastidiosipila sp., assembly GCA_964479695.1. Taxonomy (GTDB): domain Bacteria; phylum Bacillota; class Clostridia; order Saccharofermentanales; family Fastidiosipilaceae; genus JAAYZH01. Next base: position 61,087 of record CAYZSO010000009.1, read on the forward strand.
CGAAATTCGATGCTTTGCCGGATGTGCCTTTCGCCTTGGAAAGCGTCATGCCCCACGTGCTGCTAGCAGGGGTTGAGGCCGGGAGGCTCACGGCTGAAGGAGCCAAGAAGCTCGATCCCACAGGTCAGTTAGAAGCGGGCGCGTTGTTTTGTCCGCCAGAGGGTGATGCCGGGACTGGAATGACAGCTACAAATACGGTAGCCAAGAGAAGCGGTAATGTGTCTGTCGGAACTTCGATCTTTGCGATGGTGGTGTTGGAGGGGGCTTTGGCCAAACACTATGAAGAGATTGACATGGTGACTACGCCTGATGGCAAACCGGTCGCCATGGTGCATTGCAACAATGGGACTTCGGAGGCGGACAATTGGGTCCGGATATTCGGAGAGTTTGCGGCACTTCTCGGCAACAAGGTTGATAAGAGCTCGCTATACGAAATGCTTTACCAAGAAGCGCTAAAGGGTGATCCGCAGGGCGTGGTTAGTTTTAACTATCTTGCGGGTGAGCCCATCACGGGGACGACGGAAGGGCGGCCGCTCTATCTGAGGCTGCCCGATAAGAGGATGTCTTTGGCGGATTTTATGCTGGCGCAACTTTTTTCGATTGTGGCGACGCTCAAGCTTGGCATGGCTATTTTGACAGAAGAAGAGAGTGTCGAAATCGACCTGATCGTGGGGCATGGCGGTGTTTTCAAGACGCCGGAGGTCATGCAGAAAATCATGGCTTCTGCGCTGGGAATCCCGACTGCGGTGTACCGGTCAGCCGGGGAGGGCGGCGCCTGGGGGATTGCCTTGCTGGCGCTGTTTACCGCGCGCAAAGCAGAGGAGAAAACTGTAGACTACAAAAATGTCGAGGGTAAAGTCGAACTCAGTTTGGAGGAATTTCTGGAGGAGGGCGTCTTTGGCCGAAATGCGGAGAGGGTGGTGGAGCAGCCGGATCAGGCTTTGGCCACAAAATTTACCGCCTATTTGAACGAGTACAGGGGATCGCTGGCGGTTGAACGCGCAGCGATTGAATCTCTGAAGAAAAATGAATCACTGAAGGAAGAGGTTTCGTTATGAAATGGGAAGAGTATGAGTTTTGGTTTGTCGTGGGGAGTCAGTTCTTGTACGGACCTGAGACGCTGAAACAGGTGGAGGAGAATAGCCGGACGATTGTGGATGGCTTGAATCGCTCGGGGAAACTTCCGCGGCCTGTGGTCTATAAAACGACTGTGAAGACGGCGGAGGATGCTTCCTCGATCGTGCGGGAGGCCAATTTCCATCCTGAATGCGCGGGGATTATTGTGTTTTGCCACACGTTCTCGCCTTCGAAGTTGTGGACGAGTGCTTTGCATGCCTTACAGAAGCCGTACCTTCATTTCCACACGCAGTTCCTTAACACCATTCCGAACGAAGCCATCGACATGGATTACATGAATCTGCACCAGAGTGCCCACGGCGACCGCGAGCATGGCTACATGGCCGCTCGCCTGCAAATTCCGCGCAAAGTGGTTGTCGGGTACTGGGAGGACGAGGCTCCGCAGCTTGAGATTGCGGGGTGGATGCGGGCTGCTCTCGGAGCTGCATTTAGTAAGTCGCTCCGGGTCATGCGTTTCGGCGACAACATGCGCGAGGTCGGCGTGACTGAGGGCGATAAGGTTTATGCCCAGGCGAAGCTCGGTTGGCAGGTGAACACTTGGGCGGTCGGGGATCTTGTTCAGAAAATCGCTGAAGTGACTGAGGCTGAGATTGACCGGCAAGTTTCGCAATACGGGGAAGTGTATGAGGTTGAGACGGCGAATGAGGCGAGTATTCGTTATCAGGCCAAAGCCGAAATCGGCATGCTCCGCTTACTTGAAGAGCAGGGCTGTCTCGCCTACACCAACACGTTCGAGGATCTCTATGGCATGGACCAACTGCCCGGCCTGGCTTCGCAAGATCTTATGCGCCAGGGCTACGGCTATGGCGGCGAAGGCGACTGGAAAGTGGCGGCCATGACCTCCATTCTGAAGTTCATGGCGACAGGTCTTCCGGGTGGGACGACTTTTATGGAAGATTATACCTATGACATGAAAAACGGTTTGTCACTCGGCGCTCACATGCTGGAAGTATGTCCGACAATCAGTGACGAACGCGCAAGAATCCAGGTTCACCCGTTGGGCATCGGCGGCAAGGCGGATCCTGCGCGGTTGGTCTTCGAGGGCAAAGAAGGTCCGGCGGTTCTGGTCTCCCTTGTGGATATGGGTGGCCGCCTTCGCCTGATCGTTCACGATATTCATTGCGTGGTGCCCAATCAGACGATGCCGAATTTGCCGACTGCCCGAGTGATGTGGAAGGCTGAACCCAATCTGGAGACCGGCGCGAAGTGCTGGATTCTGGCCGGAGGCTCACATCATTCCACGTTGACTTATGCGCTTAACGCCGAGGTTCTGCGAGACTGGGCCCGAATGATGGAGATTGAGTTTGTTCATATTGGGAAGGATACGGATCCGGCTGCGCTTGAACAGGAGCTTTTCTTAAGCAACATTGCGTGGAAGATCAAGGAATTTTGATCGGGGGTTCCTCAGCGGCTTTTGTTGTGGTCCGGAGTTGTTGCTGGTGGCGGCTTTGGCCAAACGATGGCTGCGTTACGCCTCACGCCGTTACGCACCACTGCCGAAACTTCCGGGGGACATGCCGGTCACATTCTTGAACGTCCGAATGAAGTTCGCATAATCGTTGAAACCCGAGCCGTGGCACGCCTCCGTCACACTTCGCCCTTCGCGGAGGAGAGTCTTCGAGAGCGCAATTCGCTTCACGAGCACATATTGGTAGATGGTCGTGCCGGTATTTTTCTTGAAAACGTGGCTTAAATGGTATTTACTAATGGCCAAAGCATCAGAGATCGAGTCCAGTGACAGATCCTCGGTCAGGTGCGAGTCAATATATTCGAGTGTTGCGGAAATTTGCGGCGACATGATGCTCGTCTCAAGTTGAGAGTTGCTGAAATACACTTCGTTAATCAGGACCAGCAGTTGAGTCAGGAAGGCATAGGGGAGGATATCGCTGCCAAAGCCTCCCCCATTCACCGCGCGTAATAACTGCTCCGCCGCAGCTTCATACTGTTCCCGCTGCTTCAGATCTAAGGTAATAATGTTGGCGTTGTGCTCTCTAGCGTCTTCGAAACAAGCCAGCAAATTCGTTTTCTCTGTGCCCAACTTGCGAATAATGCCGGGATTGAATTGGATGACGAATCGTTCATAGGGGACGTTACTGGCGAGATTAACCGCCTTATGCACATCTTGGGTATTAAAGAAGAGCAGATTACCTTTCTTCATCCGATAACAAGATTTATTGACGAAAAAGTCGATTTCACCATCCATAAAATAGTAGATCTCATAATTATTGTGAATATGGAACGTGTCATGATATTCACTCTCGGTGCGAAAGTGATTCACGAGAATGTTGGCGTCGATCTTTTGGTAGGCATAGGTTTCGCTCATAAGCATCCTCCTAGGTATCCATGATACACGATTTCGCTGGCACCTGCTACAAGTTCTTACCATGCAGCAAATGGAAACAATTCATATTAGCCAAAAAACATGCGTGCGCCTGTGTTACACTAGTGAATAATACACATGGGAATGACTACTTGGGGCGAAAGTAAGGCGAAATTGGCTGCAAGATTGATTCTCAGAAACCTTCACAAGAGAACATGTAACAAAAGGTGAAATATTTATTCTTTTAGGTAATTATTCAGAATGGCTGATCGAATGGAAGGAGAAATAGCAACTTTAGCAATAAAAGAAACAAGAATCGCATAGAAACGGCTTTTTCTAGCTTGTATATTTAACAACGTAGTCTCTTCACGAGCAAAGGAATTTAGAGAAAATGCTGTTGTCTTACTTCCTTTCGTGGGGTATATTTAGAATAATAAATGCTTACTTCGCAGACAGCACAGCAGTAGACAGCACAGTCGTGAGCAAAACAGTCGTAGACAGCACAGTCGAAGACAAAAATGCAATTTCAAGAAAGGAAATGAAAAATGAGTCAAGCAAAATTTGGAGTACAAGCAATGATGCTGAGGGAAAAGTTCGCAGAGCTTGGTGCTTATGAAACCCTGAAACGAGTTTCGGAATTAGGCTACCATGCTGTGGAGATTTCACAGATCAGCATGACACCGGAGAACGTCGCCGAGATTAAACGGGCAAAAGATGATTTCGGCATGGATATTGCCTCACTTTCCTGTAATGTTAAGCCAAGCGGGGGGAACGATGATCTGGAGACACAGTACGACAAGATCGTTGCCGATTGCCGCGCGCTGGATGTTGACCTACTTCGTATCGGTATGTTGCCCTTCCCGAACATGCGCAATCTTGAGACCGTTTTGGAATTCACTCGCGAAGCCAACGAATATGCGGCCCGCCTGAAGAAGGAAGGCATTGACCTCTACTATCACAATCACCACGTGGAATTCCGCAAGTATGAAGGGAAGTTCATGCTCGATATTATTGCAGAAGAGTGCCCGGATATCGGTTTCGAATTGGATCTTCATTGGGTACAACGCGGCGGAGCCAATCCGGTTGACATTCTGGACCGTTATGCCGGCAAGACAGCGCTGGTTCACCTGAAAGATTATCGCGTTGGAGCCATTTCTGAAGAGGCTTTTGAGAAACTCGAAGCCGGTGATCAGGGGGCCTTCTATCAAGCCTTCACGAACATCATTGAATTCGCTGAATTGGGCAAAGGCTCGATGAATTTCAAACCCATCATTGAAAAGGCCTTGGAGACAGGCGTTCGCTATCTCCTGGTCGAGCAGGACATGCTTTATGGGCGCGATCCCTTCGATTGCTTAGCCGATTCAAGAGATCATCTGCTCGAATTGGGTTACAAGGATTTGTTTTAAGTTCACAGAGTACAGCGTAGAGCAGGGCAAACTATGAGAAGTGGAATTGTAGGTTGCGGCGTTATCGCCGCAATTCATGCGGAAATTATCAGTGACATGACAGACTCCAGTTTAGTCGCGGTCGCAGATATTGATTTGGCCAAAGCCGCCAGCTTCGCCAAGGATTACAAGAAAAATGAGGTTCATGCGTACGCCTCCCTCGAGGAGATGATGCAAAATGAACAACTTGATGTTTTGCACATTTGCACACCTCATGATCTTCACGTTCCGATGGCTATCTATGGCCTGGAGCATGGCGCTCATGTTTTTATGGAGAAGCCACCGGCGATTTCCAGAGAACAGTTCGACCGGTTGGAGACTGTGGAATCTGACAAACTGCTGGGCTTCTGTTTCCAGAACCGTTACAACGATTGCGTGAAGTATGTGCAGAAGGTTTTGGCCAGCGAAGAGGCCGGGAAAATCCTGGGAGCCAGAGCCTTCGTTTCCTGGAGTCGCGGTCCGGAATATTATGAGAACAGCCCTTGGCGGGGAACGCTTGCTCAAGAAGGGGGCGGCGTCCTTATTAATCAATCGATTCACACCTTGGATCTTATGGTTCAATTTCTGGGTTCTTATGAGTGGGCCGAAGCGTCCATCAGTAATCATCACCTAAAAGGGGTGATCGAAGTGGAGGACACCATCGAAGCCTATATCAAGTTCGACAAGTGTCCGGCGACCTTCTATGCAACTACGGCGTATTCAAGCAACGCCCCGATCATGGTTGAGGTGGAATGCGAGAACATCAGGGTTCGTGATGAAGGCAACCTGGTTACCTTGTTTTACCGGGACGGCAGGAAGCAGGAAATCGATTTTACCGAAGCAAACATTGGCAAGAGTTACTACGGGAATGGCCATATTCGCGCGATTAATGATTTTTATCTCTGTGCAGAATCGGGCAGACCCGCGCCGATTGGCCTTCAGGATGTCAGAGAAACTTTGTATCTAATGATGGATCTTTACGATTCAGCAAGAGGAAAGGAATAAGGTATGGCAGAAAGAAAGTATCTTTTGTCAGGATTCGCGGATGAGATTGATACGGATCTGGACAAGCAGATCAGCGTTCTGGAAGAATGCGAGATGTCCTATCTGGTTCTGCGAAGCTGCTACGGCAAAAACATCAGTGAATACACCTTGGAAGAGGCCCGGCCGATCAAGGCCAAGCTGGATGAACATGGGCTTAAGGTTTCGTCGATTGGCTCTCCAATCGGCAAAATCGAGATGACCGATGATTTCGAGAAGCATTTCGAATTGTACAAGCACGTTGTCGAACTGGCGCACTTGTTTGAAACCCCTTATATCCGCATCTTCAGCTTCTTTATGCCTGAAGATGAGGATCCGGCTACCTATCGAGAGCAGGTGATGGCGAATCTTCAGCGCATGATTACTTACGCTGCTGAACAGGATATTGTCTTACTGCACGAGAATGAGAAGGCGATTTACGGCGATTCCGTTAGCCGCTGCGAAGACTTGATGCGGACTTTGGCTTGTGACAACTTCAAGCAAGCCTTTGATTTTGCGAACTTCGTTCAATGTGGCGAGGATCCGCTGGAAGCCTATCAAGTGCTCAAGCCCTATATTGGCTATGTGCATATCAAGGACGCCAGAAAGTCTGACCATGTGATCGTGCCGGCTGGTGAAGGGGACGGGTCTATATCCGAGATTGTCCAATTGCTGAAGGCGGAAAATTATCATGGGTTCTTCAGTTTGGAACCGCATTTACAAGAGTTTGAGGGCTTGCAGTCTTTGGAAAGAGAAGGTGACAAGACCACCATCAGCTCGGAGATTAGTGACGGCAGAACGGCTTTTCTAACAGCTTTCAATGCATTTACAAAAATTATGGAGGAGTAGTATGAACAAGGTAAGAATCGGTATCCTGGGTATCGGCAACATGGGCAGTGGTCATGCGTATAACATTGTTGATAACAAAGTTAAAAACATGGAACTCACCGCCGTTTGCGATATCAAAGAAGCCAGGCGGGAATGGGCCAAGAAGGAATTGCCAAATACGGTTGCTGTATTTGACAATGCAGAAGAGATGATGAAATCGGGCTTGATTGACGCTGTGTTAGTGGCTGTTCCGCACTATGATCACGCGAAGTATGTCATGGAAGCCTTCGACAATGGTCTTCACGCAATCTGTGAGAAGCCGGCCGGTGTCTATGCGAAACAAGTTCGTGAAATGAATGAAGCGGCGGATAAGCATCCGGAATTGACCTTCGCGATGATGTTCAACCAGAGAACGAACCACGTCTACCGTAAAATGCACGAACTGGTGCAGGGAGGCGACTTTGGCCAAATCAAAAGAGTGAACTGGATCATCACGGACTGGTACAGAACCCAAATGTACTACGATTCCGGCGATTGGCGCGCTACCTGGAATGGCGAAGGCGGCGGTGTGCTGGTGAATCAGTGCCCTCATCAGCTCGATTTGCTCCAGTGGATTTGCGGTCTGCCGACGACTGTGCAGGCGCATGCTCATGAGGGTAAGTGGCACAACATTGAAGTTGAAGATGATGTGACGGCTTACATGGAATGGGAGAATGGCGCGACGGGCGTGTTCGTGACCACAACCGGTGATACTCCGGGAACGAACCGTTTCGAGGTGACTTTGGACAAGGGACAAATTATTTGTGAGCGCGATCCTGAGAATCCTTATAGCTCGATCCTGAAGGTTTATCAATTGGATGTGAGCGAAAGAGAATACACTTTCACGACCCAAGAAGGCTTCAAACCCCCGTCAGGCCGTTTCATTGATGTCGAGACGGATGGCCTCAATCCTCAGCATGTTGGCGTTCTGCAGGCATTTACCGATCATATTCTCGAAGGTGCACCGCTGATTGCTGACGGCAGAGAAGGCATCAAGGGCGTGCAGCTGTCCAATGCGATGCAACTCTCTTCTTGGCTCGACAAAACCGTGACTCTCCCTGTGGACGAAGATCTCTTCTTGGCTGAACTGAACAAGAAGCGTGCATCCTCCACCGTGAAAAAGGAAGTTACCGAAGTCACTTTTGACACCAAGGGCACGTATTAAGTCCAGAAAAGTCCTAGTAAGTCCTAGGTATTGCAGACGTGTTTGGACAAGACGCAATCGAATTAACAAGACGCAATAATCAGATCAAGCAAGACTCGTTCGAACGCGACCAGACCCTTTAAAGACAATTTGAAATCAATAACCCTATTACATGCGGCCCGTTTGGCTGATTACCCCAACGGAGGAAATCAGCCAAACACATTACTGAACCTATGTAATGGCAACAAATTGTTGGCATTGACAACAACTAACGAAACCGGGTGGAGGTTTTTATGTCAGAAGTTACAACCGCCGATGTGAATACAAACAATGTATACCATCGCGCAAAACCGTGGGAGATTGCTCTCTTCTCCTTGAACAACACAGCGAGTAACTTATACTTAGTTGCGTTTTCCTTTCTGTCCTATTATGCAACAGGTATTATTGGATTCGCGACAGTTACTGTGGCAACTATCTTAGGTGGAGCTCGCTTATTTGATGGCTTAATTGATCCGGCGATTGGCGTTATTATCGATCGGACCAATTCGAAATGGGGACGTTTCAGACCAATTATGCTACTTAGTAACATTGGGTTGGCTCTTTCCTACTTGTTCTTGTTTAATACCCATCGCTTTTCAGGTCCTTTACTTTACGTAATGTATTTCCTCGCTTTGATCTTTCATAAAATCGTTTACTCTTTCCAACAAACGGTTACAAAAGCGGCACAACCTGTCCTTACAAACGATCCGAAACAGCGCCCGCTCTTTACGGTATGGGATACGATTTTTACGGCTATTTTCTTGAGTGGTTTCGCACCTATGTACGTTTCCAACTATTTGGTACCTAAGAATAACAATGAATTTAGCCTTAATTTCTTCTACGAGATGATCGTAACCTACATGATCCTTTCCTTTATCCTGACTATCCTGGCAATGATTGGTATCAGGCGTAAGGATAACGAAAAGTACTTTGGCACGGGTGAGGCAAAAGGTGAAAAAATTCGCCTCAGAGAATATTGGGAGATCATTCGGAAAAACCGTCCCCTTGGCATTCTGGCTCTTGCTGCGGCTCTTCAGAAAATGGGTACTTCTTTAACAGGTGACTCGGTAATTCTGACTATTCTCTTTGGTATTGTCTTCGGCAACTATGCGATGTCCGGACAGGTAAGTGTGCTGTTAGTTATTCCGAACATTATCGTGGTATTCGCGCTCACTAAATTTGCGGGTCAGAAAGGTTTGAAATCTGCATACGTTAACAGTAACAGGATTGCTCTAGTTGCCGTAATCATTTTCGGAATACTGATTAATACGATTCCAGACCTCAAAGCTTCATTTGCTAATGGGATGTGGTCAACGGTTTCAGGTGCCGCTTTGTTACTCATTTATATGATCATGAGAATTTTTATTGGTATTCCTGTTTCTTTCTCAATCACGATGATTGGCGATATTTCTGACTATGAAACTGTAAGATCGGGTCGTTTTGTTTCAGGAATGATCGGAACAATTTTCTCCTTCTTGGACTCAATTTCGACTTCATTAGTTCCGATTATCATCGGCTTTATTCTAGCGGCGGTCGGTTTTGGCGACAAATATCCAGATCTGAAAACGCCATTCTCGCAGGAAATTATGAATGCAGTCAATATATTCATAGTTGCACTACCCATAGCCATTTTAGTGATTGTTTTGATCATGATGAAATTCTACAAGCTCGACAAAGCAACCATGGAAAAAGTCAGCGCTGATCTGGCTGCGATGCGCTCAGATGATGAAAACGAATAAGACTTTCTTAAAGAGGTAGTTTTCGAAGACGAAACTGCCAACAGAAATGACTCGATTACTGCGTCATCAGTTCAAATTTGTACTTAGAAATTCCTTACTTGCCGGTGCACTTGTTGCATCGGCTTTTTTCGTGGTGGTGCACGGTGGGCGGAGAAAAGGCCTGTGCTATAATGAGGTTCCTGATTTTCCTAGAAGTGTGCGGAGGCTTTGGTTCATGCCAGACATAGCTGATATTTTTTTGAATGACACGGCCATTCCGGACGTCTTCATAACGGATTATATGTCTGCTTTGAGTCACCAGGCTCTGCAAGTTTATTTGATGGCGAAGCTTTACCAAACGCACGATTGTCGTGTAGAGAGTAAGCCGGTGCGGCAGGCGCTTGGCCTCTCCCAAGAGGATTTTAAGGCGGCGATTTGTGAGCTGGCCGGACACCAGATTGTGACAGCGGAGACGGATTTTTCGTCTTTTGTTTTGGTTGATTTGAAGAAGCAACAACTCTCGAAACATTATCGCCGTTTGACGGCGTCTTCGATGCAAGAATCCGTCGAAAGAAATGAGACGAATCAAGATCGCCAGAGACTGATCTCCAGCATCAACGACACGTACTTCCACGGCCTGATGGGTCCTACGTGGTACCAGACGATTGACACTTGGTTTGATCAATATGGCTTCGATCCGACAGTTATTTACCAGATGTTTGTTGACGCCGCGGAGCGCAATGTCTTGAACGGCCCGAATTATCTCAATAAAGTCGCGGAAGACTATAACAAGCACGGGGTGAAGTCATTCATGGATCTTACGCGCTACAAGGAAGAAAACAAGCGCGTCCGCCTCATTGCGAATCAGATTGGGCGCAAGCTTAACAAGACGATTACCGCTTACGACCTGACCATTATTGAGAAATGGGTTATCGAATTTGGCTACGATTTCGAGGTGATTGACATTGCTTTGGCCTATGCCGTCCGAATCTCCGAACCGAACCTGAACTACTTCGACCGCATTCTGACGAATTGGCACGAAGCCGGTATTCGCACAGCCAAGGAAGCGAAGCAACTCGAAGAGAATAATGCCAAGCATAACCAGGAGCAGCGCAAGAAACTTTCCGGTACCCGCAAGGCGGCGACGGCAGGCAATTTCGAGCAACGTGAGTACGAGGACGAGTATCTCGCCCAATTCTACGAATATGCTTATCTTGAGAAGGAAGAGGCGGAGGGAGAATGAATCGAGAAGGACTGCTCCGTGAGATCCGCTTGGTTTATGAGAACCGCAGGCAGAGTGCCTCCCGTAAGGCGGAGGCCCGTGACCTTGCGCTGAATGAGGAGCAGCCGGCTTTGGCCAAAGCCCAAGAACTCACCAATCGTGCCCGCTGGAACTACCTCGCCCGACTCACGGTTCCGGATGCTTCGGACAGCGCGGAAACCGCTTCGTTGGCCGAGGAACTCGCTCAGGCGGAGGCTTCGCTCTCCCAAATCCAAGAAGAACTTGGCCTGCCGGAAGAGGACCTTTCCATTTACGCATGCGCTACCTGCCGCGATACGGGGCGGGTCTCTGGCCACATTTGCCCGAAATGCTACCCGGATATTTTGCGTGAGACCTTGCGCCATTTTACCCCGGGACTTCTGCCTGACGAAGAGCAACGTTTTCGCAACCATCGCCCGGATCTTTTCTCCGATGCTCCGCTCGAAATCCCTACTGGTCACACGACGGCCAGAAGGCAGATGGACCAAAATGTCGAGACGGCGAAGAAGCTTATCGACGATTTCCCCGACCCTTCGGTTAACCTCTATTTCACCGGTAAACCGGGAACCGGCAAAACGTTCTTGGCCTCCTGCATTGCCAATCGCTTACTTGACCAAGGCCACTTCGCCTTGTTGCTGACCATGTTGCAATTCGAAGAAATCACCGCGCACTACCGCACTTTACAACTGACGTACGGCGTGAGTGCCGAGGCCCTGACCAGGGCCGAAGAGGCCTACCAGTTTCTTCTGGATGCTGATTTATTGGTCTTGGATGATTTCGGCGTTTCGTCCGGCCTTCTCAAAGAACCTCTGAGCGAAATCATCATGCTTTTGCACCAACGCAAGATCCGCGGCCGCCAAACCATCATCACGACAAACATGAGCCTCAAAGACCTCCGCCGCCAATACGATGAACGGCTCCTTTCCCGCATCCTTTCGTCACTGAAAATTATCCCTTTCCTCGGGGACGACTTGCGCTTGCGCCGAGGCCACGTATGAGCGTTGGTAACGGGGTTGGTAATGGCATGAAACTCAGCAACGGTATCGATCTCGTCCAAGTGTCACGAATTCGCGAAGGATTTGAACGCCATGGTGAGTCGTATTTCGCGCGCTTCCTAACCACGCAAGAACTTGCGGATTGCCGCAGGCGCGATAGTTGGCGTTTCGAGTCTGTAGCCGCGCGTTTTGCAGCAAAGGAGGCTCTCGCCAAAGCCCTCGGCACCGGCATTGCCCACGGAGTTAACCTCCGCGAAATCGAGGTCGTTCGCGTGGTAAGCGGCGGTGCTGATAGAGGTGATTTTGATAGCGGTAACGTTGATGGCGGCGCGGTTGATGGCGGCGCGGTTGCTAACGGCAACGTTGATGGTGGCGACGTTGATGGCGGCGCGGTCACCAATGGCGGCGTTGCCTATCAACTCCACGGCTCCACTGCCGCAGTTTTCACAGCCTACGGTTGGCAACACAGTAGCCTCAGCCTCAGTCATGATGGCGGCTTGGCTATCGCCAGCTGCGTGATCTGGTCAGAGAGGTAGTTCTAGGGAAGCTTGTTGAACTGTTGTTCTATCGCGCTTGGTTTTTTTGTTTGGCGCGGTATTGGCGGCGTATTGTTCCTTGAATTTGTTCTTTGGGAATTATAGAAATTATTATACGATTTCTAAATTGGCCAAGATCGCGAAACTTGCGACATCGGTTTGACAGACGCAGCACTTTGAAAGGTATTTTCCTGTTCGTTTCGTGCTTATTGCAGACCGTGTAGCCCTCGAGGTCAGTATTCATTCAACAATGTCTGTCTTCAGGTCAGTAATCGTTCAGCTGGCTGCAAAACAAGAGTCAAGATCTCCTGTGGAAATATTTGTTGTCGCAAAGATCCCGATCCGGACCAGCTTGGAAAATTCTTTTTGCTTGGGGTTAGTTTTTGGCTGAGTTTTCGCAGGGCTGAACGAAAAAAAGCAGCACTTGTAGCAATAAGTCGAATCAGGCGTACCTTCCTGGGGCTTAACATTCGCACGAATAGAGAAGTCTCCGAACGAGCAAGAAGTAGTGAAGAAATAGAAGTGGTAGTGACCTAAGAGATGCAGTTAAAAAGGGTGGATTGTACAAATAGCCGAAACTAAAAAGTGGACATGCCTATGGAGAAATTTTTGAGTGGAATTTAACTCTGCACTCTAGGCCAAAGGGAAATTTTTCAAAGTCGCTTGAATTCCTGAAAGGTTTGTGCTAGAGTATCTCTCGCACGTTTTCTAATGACTTCATAAGGAGGTGTCCATATGGCAATGTGTGATATTTGTGAGAAGAGCCTTGTCTCTGCTCGCCACATCAGCATCACTCGTTCACAGGTTTCTCGTCGTGCGAAAACCAAACAGAGAGCGAATGTACGCAAGGTTCGTGTTATCAAGGACGGCACACCGCGGACGATGAGCGTTTGCACCAGCTGCCTCCGTTCCGGTGCGGTCACCAGAGCGTAAGATTTTACACGATTTGATTTAAAGAACCACTTCTTCGGAGGTGGTTTTTTTATTGGCTTTTTGGTTTCTATTTTCCTCATTATGCAACCACTCGCCGCATTTTTACGACTAGATAGGTGAAGGGAACTTTTTAGTGCGCTAAAGGGCTACTAAGTGGCAACTAAAAGGCTTCAGCGCAAATACCTTGCAGCGAACAGAGAGCAATTCATGGATAATCAAGATATTGGTAATTGGCCATTAGCCATTGGCCATTGTCCATTGTCCATTGCCCATTAGCCATTAGCCATTAGCCATTGGCCATTGTCCATTGAATGGTCAAATGAAGGTCATCTGACAAAAGACAAGCGAGCGCAACGAACTACACCAGCTAGGCAGAAACTTGGGATCCGAAGGAAGAAAGCGAATCTCATCATGAACGAGCAAATGACGAAACTGGATACGAAGTCGGAGACAAACCTAGAGACGACATCGGAGACATCGGAGACATTGGAGACTAAACCGAAGATCTTGGACGATCAAACAATCGTCGGATTGTTTTGGGATCGATCCGAACAGGCGATTGTGGCGGCCACGGCAAAGTATTCGCGTTATTGTACGGCAATTGCTCGGCAGATTCTGCGTAATGCCGAAGATGCCGATGAGTGCGTGAATGATACCTGGCTTGCGGCTTGGGACGCGATGCCGCCGCACAAGCCGACGAAGCTTTCCGCGTTCCTGGGGAAGATCACCCGGCGTATTGCGATTGACCGTCTGCGGAAGTATACCGCCAAGAAGCGCGACCGCAATCTGGAAGTCATCTTCGAAGAGCTGGAGCCGGTGCTTTCTTCCACCAGTGGCCCAGGCGGTGGCCGGGGGAGCGCATCAGGCCACGGGCTAGGCAATGGTCTCGGCTACGGGCGCGCGAGTGGGTTTGAAAATGAGCTTGTGAATGAGCTTGAGCGGCAGGAACTCACGGCGAGTTTGAATCGGTTTTTGGCGACTTTGGCCAAAGCCGAACGCCAAGTCTTCATCTGTCGATACTGGTACATGCTATCTATCAGCGAGATTAGCGCGCGATTTTCCTTCAGCGAAAGCAACGTGAAATCCAAACTCCACCGCACGCGAGCCAAGTTGCGCAAACACTTGGAGAAAGAAGGATATGTTCTATGAAAACGACGATTTTTCTGGAGGCCATGGGTGAGATCGATGACCGCTTCCTTGAGGAGGCTATTTCTGCGGAGGATTTGGGGCCCGCTTTTGACTTGGCCAAAGCCGCCTCCCCACCCGTTTCACCCGAGAAAGTAACATGGTACGTCAAGGCCCTGCAAAGCCTTCAAACCTTGTGCAAGCCTGGATCGCACAAACCTGAATCACACAAGCCTGAATCACTCAAGCCTGCATTGCGTGTGCTGGCGGCAGTGGCTGTGCTTGCGATTTTGCTTCCAGCGGCCTGGAACTTGTTTCGGAATTTTGGTCAGGATCCTAACCGAGATCCTAATCTGCCGGTGGTTGTTCCTCCCGGTGACACGACTGCCTCTGTATCGGATGAAAACCCACAAACAACGCAACCGACGGAACCATCCGTGCCGTCTTCACAAACTGGGCCGTCTGGGCCAACGGAGCCGTCCGGCCCAACCGAGCCGACAAGCGAGCCGACAAGCGAGCCGACTTGGTTTGTAGCGAGGCCGGAGGAGCTACCGGTTTTGCGTGGTGTGTTTGCGAATGATGCCATGGGTTTCGAATCGTATCACGCACAAAATCCGGCTGATTTGCAGACGGGTAATCCTTGGAGGCAAGGCGAGGACATCACGAGTTTGCCGGTTTATAAGAACCTTGGTTTCCATAGCATGGCCGGAGAAACCGTACTCTATAGCAATGAGGAACTGGGGCGGAGGGCGGCGGCTTTGGCCGAAAGTGTTGGGGCTGAAATCCTGGAACTTAGCTTCGTGGATATTCCTTCGTCGACACCTGAGGAAAGCGCGCCATCTGCCGGGGCGCAAGCGACCACCACACTTGGCCTGATCCAGTTGCGCGGTGATGGGACGGGGTCGTTTACGTTTGATGAGCCGATAACGCTACCAGAGGAATTGTTTCAGGCGGAGGAGAAGGAACCTGCTGCGAAGGAACCCGCTGGGCCTGATTCTGCGGCTCTGATGAAACTGGCTGCGAATGTTTATGCTTATTTGACTGAGCAGTATCCGGATCTCTACTCTGAGCTTGTTGAACCGGCTTTTTCCTTCGGCGAGGCGGTGGGGTACGGTGAGATGTCGCAGAGAACGTATTATATTTGCGAAAGCTCGGATGATGCGGATCTGGCCTTGTTGTACTATTCTTTTGGGCGGTATCAGTTCACCTTGACTGAGGAGAATCGACTCCTTCGGGTGAACACGGGGCCGAATCCGAGGGCGGTGGAGATGATTGGCGACTATCCGATTATTTCGGAAGCGGAGGCTCGGCAGAAATTGAAGGCGATGTCCTTCTATACGTCGCTGGGTTCGCGTGAGATGCCTGATGGCCGGATTTTCTACGAGTACTTGCCTGATCAGAAGATTACGGATGAGCAGATCGGGCATGTGGAATTGATGTATCGGAACTCGCCGATTGATGCCGAGTTCCTGCCCTATTATAAGTATTGGGTGAAGATTGATCTGGATGGGCAAGGGTTGGCGAAGTCTGATACCTATGCTGCTTTCTATGTCCCGGCTGTGCGGGCGGAATATTTGGAGAATTTGCCTCCGCAGCTTGTAAGGTTTAATTGATTCGGGTTCTTTGGGTTGGCGGAATTTTCGCGCCGGCCATTGCCCACGCCGGCGACTCATCAGCCAGCGATTCCCACGCCAGCGACTTACCAGCCGGCGACTTATCAGGCGGCCATTTACCAGCCGGCGATAACTGCGATGATCAGCACGAGTAGAATGAGGGCAATGGCAATCAGGAAGGCGCGATTTCTGCCTTTCTTAAAGCGGCGGCGTTGCTCCACATAGCGCTGCCGTTTCTCTTCGAAGCGGGCATCTTGGGCGGCTCGGACTTCTTGCTGCGCTTTTTCGCGTGAATTTTTCTTGGAATTTTTCTTCTCAGGTTCGTCTGACATTACAATCTCATTTCAAGCACGGTAAGACATTACAATCTTATTTCAAGCGCTGTATTTAGTGGAATGATGGAGTAAGATAACAGAGATTATACGTGAGAAGAGGTTTTCATGTCTGACAATAAGCCGAAAATGCAGAAATCCGCTATCTGGCTGGTCATCTTAGTTGCGATTGTCGTGGGGCTTTACTACGCTTTTCAGATGCCCATAGAGCCAACAAATTCCGGTACAACGACTTCAATTTCAGAGCAGCAAGTAGGGACGCATACTTCGGCCAAAGCCGCCCCCAACAACCCCACCAGCCAGGCCAACAACCCCACCAGCCAAACCGCCGACCAAGGAACGACCAGCCTACCTACGAGTCCGTTGACGGGGGTGGAGGGCGTCGTCTTTGGCCAAAAGTACTCGACCGAAGAGGATGTGGCGCTCTATCTGGAACTGTTTGAGGAACTGCCGCCGAATTACTTGACGAAAGCCCAAGCCTACACCCTGGGCTGGGTTCCGGAGGAGGGCAATCTCTGGAAAGTGACGGATGAAATGTCGATTGGCGGCGATGAATTCGGCAATCGTGAGGGTTTGCTGCCGGAGGGGACCGGCCGCCAATACTATGAAGCGGATGTGAATTATTATGGGGGCCCGCGGAATGCCGAGCGCTTGGTTTACTCGAGTGATGGGCTGATTTACTACACGAATGACCATTACCAAAGTTTCACAAAACTTTACGACTAGGAGGGAAGAATGCGGTATATTACCTTAGACTTCGGAAATGTGGCTGACCGTGAGGGACTTCATTGGCTGCTCTTCAGTGAGATGCATTTTCCGGAGCATTATGGGGCGAATTTGGATGCGCTTTGGGATTGCTTGTCGGAGATTTCGCGGGAGACTACGTTGGATCTCGTCAACCTGAAACAGCTGAAAACCACCCTTGGCAGCTATGCAGACAAGTTTTTGATTACGCTGGAACAGGCAACGGCGAGTAATCCGAAACTTCATATTATTCAGGAGGAAGAAGCCGTCTGAAAGTTGCTGCGCGCAGTAGTTGCGGATGTTGCGGCGGCAGTTGCTGCGAAACGCGCAACTTCTCACAGGCCGATTAGACAGGCGAAAACGTATGGATTTTGTTTATATCTTGAAGACAATTGTTCTGGGAATCATTGAGGGGCTGACGGAATTTCTGCCGGTGTCATCAACCGGCCATCTGATTATTGCCTCTGATCTCATGAATATTGAGTCGGATGCTTTTAATAAGATGTTCATGGTCGTGGTGCAGTTGGCGGCCATTCTGGCAGTGTTGGTGCTTTACTGGCCGCGCATTTGGCAGGTGTTGAAGTCCTTTTTCTCGGGTGAAAAAGCCGGCCGCCACTTCATGCTGATCTGGGTGCTGGGCTGCGTTCCCGCAGTTGTGGCAGCCCTCCTATTCGGAGACTTCATCGATACCTACCTCTTCTCGGTGCCGACGGTGGTGGCGGCTTTGGCCGTCGGAGCAGTCCTGATGTTGGTCGGCGAGGAGAAACTCGCCAAGAAGAACACCCAAAATGATGTAGGTGAAATCACCGTCAAACAGTCCCTGATCGTTGGCCTGGCGCAGTGCGTGTCGCTGTGGCCCGGCTTCTCGCGCTCGGCTGCGACCATCATGGGTGGCTGGGCGGCCGGCCTGACCACCGCTGCCGCTGCGGACTACAGCTTCTTCCTGGCGATCCCCATCATGTTTGGCGCCTCGGGCTACAGCCTGCTGAAGTATTTCAAAGACCCCACCGTCATCGGCACGGCCTTCACTTCGACGCAAATTGTGGCCTTTGTGCTTGGCTGTGTCGTCTCCTTCATCGTCGCCCTTGTGGTGGTCAAAGCCTTCCTCCAATTCCTCAAGAAAAAACCTCTGAAAATTTTCGCCTGGTACCGACTCGGTCTCGCCGCCCTTCTGCTCATCCTCATGCTGACCAGCGTTGTGAAAGGCTGAGGTTGCTGCGGTTGTGGCCTTGTTGATACCACATGCATGATTTTCTAAATCTCTGTAAATCTTGGCAGATCTTTCGGCTGTACCCGTTTCCCGGGTGCAGCTTTTTTCTTTATGCTTATTTTGCTTTTGGCTTTGGCCAAAGCCGCCCCACCTAGTCGGGTGGGGCATTGGTGTAGCGGTTTGAGAGGATTGGTGCTGAGGTCAGTGGAAATATTTATGGAGGTCAGAGAAGCGTGGGCATGGAATCATTTTATCTAGGTTGGATTTGGCTGGGCAGCTTGTTCCCGACAACTCTGTATCTTTTACAGAAAGACCTGCCGGCTTGGCGACGCACACCAACCGGATCAAAGGAAAACCTGTTCTTTCTGTTGATGGCCGTGTTGAATGCATATCTTCTTGTTACAGAAGCTACACAAGCTACTCAAGCTGCTCAAGCTACTCAAGCGAATCCCGGTTTCGTTACATCTGAAGCTTATCTAGGTAGCTCGCTGTGGACTGATTATTATTTTGCAATCGAGCTACTTCGTAACTTTGTACTCCTGGGCATACTATGGGCTGCCGTTTGGAAAGATCTTACTTGTCGACGCATTCCAAATCAACTGATCTTGACAGGCTTGTTTCTCCGGCTGATTTTGCTGTCCGGTGAATTATTGCCGACTGTTTCTGGGGGATTGCAGGCAACTGAAGTGCGGTCAGTCGATACTCAGCAAATTGGACTTTTTGCTGCCCTTAGCTTATTGATACTTGTTATATTATTCTTCGGACGAAGATGGTTGGGTGGTGGTGATGCGAAACTGCTCTTGCTGATTTTGCTTTATTTGGGGAGCGGAAATTTTCTCTTACTTCTTCTGCTTGCGCTCGTTTTTGCCTTCTTCTATGCAGTAGTTGGTTTGGCAACTGGAAAACTGGCTAGGCAAGATACCTTGCCGTTTGCTCCATTTCTTTTGCTGGCTTACGGTTTACCTTTGCTATCACCATTTGGATTGGATGGATAAGTTGGCGTTGTTAAGGGGAGAATTGATGCAACGCATGCTGGGCAACCACTGATCACTACATAAGTTTAATTTTAAACTTATGTAGTGATCAGTGGAGGAACCGCCTGACCTTTTCTTGGGGTACAATAGAAGGAGTATTTGACTTTTAAAAAATTACCTTTTGGGAAATTGCCTTTTGAAATTGGATATTTGAGAATTTGATTTTTGGAAAGTAGAAATGAGGTCTTTGTTCTTGCGTGAGGTGTCTTTGACCAGAGAGGAAGCTCTGGATTTATTGAAAGAATATAACAAGGAAGAGTTCCATATTCGGCATGCTTTGACGGTTGAGGCTGTGATGCGTTGGTTTGCTGAGCAGAAGGGATATGGGGAAGAGGCTGATTTTTGGGCTGCTGTGGGTCTGTTGCATGATGTGGACTTTGAGCTTTGGCCTGAGGAGCATTGTCGCAAAGCCCCGGAACTTCTGCGTGAAGCGGGGGTTGGGGAAGATATGATCCACGCTATTGTGAGTCATGGCTATGGGCTGGTTGCGGATGTGGAACCGGAGCATGAGATGGAGAAGATTCTTTTTGCGTCGGATGAGTTGACGGGGTTGATTGGGGCGGCGGCTTTGATGCGTCCGTCGAAGAGTACCTCTGATATGGAATTGAAGAGCTTGAAGAAAAAATATAAGGATAAGCGTTTTGCGGCGGGTTGTGACAGAGAGGTGATTGCTACGGGGGCTGAGCGTTTGGGGTGGACTTTGGATGAGCTTTTGCAGCAAACGCTTGATGCGATGAAAGCGACGGAAGAACAGGTGGAGGCGGAATTTGCCGCGCAGACGGCCTGATTGTGAGGTGAAGCTTACCTGAGAACGAACTTGTGAGCGGTGTGAACGAGACTTGAGTACGCACTGAACACAACTGGGCGGGTTGCGATGGGCGGCTTTGGCCGAAACAAGGCTGAAACAAGCTTGATTAAGCGTACGAAATTCGCAAATCACCGGAAGATTCGACAAGTTTGTTGGTATTTCTGACACACAGAAAGACGTTAGCACGGTATAATTTACATAGTTATATATGCCGTTTCCCGGCAATAGTAAGAAAATAGTATGGTACAAGGAGATTTTGCTATGAAGATGACATTCCGCTGGTATGGTGAGGGAAATGACAGTGTATCCCTCAAACAGATTAAACAAATCCCGGGTATGACCGGTCTGATGGGTGTGTTGGATCAATACGCCGCAGGCGAGGTTTGGCCGGAAGATGTGATCCGCGATTACGTCAAACACGTGAATGATGCGGGTCTTGAAGTTGAGGTGATTGAGAGTGTCAATGTCCATGAGGATATTAAACTTGGCAAGCCTTCACGTGAACAGTACATTGAGAATTACAAGCAGACCATTCGCAACCTAGCTGCGAACGGGATTAAGGTGATTGTCTACAACTTCATGCCTGTTTTCGACTGGCTCCGCACTGACATGGCGCGTGAGAATGAGGATGGATCGACGGCTCTTTATTATGATGAAGAAGAAATTAAGGGCATGACTCCGCAGGATATCGTTACGGCTACACAGGCAAAATCCGGTGGTTACAAACTGCCCGGCTGGGAAGCGGATCGCCTGGCTGAACTGGACTCTGTCCTTGAGCAGTACAAGGGTGTGGACGATGAGAAGCTTCTGGAGAATTACAAGTATTTCCTGGATCAGGTCATTCCGGTCTGTGAAGAAGTAGGGGTTCGCATGGCTGTGCACCCGGATGATCCGGCTTGGCCGATCTTTGGTTTGCCGCGTATTGCACACAGCATTGAACAGTTTGACCGCATTTGCGATCTGCATGATAGCCCGGCGAATGCTCTCTGCCTTTGCACCGGCTCTTTGGGATCCAATCCTGATAATGATGTGCCGGCGGCGATTCGCCATTTCGGCGAGCGCGGCAGAATTGCGGCGATGCATGTTCGTAACGTGAAGTATTTGGGTTATCGCCGCTTCCGCGAGGCCGCGCACCTTTCTTCGGACGGCAGCCTCGACCTCTATGAGATTATGAAGGCGATTTATGAGACTACGCCGAACATTTATATCCGCCCTGACCATGGTCGTATGATCTGGGATGAGCAGGCACGCGCCGGTTACGGCCTCTATGACAGGGCTCTTGGCGCGACCTACATTAACGGCCTCTGGGAAGCTATTGCCAAGAACGACGGCGAGAGAAACGCGAAGGCGTATTAATTACAGATGACGTTGCAGAGCTGCTTCACCGCGGCACCGGCCGAGGTGTGAGCCCGCGAACCACAACCGAAGCGGGAAGCAGCTCTTCATTGACGCAAACTGACGCAAAAGGAGGCGTACTACATGGTCAAATTGAATTATGAAGGTCTTAAAGACACAGCAGCCTGGGAAGAAGCAGGCTTCAAGATTCCCCAGTATGACGTAGAAATGGTGAGGGAAAATACCATCATCAACCCGACGTGGCTGCACATCGGCGCAGGCAATATTTTCCGCGGTTTCATCGCATCATTGCAGCAGAAATTGCTCAATGAAGGCCTGACCGACAAGGGCATAGTCGCCTTGGCACCCTTCGACGGCAGTACACTGAAGCAAGTCATGGGCGGCGCCGACTACATGACCATCCAGGTGCAAATGCATCGCGATGGCACACTGGATAAGGAAGTGTATGCGTCTTTGGTCGACGGTCTCGATCTGAATATCCCTGAAGACTTCACCAGAGCCAACGAAATTTTCCGCCAGCCGGGTCTCCAGATGCTGAGCTTCACGGTCACGGAAAAGGGCTACTCCATCCACGATATCCAAGGCAATCTTTCCCAGCAGGTGCTGGAGGATATCGCAGAGGGGCCGGTTCACCCTAAGAATACGATGGCTTTGGTTGCCTATTTCCTCTTCCAGCGTTTCCAGGCCGGCAAACAGCCGATGACGCTCGTTTCGATGGATAACTTCTCCCATAACGGGGCGAAACTGAAGGATTCCGTTCTTACCGTGGCCAAAGGCTGGCGTGACAACGGCTTCGTTGAAACAAACTTCATCGATTATTTGAGTGCCGAAGATGTGATCGCTTTCCCGAACTCTTGTATTGACAAGATTACGCCGCGCCCGACCGCCGAAATCGGTCAGATGATTGAAAATGCCGGCATCGAAGGCGCCGCTTCCGTAGTCACCGAAACAGGCACCTACGCAGCGAACTATGTCAACGCAGAAGTCCCGCAATATCTCGTCATCGAAGACCGATTCACGAACGACCGTCCTCCGCTGGAGAAAGCCGGTGTCTACTTCACTGATCGCGATACCGTAGACAAATTCGAAAGAATGAAAGTCACCACCTGCCTCAATCCTCTCCACACCGCCCTAGCCATTTATGGTTGTCTCTTGAATTTCCCGACAATTGCTTCCGAGATGGAAGATCCGGCATTGAACAATCTGGTGACCCGAATTGGTAAGGTCGAGGGCATGCCCGTTGTGACCAATCCCGGAATTGTGGATCCGATGGACTTCCTCAGCGAAGTGCTGAACGAGCGTTTGCCGAACCCCTATCTGCCGGACACGCCGCAGCGCATCGCTACAGACACTTCGCAGAAACTGGCCATCCGCTTCGGCGAGACAATCAAAGAATATGTTGCGCGTCCCGACCTCTCCGTCGACGATCTCAAGGCTATTCCCTTCGTCCACGCCGGCTGGCTGCGCTATCTGCTGGGTGTCGATGACCAAGGTGAAACGATGGAGATCTCCCCGGATCCGATGCTGCAGGAGATGCAGGCGGCTTTGGCCGACGTAAAACTCGGTGGCTCCGAGGAAGCTGCTCGCCAGGCCGCAAAGAAAATTTTCCGCAACAAGGTGATTTTCGGCGTCGACCTCTACGAAGCGGGCACAGGCGAACTCTCGGAGAACTATCTTGTGGAACTGCTCGCAGGCCCAGGAGCTGTCAGATCGACGCTGGACAAGTACTTCGGCTGATGACGGGCCCCTAACTCTGATCCAACCTCTCCTCGCAGCAATGTGGGGAGATTTTTTTGGGGTTTTTTCGGAGATTTTTTCGCCCAAAGCCGCCCCCAACCACTCCCAACCCCCCGCTTTGTGCTAGCATGAGTTCATCGATTTGAGGAAAAAAAGGATAAAAAGAGGAGAGCAAAAATGAAACAAGATATGATCGTCATCCTGGATCTGGGCAGCAACGAGAACTCACGCCTCGCCCGCGAAATCCGTGACCTGGGCGTCTATAGCGAAATTCATGCGCATGATGTGACTTTGGCCGAGATCCAAGCCCTTCCCAACGTGAAAGGAATCATCCTGAACGGTGGCCCCAACCGCGTGGTCGACGGCGTGTCAATCGATGTGGCCGATGAGATTTACGAGAGTGACATTCCGCTGCTGGCTGTGGATCACGACGACACGCTCGCCTGGCCGGATGACAGCGAGGATCGCAGGTCCATCCTCGAGGATTTCCTCTTCCGCGATTGTGGGGCGGAGGCCAATTGGAATATGCCCAACTTCATCGACGATCAGATCCAGCGGGTTCGCGCGCAGGTCGGGGACCGCAAGGTGCTCTTGGCACTCTCCGGCGGCGTGGATTCCTCGGTGGTGGCGGCGCTTTTGGCCAAAGCCATCGGTTCCAACCTCGTCTGTGTCCATGTGAATCACGGTCTTCTGCGCAAAGGGGAAGCGGAGCAAGTCGTTCGGGTTTTCGGTGAGGAGATGGGCGTCAACTTGATCTATGTTGACGCGGAGGAGCGATTCCTCAGCAAGCTCGCCGGTGTCAGCGACCCCGAACACAAGCGCAAAATGATCGGCAGCGAGTTCATTCGAGTTTTCGAAGAAGAAGCCCGCAAGCTGGAAGGAATCGATTTCCTTGCCCAGGGCACGATTTACCCGGACATTGTTGAATCCGGCACGAAGACGGTCAAAGCCGTCAAGAGCCACCACAATGTCGGCGGCCTTCCTGACGACCTCCAATTCGAACTGGTCGAACCCCTGAAAATGCTCTTCAAAGACGAGGTTCGCGCCGTGGGTTCCGAATTAGGTCTTCCCGATTCCATGGTCTACCGCCAGCCATTCCCGGGCCCCGGCCTCGGTGTTCGCTGCTTGGGCGCCATTACCCGTGAGCGCCTTGAGGCCGTGCGTGAATCGGATGCCATCTTACGTGATGAGTTTGCCAAAGCCGGCCTCGCCGGCAAAGTCTGGCAGTATTTCACGGTGGTCCCGGATTTCAAGTCCGTCGGTGTCAAGGACCACCAACGCACCTTCGAGTGGCCGGTAATTATCCGTGCTGTGAACACCGTCGATGCCATGACTGCCACGATCGAGGAGATTCCGTATGCTGTGCTGGCGAAAATCGTCGATCGCATCACCCTCGAAGTCCCGGGCGTCAACCGCGTCCTCTACGACCTCACACCCAAACCAACCGGCACGATTGAGTGGGAATAGCAGTTAAAAACCCTGAGACCATTGATATAACGTGGTTTCAGGGTTTGCTTTTTGCTGACCGTACTAAAAGCGTACTACAGGTCCTATTGTAATTATTCATTTGGACTATCTGGTTTATTCATTTGATCCAAGCGATTGGCGACTTCGATCTGCTTATTGGGATAAAGATGCGAATAGGTCTGAAGCGTTGTTTCTATGCTTTCGTGTCCCAGTCTTTCTGAGATCAGGAGGGCTGAAAAGCCTTCCTCAATCAGCATGGAGGCATGGGAATGTCTCAGGTCATGAACGCGAATGCGCTTGATGCCAGATTTCTTCGTCCCTCGTGTCATCTCGCTGTGCAAATAGGATTTGGTCACCGGGAAAAGCCTTTCGTTTGGTTCGTAGTCATAAAGCTGTTCGGCGTATTTCTGGACCAGAGCACAAAGAAAGGATGGCACTGCGATCAGTCGGCGACTCTTGGGCGTCTTGGGTTCCATGATCAGATCTTCACCCTCATGGCGGGCGTAATTTTTTGTGATAGATAATGTTTTGGCATCAAAGTCAAAATCGTTCAAAGTCAATGCCAACAATTCACCCGATCGGATACCCGTCCAAAACAGGATTTCAAAGGCCAGCTTTGAAACTGGCTTATCCGAGACAAAGGGGAGAAATTTTCTGAATTCCTCTACAGTCCAGAACAACATGGACTCTGCATTTTTCTTACCCATGCTGCCGCACACTCTGGCGGGGTTGGTTTGAAGCTTATAATACTTGGAGGCGAAGTTAAAAATGGCGGAGATCTGGTTGTGGATGGTTTTCAAATAAGTTTGTGAATAGTCGCTCTCATCCTCCATCAAGGTATTTTGCCATTTGCGAATCGTTGCGGGTTCAATTTTGTTGATGGGCATCTCCTCGAAAAAAGGCAGCAGCTTTGTGTTGATAAGGCATTCCTTGCCACTGTAGGTGGTTGGCTTGAGCCGTGTCTTACAATCCTCCATGTAGATGGACACCAGGGTGCCAAAGGACATGTCGGGACTGGCTTCCGCCTTCTCAATGAATTGTCGTTCGAAAGTCTTGGCTTCTCTTTGGGTTTTAAAGCCTTCCTTCTTTTTCTTTTTTCGGTTGCCTAACCAGTCGGTATAGTAAAAGGCACAATACCAGCTGCCGGTGGCTTCATTTTTATAGGTTGGCATAGCATCACCCTCTCTGGCCGCAAAGCACTGAACCATGAAATCTCGTGTCATGTGGCTTTACGTGTTTAGAATTTACAGCATCACTTTCTCTTCAAAATAGCGTCTGCTGATCTTACCGGCCACGGTGATTTTATCCTGGTCCTTAAGAGAATTGTTAAGACGCTTGATGATCCGGTACGCAGAGGATACCGACACACCTAAAATCTCTGCGACTTCTTCAGCATGAATAAATCTTGATGGTTCGATGGCGAATTTTCTTTCGGTTGTCATTTTCGTTTTCTCCTTTCTTTCTCAGGATGGATCTCCTGAATATACCAAGCCGTCGGTTAAAGCGCCCCGGCGGTTTGGTATGTCCAGGATGAATGCAGGGGTTTTATTTAATTCTGCAGGGATGATGAACTTAAGGTGAGGGTATCACGTCTCGGTTTCATGTGACAATGTTGTCGATGCAGTGGAATATAACCATCAATAAAATTAACATTAAAATCAAAGCAGCCGCACCGCGTAGGATGAAGCATCATTAAGAATGCCTGAATGCAGTGCGGCTGCTGTATTTGATTCTGGTTCTTTGGATGGACCGGACAAGCGTGGGCTTACGCTCTCATAGGACTTTCACCTCCCTCCATTCTGATGGCGGGCCGTACTCATTGCCTGCGACGGTTTGATCACGCTCGGACTGTGACTATACGGAAGTATCATTATCTGATGCACAAGGTCTTGGCCAGCCAATCCGCCACGATTGGCCTGCAGCATGGGTATGTCTCGCTCTCTTCCTAAAACGAAGGTCTTTGCGTACCTGCCGCTTGGCTTGTCCTTCCGGCTCATGCATCAAAGGTATCCGGTTCTCCTATATGAAGTTGTCAAAGATCGATTTTATGAGAAGATAAAAGTCCCTCTCATAAGCCATGACATTTACAGACATTTTTTGAACCCTATTTCTGAAATTTTTTAAGTTCTTTTTCGAGCGTCTGTAAACCTTGGTTGATGGATTTGCAGACTGCTTTCACGCTGACGCCTTCAGCCCGGGCAATTTCAGACCTATTCATGTCGAGAAAATAGTACGCGTAGATCCGTTTGGCCTGGATGTCTGGCAATTTGCTGATGGCACAATGAAGCTCTTGATTCGTCATCTTCCGCTCATAGATCTCATAAGGCGAAAGCGAGATAAAGATGGCATCATGCTCGATCCCATCGTCCCGATCCAGGGAAAAGTGAGCTCCATTTCTGTAGATCTTGCGCTGATAATTCAGCTCTTTTCGCTTGGATTTTTCAAAGATCTCAGCGATCTCATCATCGACCATAACAAAACAATCATTCTCATAAAACGGGTATACGTCCCGCAGATTAATCTTTTTCATTTTTATTCTCCTTCTCGTTGTTGGCTTGTTAGCGGCGAACAAGAAGGAGGCGGTGGGCTGCGGCATCTCGGTGAGACGAGACAGCCAGCTTTATTCATTTGGCTGTAAACAAACATGACAGGCTCCTTTTGGCGGGAAGCCTGTCATTGGTGATGCACTGCCAAAAAGCTGATTACTGAATAAAAAAGGCCGGATGATCCTCTCAATTGAGTAATCATCCGGCGGTGGTAGCTCAGTGAATCGGCTCCGGTGCTCGGTATCGATTGATATTCAGTTGTTCATTACCTGCTCGTGCGGTGGTCGCTACTTCGAAAAGTGCGCCGGTGCTCCATAATCAGATAATGAGTTTATCCCTGGTCTGCGATGACCGGAATGGTTGCGACTTTTCCACACATCTCACATTTGATGGTGACAATGCCTACGCTGACAGTAGTGACATCGAAAAGTCGCTTCCCACAATGGGGACAGTTGATGGCTTTGTAGAATTCGTCAAAGGCTTCCTTTTCTGCTCCAAGGACGATCTCTGTGGTCCTCAGACAGTCTGACTTGTAGGGGCAGACCTTGGTGTTACTGCACTTGATTAGGATCTTCAGTTTTGAGCCTTCTATAGTGTCAAAGAGTCTCCTTTCTCGATTGCATTTGATCTGGACTGTTCTCATAGGGTATCCCTCCTGTACTAGGCGTACATGATGCCGGGCATGATGACCTCATGACTGCTGTCTCCAGATGTTTTCATAATGCCTAACAGGGAGGCTGAATAGATCGACCATTTCCCAAAGCGTCCTCGTATGGTCTCGATGTTATCATCCAGTTGTTCCAGCCTGGCCCGTCTGGCAGCATCATCAAAGAGCATCAGCTGCTGTGGCATGAATTTGAGTTCGAGGTTGATGGCGCGAACAGTTACTGCCCGCACAAATGTATGCCAGTCGTAGTTATTTTCAAACAGATGCCGTGCTGCTGAGGCAATCTCCATGGGGCTCTGGGTCGCCATGGGCAACTGCATCTGATATTGACGATAGGATAGGGTATTGTCCTTCACTGTGATTTGGACGCCATTGGCTTTCATGTCATGGACTCGAAGCTGATAATCGATGTTCAGATCACTATGCAGTATTGCACGGTCCTTACTCATAAAAAACCACTCCTTCCAAGGGTTTCTATAACTTCTTCGTTGACAGATGAAGTTTGCGAAGGTATAATGAAGTTAACTTCATCTTGTAGCTCAATATTAACAGGCTAATGAAGAATAGTCAATACAAAAATGAAGTTGACGAAGTTATATTCATTACGGGAGGCAAGGAAATGAAAACTTTCTCAGAGAAAATCAAAGAAGCTCGGGAGGAATTGAAGCTCAATCAGCAGCAACTGGGTGAGCTTGTCGGCGTTTCAAAACGTTCCATTGCTTCATACGAAACGACGGACACCAAGCCTCGTGGAAATATCGCTAGAAAGCTGGCTGCGGCCCTTCAGGTATCGGTAGACTTTCTGCTCAATGATGAGATCACAGACCCAAAATACGGCATAGAAAAAGCTCCCTACATTGAGGAAGCTCGGGAACGGCTGGGACCCAAGGCTGCCAAAGAGATGGATGTTCTCCTTGAGCAGAACGTGGCACTATTTGCTGGCGGAGCCCTGGATCAGGAAGCCAAGGATGCTTTTTTTGAAGCTGTTATGAAGGCTTATCTGAAGTGTAAGGAAGAAGCCCGGAAAACCTATAGCCGAAAAAAGGAAAAGGATTAAGAGTTTTTTCGTTTTTTATTCCCAACCGGTTGACCATTTCATCGTTCACTGTCCGTATTTTTGTACCGACACTTTGATTTAATGATAGTGAGGGATCGCTAGCGGGATGAGTATTTGATTTTATATCATTTGAAGGTGATTACATGTCGATAGAGATAATTTGCCGGGAAGTATCCCGCATAATGCGAAAATATGATGAGCCAGATCCTTGGAAACTGGCTGAAGCCATGGGGATCATCGTTCAAGTAATGCCGCTTGGCAGTTCAGATAAATCGTGCAAAGGGTTTTTTCTGCGACAATCAAGAAAAAAGCACATCACCATCAACAGCGATCTGCCGGAACCAATCCAACGGATTATCCTGGCCCATGAAATCGGTCATGCTGTCCTTCATCATGAAGCAGCAAAGATGAAGGCTTTCCATGATTTTGCATTGTATGATACATCCTCCCAGATGGAGTATGAAGCCAATCTGTTCGCTGCGGAATACCTGCTGGAAGATGATGAAGTCACAGAACTCCTCAGTGAGGACACCTTCTTCTTCTCGGTCGCCAAGGAACTGGAAGTTCCTCCTGAACTGCTTGACTTCAAATTTCGGATTCTCAAACGAAAAGGCTGGCTGATCGAATCTCCTATCCAGTCCAACAGCAATTTCCTAAAACACCTTTCGGATCGGGGTGAGGACACGTGACTTCACAGGCTAAAGTTTATGTTGCCGTTATTGCTTCCTTCTCCGAAGACGGAAATCTTTTCCCAAGACGCCTCCGCTGGGAAGATGGCCGTGAATATTCCATCGAAAAGATATTGGATGTTCGTCCTGCAGCAGCGCTGAAAGCTGGAGGGCAAGGTGATCGTTATACGGTGCAAATCAATGGTCATCAGAGCTATCTTTTCTTTGAGCGAAGTCCAAACATCAGCGGGACAAATCTTGGAAAATGGTTTGTGGAACGAAAATAATAGCTTCTCATGAGAAACCAATAATGCCGGCAGAAGTCTTTCTGATCGGCTTTTTTAATGCCTTGTCAGGGTATATTCACACCTAAAATCCTAATCCTATATAGAAAAAACGATTTTCAAAGAGTAATTCGCAAATATCTATATATTTTTCTGCCATTTGGGAATTCATCGTGATATAAT
>CAYZSO010000010.1:0-89447 GCA_964479695.1 uncultured Fastidiosipila sp.
TTACCTGGTCAAAGATAAGTCGGCGCTTGTGGTCAATTTTAGCTCGGCGGGCACAGGAAAGGACCAGAACAAATGCAACAAGAGTAAAACCAATCTTCTTCTTAGACATATTTTTCTCCTTTCAGTAAAACACTTATTTTACTGAAACTTACCCCTATTTTTATGTTTTTGGTAAGGAAATCTTTCTATCTTTCTATCCGCTAATGAAATTGATGTTTTCATACGAATAAGAACTTGGGTTGAGGAAATAAAAATGTAAAATTGCGGGAGTTGCAAATAATTTATTCTCATGTCATAGTAAGTTTGTAGGAAAACACAAGATCTGTTGAAGGAGGACTATTATGAAGAATATTATCATACCTTTGCTGAGTCTCGCTCTCCTCATCACTGCGACGTCCTGCAATAGGCAAATGGTTGGTCAAACAGGCACCGGATCAGCCGGTGATCTCTCTCAAGAAGAAGGGAAGACGGATGAGAGCCAGTCCACATCTACTTCCATAGAGTGGACGCTGGGTGGACCGAAATTACGTTGGAACGGAACGGATTATTTCATCGATGAGACAGTCCGTGAAAAACCACTTACCTTGCCCGCAGGCTATTCTTCTGTGGGTAAACTACATGATGTAGACACTTTGGAAGTGAAAGAAGGCGAGGGGTACATGGTAGGTGAGGGCGCGGAAGTATTTAGCAAAGAAGGTGAGAATCGCATCTACATCACCGATTCTAAGGGGTATGTAGCGTTCGCACCAGAGAAGAGTAAATAATCTCATATTTGCACCCCCTCTCAGGCAATGGGTATTGATTTCTAGCGTCTTGGGGAAGTGTGCGATTGATATTCTTCAATCAATACTTGATACCGTTCGATAATCCCAGAAACGACTTCCTCCCAGGGTCTGGGGATCGTTTCTCTTGCTTGCCGGCCTAGAACGAGTAGCGCTTCGGGATTTTCAAGTGCCCAGGTGATTTGGTGAGCCATAGACTTTGCGCTGTCGTCGGCTAGGAGGCCGTTCACTCGGTCTTCTATGATTTCGGCAGCATCTGATCCTGCCAAGAGTAAGGCGGGTGTGACCAAACAGGCTGCTTCGCGGACGACCATTGGCGCATTGTCGTAGCGAGAGGGGAATAAGAAGAGTTCTGCCCTGGCATAGAGACCATCCAAGAGCGCTTGATCGGTGATGTGGCCAGTGAAGAGGGTTTGTTCTCTGATGCCCAGTTCTTGGGCCAAAGCCGCAATTTCCACCTCGGAGGGTCCTTTCCCGGCCAAAATCAGTTGAAAGGCCGTTCCTCCTTGTTTCAGTAGCGCACAGGCTTCCAGAATGAGGCGGATATTCTTCTTCCAATTCATTTGCCCAACATAGAGGAGCACTGGATCATCTGTGAGCTTGTAATAGGTGTTTACTTTTGCGATTTTTTCCGGGTCAGGCTCTTTCAGATCTGAACCGTTCTCAAAAATTCGGATCGGCCCCTTGTAGCCATAGTCTTGCAGAACGTGGGCCGTTGAAGCGCTGACGACCCAAACCTCGTTACATTTTTCGTAGAAGGAAATCACTTGTCTGAGGGCGGCTTTGGCCAAAACATCGCTATGCAACACCTGTTTGAAATCATCGTAGTACTTGGAATGAAAGGTGCCAACTAGAGGGATCTGCTGCCGGCGAGCGGTTTTGAGTGCCTCTCTACCCGCAATGAAAGGGTCGTGGGCGTGGGCGATGTCCAAAGCAGTGCCTTTGAGCGAGCGGCGATAGCTGCGGTCTAGGGCAGGCATGCCTATTCGATACTGCGACATGCCGGGAAGTGGGAGGCTGCGAAATTCAAGGAGCTTGTAGGTGGGGGAGGCTGGCGTGATGTGTTTCTGGGTGGGTGTGATGACATAGCAGGCTTCCTCTCTCTCACCCATGACTTCTGCATAGCGACTGACTACGCGGCCGACACCATCTACTACAGGGAGGAAGGTGTCTGTGAATTGACCGATTCTCATGGCGAAGTCCTCCTTGTCTATTAACTTCTCTTCGACGTTTTCTGCAGGGCTATGTACGATTCCAAACTCATTATAACCATGGTTCCGTAGCCTTTTTTCATTAAATGTATGGGCGTTCCCACGCGGGACACGATTAAATGCGCCAAGAATTTCGTTTCGAAGCTATCTGGGTCATTTAACGGACACCTAGTTTACTATGATGTAAATGATACATGAGGAACGGAAAAACCTAGGTAGTTGCCGCCTGCCTGATTGCGGCTAGAAGGAGAGAGTATGAAAAAAATTGTTGCTGTATTCACTGCTATGCTTATGCTAACTGCCTGTTCGGGACCTGCCGAAACGATTGTCAACCGTGAGGGAACAGGTGGGACCGACGCAACTACTGTTTCGGGAGTGGAGGCGGAGAAGAGTCCTCCTTCGACAGGGGGGACTACGGCGGCTTTGGCCGAACCTGCCGGAGAGATTACGGTAGCTGAACAAGTGCTGGTGGATGAGAAAGATATTAAGATCACCCTCAAGAGCTTGGATTCAAGTGGCTGGATGGGTCCTAGTTTGAAAGTTTTGATTGAGAATAATTCCACGCTTGATCTGACTTTCCAGACTAGAGCTTCTTCGGTGAATGGATACATGATTGATACGATGATGTCGCCGGATGTCAGTGCCGGGAAGAAGGTTAATGATGAAGTTTTGATCATGAAATCGGATCTTGAGGCGGCGGGGATTACCACGATTGCGGATGTCGAGTTCAGTTTCCATATCTTTACCAGTGGTGACTGGGAAGATTATTTGGATACGGAGCCTGTTGTGATCAAGACTTCTGCTGCTGAGTCTTATGAGTATTCCTTTGATGACTCAGGGGAAACAATTTTTGAGAATGCGGACATTCGTATTATTTCGAAAG
Source organism: uncultured Fastidiosipila sp. (assembly GCA_964479695.1). GTDB lineage: Bacteria > Bacillota > Clostridia > Saccharofermentanales > Fastidiosipilaceae > JAAYZH01. The sequence continues at coordinate 2,877 of CAYZSO010000010.1, forward strand.
GGATTTCGCAGGAGGATGCCATCTTCGGCCGGGGACTTGTTCTCTTCATTGAAAACCTTACTGATCAATCGATTACTGTTCAAGCACGAGATGTCTCGGTTAATGGCTTCATGGTGAACAGTATCATTTCTTCGGAGATTGCTCCGCAGAAGCGTATTGTGGATGAGATTACCTTCATGGACTCGGACCTCGAAGAAAATGACATCCAATCGATTACTGACCTTGAATTCTCGTTCCATATTTTTGAGACGGATGGTTGGGATACGATTGTCGACACAGATAAACTTGTGTTGACGTTTAGTTGACCTGTGCCGAACGGTTGAGCAACCAGCGAAATAGTCGTTTGACTGCCACCGCACCTGATTTGTGCGGTGGTTTTTTATATTTGTTCTCGTGCCCGCTCGTGCTTTTTTGGGAAAAATGACTTGTCATCGAGATATCAATCTGATATCATAAAAATATCAAAAAGGAGGTCAACATCATGGAAGAAAAAGTTTTGAAAGCACGTCCGGGCATGCCCTATTTGATCCTGTTCATCGTTCTGTATTTAGCCGCAGTAGCTGCGACAGTATTTGGCGGAATGGGAATAAGTCGTGAGTCTAGTTGGGGCGTTCCCCTTCTTGTCATTGGTATTATTTGGCTCGTCATTGGGACCATTCCTTTCGCCGGTCTCAAGATCCTTCGGCCGAAAGAAGCGTTGGTTCTGACGCTCTTCGGTAAGTATATTGGCTCGCTCAAGGACGATGGTTTCTTCTTCGTTCATCCTTTTGCCACCGCCGTCAACCCGGCAGCTCAGACTAAACTCGGCCAGAGTGGCGATGTCGACCAGGCTAAGAAACCAACCATCGTTGAGATTTCCGCAAATGCGCAATTACAGAGTGATGCTCCGAATAAGAAGATATCTCTCAAGGTGATGACCCTGAATAATGCTCGCCAGAAGGTCAATGATGCCTTAGGTAATCCGGTTGAAGTGGGTGTAGCGGTGATGTGGCGGGTCGTTGATACGGCCAAAGCCGCCTTCAACGTCGATAACTACAAGGAATACTTATCCCTTCAAGCGGATGCAGCGGTCAGAAACATTGTCAAGATCTACCCGTACGACGTTGCTGTGAACATCGACACAACTGGTGACGGGCAGCCGGATGAAGGGAGTCTGCGCGGCTCAACGGAAGAAGTGGCGGAACGCATTCGCCAGTCCATCCAAGAAAAAGTAGAGGTTGCCGGTCTGGAAGTTTTGGAAGCCAGAATAACGTATCTTGCATATGCAACGGAGATCGCCTCGGTTATGTTACAGAGGCAGCAGGCTTCGGCCATTATCGATGCCCGCGCAATGATCGTCGATGGTGCCGTCAGTATTGTTGAAATGGCACTTAATAAACTGGATGAAAATCATGTGGTCGAACTTGATGACGAACGCAAAGCAGCTATGGTGTCGAATCTTCTGGTTGTCCTTTGCGGGAACCAGAACGTGCAACCGGTCGTCAACAGTGGCTCCTTGTATTAAGGAATCGTGGGGATAGGGCGCTTTGGCCCAGAAACACAAAAACACAAACAGGAATCAAAAATGGCTCAGAAGAAACAAATACCATTACGTCTCTCGCAGGAATTATATGAGAAACTGGCCGCATGGGCGGAGGCCGACTTCCGCTCACTAAACGGGCAGATTGAGTATCTCCTGACGGCTTGTGTCAAGCAACGAGAGAAAACCGGTCGTTATCTGCCGGACTCCTTCGATCCCGCCGATGGGGCGGAGGATTAGGCACAGGTTTCAGCCTGATTCGATTTGACCTGTTAAGCTAGAGGCAATCCACGCGGAAGGAAATATCCTTAAAAGCGGATCCACCTTGGGAGGGCGCCTCTGATGAAATACCCGAAATTTTTTCTCAATATTGTCATTCTGGCGGTGCTGTCTGCCTCTTGCGCGGAGGGATTAGAGACAGTGCCGCCAGGCATTTCCGGCACGCCCGGAACGACTGCGGGTCCCGGAACTTCTGTGACCCCCGAGGCTACTTTGACTCTGGAAACTTTTGCTCCGGTTGAGAATAGGGCAGCGAATGCGCCCTATCAGCCGGCTTTTGCGGGACAAACCCGAGCGCCGGGCCTTAAGACCACAACACCTTACCAAGTGGAGATGCTTAGCTCGGACCTCCGGTCACCTTGGGCGGTGACGGCTTTGCCGGATGGTCGGCTGCTTATTACCGAAAAGGCCGGCTCTCTCCGTCTTTATGACCCTGTGGGTGGGGTTCTGAGTGATCCGATCACCGGGTTTCCGGAAGTTGATGATCGGAGCCAAGGGGGCTTGTTGGATGCGGCACCGGCACCGGATTTTGAAAGTTCACGACTCTTGTATTTCACCTTTGCGGAGAGAACTTCGCAAGGTTCATTGACAGCGGTGGGGAGGGCGGCTTTGGCCATAGATGAACGCTCGGTCGAGGGTTTCACGATCATCTACCGGGCCTTGCCGTACTACGATAACAGTATGCATTTTGGGAGCCGTCTGGTGTTTGATCCGGATGGCAATCTCTTCGTGACTACCGGCGAGCGTTCGGATCGGGCGACCCGTGAGATGGCGCAGGCGCTGGATAATGGCTACGGTAAAGTCATTCACATAAGCACTGATGGGGATGCTGTTCCGAACGGACCATTTGCAGCTGTGGAGGGGGCATTGCCGGAAATCTACAGCTTTGGCCACCGAAATATTCAGGGACTTGGTATTCATCCGCTGACGGGTGAAATTTGGATCAGCGAAATGGGGCCTCGAGGCGGCGATGAATTGAATCGCATTGAGGCTGGTGGGAATTATGGTTGGGGGGAAATCAGTTATGGGCTGGAGTACAGTGGGGCACGTTGGCGTAACGTTTTTGGTGGTTGGGATGACGAAAAATAGATTCCCTAATTTGTGTTAAATTTGTTTCGACAAAAAAAAACAGAAAGGCACAAAAAAGGGAACCTATGGACAGTGTACAACAATTAGTCAATGAATTCACGGAGAAATTACTGAGTCTATCGCCGCTCGAACTAGGCATTTCACAATGTGTTGAGATGGCCAATAAGGAATGGAAGAACTTCTATCTGACATTTATGAGTCTCATCTTAAAAAATCTTGATGATGAGTTATTAGTCAACCCTGAAGTCCGCCCTCTGTGGGTGAGCCGAAAAAAAGTAAGTCGAAGGCTAGTCACAGTGTTAGGTGAGCTGGACTTCACAAGGCGCTACTTTGAAAATCGTAAGGATCACAGCTTCGCCTATTTACTGGATGCATTGGTAGGCGTCGAAAAGTACGAACGAATTGACAAAGGAGCGAAGGCCGAAATCTGTAATTGGGCCAGTGAAGATTCGTATCGGAAGAGTAGTGATCTGGCGGTGGACGGCATAGTGAGTAAGACCAGTGTCATGCGCATCGTTCGGGAGGCGGATCTGCCGGAACTACCCGAGAAGAAACAAGGAGACCTGCTTTATGAGATCCACATGCAGGCGGATGAAGACCATGTGGCGATGCAGGACGGAAGCAACAAACAGCTGAGACTTGTGGTGCTTCATGAGCCAAGAGTTGCGCGGGGGAAGAAGGGAGTACTTGTTAACCCCCATTACACCATCAACCATTCGGAGGGTCTGGAAGACTTTTGGGACCGCGTATGGACGGAGTTATGCAGAAACTACAATCTTGCCGAAGACTGTAAGATCTACATCCACGGTGATGGTGCCTCTTGGATTCGTCATGGTGTCGAGGCATTCGATCGATGCTATTTTGTCTTGGATAAATTCCATGCGTTGAAATATCTGCGTAAGATTGCGCCGAAAGAGACCGCAGAATATCGAGAATTGGAAACACTGATGTATCAAGCGAATCGTAGTGACTTTACCGGCAAGGCAAAGTCCTGTTTCGGCCAGTGGGGACTGAATCCGGAAAAGCAAGAAGAGGGTTTGAAATATCTGCTGGGCAACTGGAGAGGCATCAAGATCTGGCATGACCTTCCCCATGTCGCGGGGAGCTGTGCAGAAGGACTGGTCAGCCATTGCCTTAGCGAGCGCTTCTCCATGCGCCCTATGGCCTGGCGGAATCAAGGGCTCGATGCTATGGCTAAACTACGCGAATACCGCCTAAATGGCGGCAAGGTGGTCTACGCTAACTTCAAAGGTCGTCAAAGCGAAAAAGAGAAGCTCAAGCTCTTCCAGTCTGTTAATATTAAAGTGCTCAAGGAGAAGGTGGCTGCCGGAAGTCAATTTGATCCGATGCCGACATCGGTGTTCCAAATGGCTAAACGGGGAGCAATGAACAAGATTTTTGAGAAAATAAAATACGGTGGACGCATTTTTAACACCTAGGGAGCGCTTTGCTCAACCACCAACAAGTTTACGCCGCCAACTGTACTTGCGTTAAACGAAAGATGGTTCGGTATAGATTCCCCAATTCCATGTGCCTCAATAAATGATGCTTTCGCTTGTGAAGCAACTGAATATATTTTCAATAATGGCATTTTTGGACAGATTCATGGTGAAGATATGCAACAATTAAGAATTATACGAGCACAAAACGAACAATACACTTTTTTTGATATGCTAAAAAATTCATTCAAAATGATATTTTTGAATTATCACGCTATGTGTTCGTTGGATTATTGTGGCTTTTTAAGGAAGCATCCACTGCTACTACCATATGCGTGGTTAAAAAGAATATGTCTGTTATTACGACGAAAAGGTTTAAAAAAAGAAAGCAAAAAATTGAAGCGTTCTTTTGTTTCAAAAAATGAAATTCAAGACCAAAATTTGTTTTTTGAAAAATGGGGGCTTCTATAACTAGTGTTTATTTGGAGACGAAAATATGAAAATACTTGTCACCGGCGCAAAGGGAATGGTCGGGACCGCCCTCTGCAACAACTTAAAAAACATCCGTGACGGGAAAAATCGCACCCGTCCGAACATCAAGATCGATCAAATCTTTGAATATGATCTCGGCGATGAAGCAAAACTTGACGAATACTGCAAAGAAGCAGATTTTGTTTTCAATCTTGCGGGTGTCAACCGTCCCGAAAATCCCGAAGACTTTATGAAAGGCAACTTCGGGTTCGCATCGACATTGCTCGACACGCTCAAAAAGTACAACAATAAAGCCTCGATCATGCTTTCTTCGTCTATCCAAGCAACGCTCGCCGGACGCTTCGGCAACAGTGAGTACGGCAGAAGCAAGAAAGCAGGGGAGGAACTGTTCTTTGATTATGCGAAAGAAACGGGAGCAAAGGTCGCTGTCTATCGTTTTGTCAACCTGATGGGACATTCCCGCCCGAAATACAACTCCGCCGTTTCCACATTCTGCTGGGCTGTTGCAAACGACGAGGAATTCGCCGTCAATGACCGTTCAACCGAGCTTGAACTTCTGTATATTGACGACTTGGTGGAAGGGATGTATGACCTTCTTGAAGAAAAAGAGCAGCATTGCGAGTTTGAAGGCGTCAATGCCGTCGCTGATGAGAACGGCAGATATTGCTATATTCCGATTACCCACAAAGTGACTTTGGGCGAGATTGTGGATCTGTTACAAGAATTCAAAGCACAACCGACTACCCTGATGATGCCAAAGATGCCCGACGGCTCATTTGCAAAGAAACTCTATTCTCTCTACTTGAGCTACTTGCCGACAGAAAAATTCAAGTATCCGCTGAAGATGAATGTTGATCAGCGAGGCAGCTTTACCGAACTTGTCCACACCGAAGATTGCGGGCAGGTTTCTATCAACATCAGCAAACCGGGCATCACCAAAGGCGAGCACTGGCACAATTCCAAATGGGAACTCTTCATCGTTGTTTCTGGTCACGGACTGATTCAGGAAAGAAACATCACGACAGGCGAAATGGTCGAATTCGAGGTCAGCGGCGATAAGATTGAGGCTGTCCATATGATCCCCGGTTGGACGCATAATATTATCAACCTGTCTGAAACTGAAAACCTCGTGACAGTCATGACCTGTAATGAGATTTTTAATCCGAATAGGCCTGATACATTTTTTGAAAAAGTATAGTCCAAAAATAAATGTAGGTCTTTTTAAATAGTGTTTGCCGAAAAGGCAATCCATGACAAAAACAAAGTAATTTTTGAAGGGGAAAAACATGAAGACAGAAGTGAAATCATTTTCTGAATTTTATAAGTCTGTGTGTAATGACGATTTTGTTTTCATGTTTGGAACGGGGATATCTGCGTCACTTACAGGTAAACGCATTAGCTGGTATCAATGGATAGTGGACGGAATCACTTTATTAAAGGATGATTCTTTAGCCGAACGATTAAAGTCAGAACTCGATACGGATTCGTCCGCAGATAATCTGATAGAAATTGTGGGAAGGGTTCTGACCGCTATAAAAGCAGAGGGGTCTTATTCTGCGTGGATGGAGCAGAGTTTTGAAGCTGCGTGTATTACTAATTCATCCTTAGCTGAAACACTTCAGAAGCTAACTGTTTTTAATGATGTTTTTGCTACAACCAATTATGACCTGCTGCTCGAAAAAGCAACAGGTCTAAATTCTTTATCTTACGAACAGCCGGATCAAGCATTTGCCATGCTTCAGTCTGGTCAGTCGAACGCTGTGCTTCATATCCACGGCATCTACGACTCCGTTCACGGAATCGACAATATTGTAGCTGACAAAAAACAGTATGACGCTGTTCTGAATGATAAGGGAGCACAGTTTATTCAAAATATTCTGGGTACTCGCACACTGGTTTTTGTAGGATGCGGAAAGACAACGGAAGATGTAAATATAAAGCAGTTCGTTGAGTTTGCCCGTAAGTTTCTGAAGATGGACAGAACATATTACTTCCTTTACAACTCATCTTCTCCTGTTGACGGTCTGCCGGATAATATTCAGATGATTCCTTATGGAAATGAGTATTCCGATCTGCCCGATTTTCTTGAAACTTTGGCAGTTGAGCGCATCAAACATAGGATTTCAAAAAATCATATCATCGGAAGAAACGCATTTGAAGACCCTCCGCTGACCGATGATTCAATTTTACGATACCATTTCTCGCATAGGTCAATTCCGTTTTGTGGACGCAAAAATGAGCTTGATAGTCTAAATGCATTTATCCGTACAGATCATTCTTTTTTGTGGTGGGCGATAACAGGTCAGGCGGGAGCGGGAAAGAGCCGTCTGGCGTATGAATTCATAAGAAAATTGCCGTCATTATGGTTAGGTTTTTTCCTGAATGAAGAAATTGATGATCGTGATATATACAGCTTTATCCCTTTCTGTAATACCGTTGTTGTCGTTGATTATGTGGCAGGCAGGGAAAGAGTTGTTGCTGAAAGCATCAAGCATTTTTATGAACGGTTTGCTGCTACACATTATAAACTTCGGATATTGATTCTGGAACGGGAAAATAGCAGGGACGCTGGTTCTTGGTATTCAAAACTTTTGCAAAGAAGCACATTTGAATTACTTAAAACGTCAGAGTACGGTTCGGATTTTCTTTATTTGGGGGATTTGGATCGAAGTGCGGTAGAAAGTATAATCTCCAATGTTTGTTTGGCGCATGGACTGGAAAATGATCCGATCCATGATGCTGAGTTGTATGACATTTATAGTCAAAAATTTGAACATCTGCGCTTCAGACCGTTGTATCTTCAGATGTTTGTTGAGGCGTGGATTGCTAACGGTCAGAATATTCCAAAATACGACGGCTATACCGGCCTTTTAGAGAATTTACTTGAACGGGAACAGGAAAAATGGCTGTTGTCGGTTAATAACGATCAGGAAGTCTGTAACGCCTGTGTCCGTCTTTTGATCAGAGCTAATATTGCGCCGATAAAACTTGATAACATACCTGACCTTTACAAGAAAGATTGGGAGACAGTTCAAAAATATATAGTATCTCATAGTTTTATGGGAAAGCAAAAGAGTTCTTTTCAAGACTCCTTGTTGAATTCTCTATGTCAGAATATTGACAATAGCCATGCCATAATAGCTCCGCAGTTCCCGGATATTATTAAGGAATTTATGTTCAGTTACTATACTGAGCCGGAATCACTCCCGGAGATAATGAAGGAAATATGGCTTCATTCTGCTGCTCCTTTTTCGGTATTCATTTCAAAATGCCTGATGGATTTCGGAGATCAGGACTTTTATAAACAAGCAATAAATGCATATAATGTATCCACTGAAGATATAGAAGTACTTTCAGGGCGACTTAACTTTCTTCAGAACAGACTCATCCAAAAAGGTGAAGATCCAAGTGTGTTCTGGGGCTTGATCGATAACGAGTATGCGTTTTGGTCATCAGTGGTTGTCCCTGACGTAGATGAGGAAAAGAGGGATGTAATTGCCTCATTAAAAGTTTCGGGATTATATAAAGTCGCAAAACATATCGGTGCGTGGTCGCTTTATGATATGTCGCCGATGATTGAAGTAATAGATGAAATGCTGGAGGTCCCAGGCGGACCGGCGACCTTGATTATGAAAAAGGATTTCCTGCATGATTCTATTCGGGAATTAGCTACTGCTTCATTCTCTGACGATTCAAACTATCTTAAAGAAAAACTTGACGCTCTAATAAGTGATTCGCCGGAAGATGAGTTCGATAATCTTCTTCAGATGCAGAATTGTAATGTTGAAATGATGGGCTTTATCTTGAGCGGGAAATTCAATAAAGCCAAAAGAGTTTTGCTTGAGATGAGAGAAAAGTGCAATACAAATTTCATCGAATCTGTGCGCAGCCTTGCACACTCATGTTTTAATATTGATACTCTCTCGTTTCAATTCGAGAACCTCGGCACATTAGGTGTTGGTCTTCCAATAGTAGAGTCATTGGAAGCAATCTATCCTGATGATTATGAAATCCGAGCTAGAAGAATAGGATGTCAAACAGCATGCCTGCAAAAGCAGTTTTTTGTTGACAAAGTGCCAATCGATACAATTACGAATAAGGCAGATGAATTGAATCATGCTTTGTTAAGTATGTCTATTAACGGTTCTGATTCAGATCAGGCGCTTGGAATGACATGGGGTGCCTTAAATACTTTGAGAATTAACTTTGCATCTCAGAAAGAGATAGAAGTGATTATTCAAGAAGCAGAAGATATTTTGAAGATAAATAATAAACTGTCCGAAGTTGTTAGTGCAGCAATCATCGGTACACGAGCATTACATAAGGAACATCTTCATACAAGAATTTCCCATGCGGAGGTTGAACATTTTTATCAGTATGTTGAAGTAAATCCTGAATCGGAAAGCATTAGAAACGAATTTTTTGAAATGTTGAAAGAGTCAGAGGATGCCGGGAAAACAAGGGATTATTTGAATCAGGACATAGTTCGGGAAACTTTCCAGGATGCCAAATATAACCCAATCATGGGAAGCGGTATTCCTGAGATTGATTTTGCGGGGAAACTTTTAGAGGACACTTTTACGGTGGAGGAGCCGTATGTAAGAAAGTACCGGAAAATAGGAAGAAATGAACCGTGTCCATGTGGGAGCGGTAAAAAATTCAAGCAATGCTGCATAGGCAAAGGAATATATGATTAAATATGGATTATCATTATTCTTTGGGTTTTCGATAAAACTATGGGCTATGTTGTCGTCGAGTAGGTGAAAAAAATTACAGCATTATGGGAGGAACCTATATGACTGCTTTAGAAATTATCCAGTTAATAACAAATATTTGCGTGATTTCCGGGACTGTTGTAGCGGTAATTCAACTTTGGCTCAATAGAAAAATTGCACAAAAGGATTTAGAACGCCGAAAAAAAGAGGCGACTATTTCATTTACATATGCGGTGTTAGAACGTGTTCGTGAGCTGAGCGAGATGATTGATGATGAATACGATGATGAGCCGGTGAAAATTGAAGAATACCAAGCAAGTGTCGAAATGCAAAATACAATACGTCAATATCTCGATATTATGGAAAGAATTGCGGTTGGAATTAACACTGGTGTGTATGATTTTGATATTTATTGCAGGATTTGTGGGACAAGCACTGTGATGTATTGGAAGCAACTCAGTCATGTTATTGAAGCCAGATGAAAAGAATTACAAAGACCCGAAATATATATTGAATTTGAAAGTTTGGCAAATAGGATTATGGAGAGTAAAAGACTCGCTAAAAACCATAAAGGCGATTTGAACGAAAGATTGTAATATCAGATATAAAAGCAATGGTAATTGGTTTAACATCGTTTTTCGCTCCACGATCATTACGACTATAATTTGACAAACGACAACAATGTCACAATAGCATATTGACAAATCGCAAAAAATGTGATATAATCTATCGAACAATACAATGGGAAGTATGTTAAAACAATGAATTACCTTGATGTAAGAGAAATCTCTAAGAATTGGAATATTCCTGAACGTAAGGTTACAGCACTATGTCGTGATGGCAGAATTATCGGTGCAAAGAAGTCGGGGAAATCTTGGTTGATTCCCGATGATGCCGTGAGGCCCCTTGACGGTCGCACCAAAGAGGCAGCCGAAGAAAAAGCAGACTGTCTCTCCAATCAGACTACGGTTGGTTACACTGCTGTCGGTGCCAGAGCCCGTGCTTTTGATAAGTTCAAACAGACCTACGGAAAAGAGCCGCAGAACGTGGCTTTCACACCGTATCGCATCTGTCCTATTGGAGCGCACTCCGACCATAACCTAGGCAAGATCACCGGCTTTGCCATCGACAAGGGTATCTACATTGCCTACGGCCCTAAAATGAACGGTGTCATTGAAATCAAGTCTTTGCAGTTCCCGAAGCGGGCACAGTGGCACGTTTCCGAAGTACCGCAGACAAAGGAAAACGACTGGGCTGACCATTTAAGAGGTGCGACTATCGCCCTGAACGCCCGACATCCGCTTCGTGTAGGGCTTTGCGCTGTCATTGACGGAGAACTGCCCATCGGTGGGCTATCGTCATCTGCGGCAGTTATCATTACATTCCTTTCTGCACTTGCAAGTCTGAACAACATCAACCTCACCCCGACAGAAATGATAACCATTTCCAAAGAAGCCGAGAACAGATATGTCGGTGTGTCCTGCGGAAAGCTCGACCAGTCCTGCGAGGTATATTGCCGCAAAGAACAGCTGCTCTATCTCGATACCAAGGATGATACCTTTGAACTGATAAAAACGCCCGAGAGCATGAAACCCTATGAGATCGCTATCTTCTTCTCAGGACTTGAGAGAAGTCTCGCTTCTTCTAAGTTCAACATGCGTGTGGATGAAGCTCGTTCTGCCGCATACTCCTTGATGGCTTTGTCCGGGATGGAATATGGCAAGTTTGAAGAAGCGAACCTCCGGGATGTGCCTTATGAGATCTATCTGAAATATAAAGACAAGTTGCCGGTGAACTTTGCGAAACGTGCCGAGCACTGGTACACCGAATATCAGCGTGTGGAAGCCGGTGCAGAAGCGTGGAGAAGGGGAAATATTGAGGAATTCGGTCGGCTCTCCTTTGAAAGCGGAAGATCCTCTATCGAAAACTGGGAGACAGGTTCTCCGGAACTTATAAAGCTCTATGAGATCATGACCCATACCAAGGGCATCTACGGAGGCCGTTTCTCCGGCGCAGGATTTAAAGGTTGCTGTATGGCGCTGATCGATCCTGCCTACGAAAAAGAAATACTGGAACAGGTGGAGAGAGAATATCTCGAAGTGTTCCCGAATCTGAAAGGAAAGTATTCCGCACATATCTGTCATACGGCGGACGGTGTTAGATTATGAAGTGTTTGATTTTAGCTGCCGGTTATGCCACAAGGCTTTATCCTTTGACGGAGAATTTTCCGAAGCCCCTGCTGGATGTGTGCGGTAAGTCCATCGTGGACTGGCTGATTGACGACCTGCGGACGGCGAATAAGATAGACGAATTTGTCATCATCTCCAACCACAAGTTTGCCCATTGCTTTGACGATTGGGCAAAGGACAAGGATTACAAGGTTACGATTGCGGATGACGGCACAAGCACAAACGATACAAGGCTCGGTGCGGTCTGCGACATCAAGTTCGCCATCGACAAGCTGAATCTTGATGATGACATGATGGTGCTTGCAGGGGACAATGTGCTGGATTTCTCGCTGACCACATTCTTATCCTACGCCATTGAAAAACAGGCTTCCTGCGTGATGCGTTACTTTGAGCCGAAGAAGGAGACCCTTCCGAAGCGTGGCGTTTTGGAGCTGGACGGAGACATAGTAATCAGCATGGAAGAAAAACCGAAGGAGCCGAAAACACAGTGGTGCTGTCCGCCGTTCTACTTCTACACCAAAGCCGATGCCAAGCGGATCGGTGAAGCACTGAATGACGGTTGCGGCTATGACGCTCCCGGAAGCTTTATCGCATGGCTTTGTCAAAAAGCCCCTGTCTATGCTATGGAAATGCCGGGAAGCCGCTACGATGTCGGCAATCTCGAAAGCTATACGAAAATCAAGAACGAATACAGAGGGATCACGAAATGCTGACGAAAAATGTTGATCTGAAAAACAAAACGATCCTTGTGACAGGTGCTGCCGGTTTCATCGGTTCCAATCTGGTCATGGAGCTTCTGCGGACAGTCGAGCCTGTGAATATCGTGGGTTTTGATAGCTGCAATGACTACTACGAGGTGTCACTCAAAGAGTATCGCCTTGCGGAAATTGAAAAGCTGTCCGAAAGCTATCCGAACAGCAAGTGGAAGTTTATCAAGGGCAACCTTGCGGATAAGGCACTGGTGGACAAGACCTTTGCTGAATACAAGTTTGATGTGGTGGTGAACCTGGCTGCGCAAGCCGGTGTCCGATACTCCATCGACCATCCTGATGTTTATATTGAATCGAACATCATCGGCTTCTATAACATCCTCGAAGCCTGCCGCTACAATCCCGTGGAGCATTTGGTTTATGCTTCTTCATCTTCCGTCTATGGCGGTAACAAGAAAGTACCCTTCAGCACGGATGACAAGGTGGATAATCCTGTGTCCCTGTATGCCGCAACCAAGAAGAGCAATGAGCTGCTGGCTCATGCTTATTCCAAGCTCTACAACATTCCCTCCACGGGATTGCGGTTCTTCACCGTTTACGGTCCTGCAGGTCGTCCCGACATGGCATATTTTGGTTTTACCAATAAACTGCTGAAAGGCGAAACGATACAAATTTTCAACTACGGCAACTGCAAGCGTGACTTTACATTCGTTGATGATATTGTTGAGGGTGTAAAACGTGTCATGCAGCACGCACCGGAAAAGAAGAACGGGGAGGACGGGTTGCCTGTTCCGCCGTATGCAGTCTATAACATCGGAAACAACAGCCCCGAAAATCTTCTGGACTTCGTGCAGATCCTTTCGGAAGAACTGATCCGTGCAAAAGTGCTTCCTGCCGATTACGACTTTGAAGCCCATAAAAAGCTTGTTCCGATGCAGCCGGGGGATGTGCCAATAACTTTTGCCGACACATCGGCTCTTGAAGCGGATTTCGGATTCAAGCCGTCAACTTCGCTTCGTGAAGGACTGCGCCGCTTTGCAGAGTGGTATAAGAAATACTATAATATCTAAGTTAACAACGCATTTTCTGTCGCCATAGGAGACACCATAGGGACGCAAAATGCACTGAAACACGCACTGTCTTTTTATATCGGTTGCGAGCCGGAAAAAAGCAGAACAGAAAAACATAAGGAGAAATAATTATGCGTATTGCAGTTGCAGGAACCGGCTATGTCGGTCTGTCTATGGCTATTTTACTTTCACAGTACAACGAGGTCAAAGCTGTGGATATTATTCAGGATAAGATTGACCTCATCAATAATAAGAAAAGCCCCATCGTTGATAAAGAGATAGAAGAGTACCTTGCCACAAAAGAACTGAATCTGGTTGCTACTGTTGATGGTGCTTCTGCTTATAAGGAAGCGGAACTTGTCATCATTTCCACCCCAACGAACTATGACCCGAACAAGAACTACTTTGATACCTCATCCGTTGAATCCGTCATTGAACAGGTCATTGCCGTCAATCCTGATGCCGTAATGATTATCAAATCCACCGTTCCTGTCGGCTACACAGAGAGCGTCAGAGAAAAGTTCAAATGTGACAACATCCTCTTCAGCCCGGAATTCCTGAGAGAGGGCAAGGCACTTTACGATAATCTCTACCCATCGCGTATTATTGTCGGTGTTCCCGTTGGTAATAAACGTCTCGAAAAAGCGGCACACACCTTTGCAGAACTGCTCCAAGAAGGTGCGATCAAAGAGAATATTGAAGTTCGCTTTATGAATCCGACCGAAGCGGAAGCCGTAAAGCTCTTTGCCAATACCTACCTTGCACTCCGTGTCAGCTTCTTCAATGAGTTGGATACCTATGCCGCTGTGCGTGGACTTGATACTAAGTCGATCATCGAGGGTGTCGGGCTTGACCCCAGAATCGGCAGTCACTATAATAATCCGTCTTTCGGCTACGGCGGCTACTGCCTCCCCAAAGACACGAAACAGCTTCTTGCCAATTACAACGATGTGCCGCAGAATATTATTTCCGCTATCGTTGCGGCAAACGGAACGAGAAAAGACTTCATTGCCGACCAAATCATCGCAAAACAGCCGAAAATCGTCGGTGTGTACCGTCTGACCATGAAAGCCGGAAGCGACAACTTCCGTCAAAGTTCTATTCAAGGCGTAATGAAGCGAATCAAAGCGAAAGGCATCGAGGTTGTGATCTATGAGCCGACGATGAAAGACGAAACTTTCTTTAGTAGCCGTGTCATTCGTAATCTTGACGAATTCAAGCAGATCTCCGATGTAATCATCGCAAATCGATATAACGAAGACATCGCTGATGTGCTGGACAAGGTCTATACCAGAGACTTGTATTTTAGAGATTAAGAAGGGACTAAGGAATGGATGGACTCGAAAAAATATTAGATAAGCTTGGCATTTTCAGCATATTAGCAGTGTTTGTTCCTGGTTTGGCTATTGGTACTGATGCTTATTTGCTCTGCGAAATTGCTGAAATTAAGAGTGGTTCCTTTTCTGAAATGGGATTAGTGTTTATTATTGTATCTTTTCTTTTGGGAATAGTCTTCTACGAGATTGGTTATACATTGTTTGCTTTTACAAAGATACAAGATAAGATTCTCTTTAATGTTGTACGAGGAAAATACATATTTCAAAGGTCTCCGCATTTGAAACTTTGTGATTATGAGTACAAAAAGGTAAAAGAATACATAAATAACAACGCAACAAATAATAAGCAAAGTCCAAAAGATGAAAATGACGATATTGATAATTGTTCTGATGCTAACTGGGATGGATATCGGGTATATAACTATTGCAAATATCGGGTAAAGGAACATCGAGATAACAATTCAATAGTTGCTATGAGCAGGACATTATTTATATATTTTTTCTGTATTTCAGTAGTGACTGCTATTATGGCTATGTGTGATAGTTGTTACTATGTTTGTTGTGATTGCAAATTATGGCTCTTTGCAGCAGTTCATTTCGCTTTGTTTATCATTTTTATCATAAGAACATTTCGCGGTTATGAGTTGATGTATGCAACAGTAATCAAAGAGTTTTATCAAACGATTTGAAGTCTTATGAGCGATCCAACGCTGCCTACTATGTTGCGGTAAAAGTTTAATCTCATCCAGATACAGATTTTGTTTTTAATTAAATAAGGTGGTATATGTTTTATGATTGATGATATGAATTTCTATAGAAATTTGGTGGTTGACCATCTAATTGGCGATGAGTGCAAAACCTGGTTCGAAGAAATAGATATTCCTTCGTTGGGGGTAGAAAAAGTGCGATTTAGTAGAGATGATGAATACCATGAACCAATATTGACAGAGGATTTTATTGAATATTCTGCGAACAAAATTAAGAATGCCCCAAGTGGGCAATCATATGGGTTTAATGTGAATAATATGCTCCTTAATGCTATTGATGATGTAAACGCACTGCAAGAATCATTGTGTCAACATAAAGTTGATTTTTCTGAAGATGATATTTGTATTATGTTGAGTGACTTTATTCAGAGATTTCAAAATCGACTAATAAGATATTTGAATGGCAAGAGAGTATCGTGTCGTCTTATGCCAGATGGTTCGTGTACTTTTAGATTAAAATAGAAATTTGAAAGCCCGATACATCTTTCTTGATGCATCGGGCAGGTCGATTAACAAATATCCCAATCTGATTTGATTGGCTTTTCGTTTTTGAGGAATTTCGGATTTACATCCATGATGTTGAAGTTGTATCCCAATCGGTTCATTTCGGAGAGCTTTATGTTCAGCAGATTCGGATTGATGTTCATCTCTCCGGCGATCTGATAGACATTGTACTGATAGTCACGGATATATTCAATCAGTTGGTCGTCGTCGATCAATAGCTGTGCCGCAAATGCGTTGGCTTCATATTCCGTTTCGGAGCGCATGTCAAATAACTGGTATTCTTGTAAACACCCTTCTCTTGCAAGTTTTCTATGAAGAAGATCATGCCCAAGTTCATGAGCGAGAACCATGATCTGCTGAAACTCATTTAGGCGTGAATTGAGGATGATGACGCGGTTTCTAAGAATATTTGTATATAAGCCAAGCAATTCGCCGAGTTCGTCGCTATACCTGATAACGATACCGAGCTGCTTTGCAATTTCTTTTGGATTTCTTGTTCCGAAACGCTTTATAAGCCGTTTGGCCAGTTTATATATTTCATTCGATCTGTTCAATACATTCTACCTCCATAAAACAGCGTTTCATTCGAGTATAGAATATCATAAGTGGTGTCCGATTAAACGGGCATCACTTTTTTTTATTCTTAAAGGGGTTAAATTTCTCAGCATTACGGCGTTTGCATTCGTAAAATGCTTCCTGAAGGGCATTAAGAACGCCTTGTTTTTCATCTTCATCGAGATCGCCGCCGGCAAAGAGTGCACCGGCATCGGCAATTAGTTTTTCAGCTTGTCTTCTGCCACGATTTCCGTAATCCTCACGCACGGCGTCAACAAAAACATCGTTTTCGTTGTGTAAGAAATCAGCGTCAATTCCGAGAGCATCCGCAAGTTGAGAATATACTTTCCTATCCTTGGGATAAGTGGTTCCGTTTTCGTAGTTAACAATGGTGGTGGCGGCAACGCCGATAATGTCAGCGAGCTGCTTTTGGGTGAGTTTCTTCTCCTTGCGATATTTCCTCAGTTTTTCACCGAATGTCATGAAAATAATCCTCCAATTCAATAATATCAAAATAACTTTGAGAACTTTTTGCAAAACCTCTTGACAAATCAAAATATATTTGATATAATATCTCTGCAATCTCAAAAACAACTTGCGATTACATTCGTAATTATATCACGATGTTTGAGAAATGTCAAGTATATTTGAGAAAATGTCAAAAATAATTATAGCGTTTGAAAAGGATGAAAAGAGTGAAAGATGAGATTACAAAGGAACGGCTGCCGAAAGTTTACACGCCGATCCAACACATCCCCATCGCGGAGGTGTTCCGAGTAGATGGGATTATTTACCTTCGATTTAAGAAATCAAAGGAGAATATCCAAGAGTCAGTTCCGCTGGATTCTTTATTAGTGGCAGTTTCAAACATGGCCCAAGAATACGATTTTTATTATGGATACTAAGTCTTCATAGGATGTAGGAGTTCCAAGCGAGAACTTCACATCGAAGACTTACAACTGAATAAGCTCAATGCGAGCCGAACCAAGTGAGTTTTGCCGGGAGAGCGTCTGATACCATTATCAGGCCCTTTCCCGGCATTTTTTGTTTTTTAGCGAAAATCAGATTCGCTATATTCTTTGACAGCAACGACCGGCTGTAAACGGTCGAAAAAATAAATATCAAATGCCTGAATGCATGCGGGCGAAGGATATTTCACATTGGAGTTTTCAGATGATGACGATCTGAAAAGAACCGATTTGAGATACCCTCAGCTTTTTACGCCTTGTTTCAGGTTGTTATGGGCTGTGTGGTGTCGAAAATCGCACAGCCCTTTGTGTTTTTCCTTTGCCTGTGGCTTCGGCGGAAAAGGAGAACACCATGAGTTGGAACAATGCACTGGAAAGAAAGAAGTTTGAGAGGAGATGGAGCCAAGAAGAAAAAGCGTACCGCGAAGCCGGTATGACCGAAGAGCAGATTCTTTCAATGAGAGAATTTGAAGAAGAACAGTACCGCAGCAATCGGCGGTATCAGATTCAAAGGGAGTATATCCTACTAAAATAACAGCTGACGATTTGCCGGAAGATTATTTAGAAATCCGTAGCCGTTCGATTTGGTATATGACAGGATTTTTGAAAACATCTAGTATAAAAGATATGGAATATATCTACCGCAAGGAAAACCATCTTTTTAAAGACGACTACATATACATTTCGTATAAAGAAGAGCTGAAATCAGAGAACAACGAATACGGATTTAAGGAGTTTACGAATTACGATGTTCGCATATGTGGCAATGATATAATAAACATTGTTCTCGCCGCCGAGAAGTATTCCGGATTCAATACCGAAAAGGTACGAGCAAAAATAGAAGAAAAAAGAGTATGGCTAAGGGATAATGAACCATTTGAATATGAACAGGCGGTAGGAGAGGATAGGGATATTTTTGATCTGTGGATCGAAAATAGATATGTTGATCCAAAACTTATTTGAGCAATATGAAAAACAACCACAATTAAACTGAAATATGCGTTTGGCAATGTTTGATTTAAAAGGAAAAGGAGCGCTTTGCTAAGCACTCCAAAATCTTACAACACAATATTGTGTTCTTTCAATAGTTTCATCATTCTAACATTAGAAACTGAATCAACAATGCCTTGTTTTTCACAGGCTTCGCACAACCTTCTAAGCGACCATCGTACATGTCCGTCTGTTGGCTTTGTCTTTGCGAGTTCAAGGATTTGTTCGACGATTTCGGGCGTTAACTTCCAGTTGGATGATCCGTTACTATAATTTTTGTATAAGGCGGAAGAGAAACCGGATTGATGATATCTATCTCGGACAAATTGAATTGTAGTATGAGTTGTATTTAATTTTGCAGCAAGCTGTTCTTTTGTCAAATGCTCCGGATTGGAAATGTCAGATTCCAAAAGAATTTTTGCGTGTATTACTGTTCGCTTTGATTCATTTGGATTAGAAATAATATTGCGAAGAATTGTTTTTTCTTCATCACTGAGTTCAATAGTGTGTTTGGTTTGTTTCATGTGGTCACCTGTTTTCAAACGATAGTATATCACAAAACACAAGAAAAAGCAAGATAGAATATAGCAAGTCTTGTGAGCGAGTTGCACATTTGCTATAACTATAGCATATTCAAAGCAATCAATAAGTAGAATGATAAAAGTAAAATGATAGTTAAATTAAAATAATTTGTTAAATTTTCAAGCAGGGTATTGCAATTACATTCAATTGGGTATATAATACATTCAAATGAATGCAGGAGGCAATGCTATGCAACTAGAAGAATTATCAGGATATCAAATTTGTCATTTATCCAAGAAGATGGAGAGCATATTAAGAGAAAAAAGAGTGGTGTTGGGGCTAACTCAGCAGAATGTTGCTGACAAGGCAAAAATAAAACTTCAACAATATCAGAAGTTTGAAAGCGGAGAGCGAAGCATTATGACTTGCTCTTTCCAAATAGCATGTAGAGTAATTGAAGCACTTGAAATGGATATTTCCAAATTTTATCATGGAGAATATGCTTTGGGTGAGAAAATTACTTTTGCCAAAGATGGAATCAGGTATGTCAAAACCGGCAAACTGATCAATGAAGATGTTGAATGAGTGACACAGGAGGATGTGATCCCAATGCTTTTTAATATGATTCGCTTTCATAAGCCGGAAGAAGATAACGGCTATTTGAGCAATTGGTATATGAGTAGTTTTTCGCTCGGTGGTAAAACATATTGCTGCGTCGAGCAGTATATGATGGAACAAAAGGCAATCATGTTTGCGAATTATGATATTGCTGAGCAGATAATGAAGACTACTGATCCGCAGACAATGCAGAAATTAGGACGCTCCGTTACAAATTTCAAACACTTGGAATGGGACGGAAAGAAGCAACTGATTGTTTACAAGGCTATTATTGCTAAGTTTGAGCAGAATGTCGAATTGATGGGACATTTACTCAGCACGGGAACCGCAACATTTGTTGAATGTTCTAAGTCAGACAAAGTATGGGGAATAGGCTTGGGCATGGATGACGATATTTCTGATATGAGCAAATGGAATGGACAGAATCTTCTCGGATTTGCACTTTGCGAGGCAAGGGCAGAGTTGATGAAAAGATTGATCGCTAAAAATGCGAACGGAAAGGATACTTTATCTTGAGAATCACAAGATACCATTTCGACCTAAATCACAAAATAGCAATTCTATCGGACATTCACAACAAGGCATTTGATCTGACTGTGCTTGAAAATGAGAAGGTCGATTTGATATTGATACCGGGAGATATATGTTCTGAGCATTTATCCGAAGCGGCGTGGGAACGCGCAGACAAGGATAAACGCTCAATCATTTGGAAATCCCCGGATATAGCACTCAATCTATTTCAAGAGTTGCCTAATATAGCACCGACCTTTTATTCGATAGGAAATCATGAAAGCAGATGGAACGAGCTTGATAAGCAGATTGTTCGTAACAGCGGAACAATTCTGCTTGATAATGAATACTGCCGATTCAAGGATATAGTGATCGGCGGGATTTCATCAATGCCGAAAGATCGGAAAGATAACTCTGATGACATGTATAATATAAAGGAAAGCATCATTGGAAAAATGAAAAAAGAAGAAGGGAAAAAAATCCTTCTTCTCCACGAGCCGCAACTATATGATAAATATGGTTTGCAAGATCAGACTTTTGATCTGGTGGTATCCGGTCACGCACACGGCGGCCAGTGGCGATTCTTCGGTCACGGAATATTTGCTCCGGGACAGGGAATCTTCCCAAAGTACACAAAAGGATTTTATAACAGAAATCTTCTTGTTTCAGCCGGTATGACCAACACGGCTCCAATTCCGAGATTTTTCAATCCTACGGAGATCGTGATTGTAGAAACTGCGAGGTAAAGGTTGAATCGTAAAAATTGACTTTTTGACCTTTTTGTGCTATTATATAGATAAGAAATCATTTGCTTGTTGTTTGCTTGGTATTTAATTGGCTATGTGCTGTTGTCACTGTTGGCGACAATCCTCATAATGATAAGAAGCAAAAGAAAAAGAAAAAATCTTTTGTGAAATTGAAATATGATGGAGGAAAGTTACTGATGGCTTTGACTAACACACTTATGATTGTTCAGACGGGATTCCCTACGGGTGTATGTGAGGTTTGTAGCCGCGAGAATGATTACAGACAAGGCTAAGGCGATCCAAGCGCTAAACATATAGGACAAACGCCTAGAGGCCGTCCCTCTGAACCTCACCACCAAAACTAATAAACGCCTAAGAGCTTAACGGCTTTTAGGCGTTCTTTTTTTATGCTCAAAATTGTGTCGAAGCGGACGACGGAGTTGTCCCTTACAACACATTAGCAGGTCCAAGACCCGCATTATGGAACCAATTTGATCTGATCGAAGAGCGGGATAAGTATGGTGCAAACGATGTCCCAGCCGGATTAACGGGCTGGGCTCAAATCCACGGCCGTGACGAACTCGAAATTGCAGAGAAAGCAAAACTCGACGGCTATTATGCTAGGAACATAGGTTTTCCTTTAGATTTAAGGTGCTTTTTCGGGACAATCTTTAGCGTCTTGAGAAGCGATGGCATAGTCGAAGGTGGGACAGGACAAAAGCTCGCAGATAACAATTCTACTGAAACAATAAGAAGAGAATAGAAGAATGAAAATTGCAGTATTATCAAGTCATACATCATCACTTTTTTGGTTTCGGATAGACATGATGAAAGCATTCCTTTCTGCAGGTCATGAGGTGGTAGCTTTGGGACCTGACTCAGAAATTGAATGGAAAGAAAAGTTTGAGTCTCAAGGGATTAGATATAGAAGAATTTTCGTTGAACGAAATGGAATTAACCCTTTCCATGATTTACGGACAATTCGAGAGCTTAAAGAAGTCATGAAGCTTGAGGCTCCAGATAAGGTTTTTACCTATCAAGCGAAAACTATCGCATACGGCAGCTTGGCCGCAAAGGCGAATGGTATATCAGAAGTATACCCTCTAGTTGCCGGCCTTGGTTCAGTGTTTAGAGGTAAAGGTTTGAAGAATGAAATGAAGGCACACCCAAAACAGTTCTTGAAGCTATGGCAATGGGGAGACCAATTATAACGACTAACGCTCCAGGATGCCGTGAAACAGTTCAAGATGGCTATAATGGTTATCTTGTAGAACCGGGAAATATAAATGACTTAGTTGAAAAAATGTTACAAATGTTAAATGATAAAAATTCATGTCAAGAAATGGCAGAGCGAAGCATAAAACTTGCTAGAGAAAAATATGATGTTAGATTGGTTAATCATGAGATCATGAAAACCATGGGTCTTTTATAAATAAAGGAGTAAGAAATGTCTTTATACGAAAAAATAAGAAATAAAGAAGAGAAGATCTCCCTCGTCGGCTTAGGTTACGTAGGCATGCCTATCGCCGTATCCTTTGCCAAACATGTAGATGTCATCGGTTATGACATCAACGAAACGAAAATTAACCAATACAAACAAGGCTTCGACCCTACGAAAGAAGTTGGCGACGATGTCATTAAGGAAACCACAGTCGACTTAACTTCCGATGAATCACGCCTAAAAGAAGCAAAATTCCACATCGTCGCCGTTCCCACTCCAGTCAACAGCGATCACACACCTGACCTTCGCCCTGTCGAATCAGCAAGCCACACTGTCGGCCGTAACTTGACCCCCGGCTCCATTGTGGTCTACGAATCTACGGTCTACCCAGGTGTCACAGAAGAACTCTGCATCCCTATCCTCGAGCAAGAATCCGGTCTGACCTGTGGTGTAGATTTCAAAGTCGGATATTCTCCTGAACGCATCAATCCCGGTGACAAGGTTCATCGTTTGGAAACCATCGTAAAGATTGTCTCCGGCATGGACGAAGAATCCCTCGACACGATTGCTAAGGTCTATGAGATCGTCGTTGAAGCCGGTGTTCACCGTGCGGAATCAATCAAGGTAGCAGAAGCAGCCAAAGTCATTGAGAACTCCCAGCGCGATATCAACATCGCCTTCATGAACGAACTCTCCATCATTTTCAACAAGATGGATATCGACACAAAATCTGTCCTCGAAGCCGCCGGCACCAAGTGGAACTTCCTCAAGTTCACCCCAGGCCTGGTCGGCGGACACTGTATTGGCGTAGATCCATACTACTTAACGTACAAGGCGGAACAACTGGGTTACCATTGATTTTGTAAATATGGACGAGATCCACAACATGGATGCTGTCATTCTAGCGGTTGCCCATGATGAATTCGCTCATTTATCCCAAGAGGATTTCGACCAAATGTTCAAGCAAACAGAAAATGAACATAAAGTGCTACTGGATATCAAAGGAATCCTCAACCGCAAATCCTGTGAATCAGCTGGCTATGTGTACTGGAGGCTGTAAGGATTTTTATAACCTAGGATTTCCTATTTCGAAGGAGGAGCATTAATTTGATCCATTTATCAAGCACTAATAAGTATATGCTTAATGATAAAGTGTTATTTTTTCTATATTCTTTATATTTTATCCTTAAACCGTTTTATTTTTGGAGTAGTGGCCTTCCTCAAGTTGCAGATATTATTATTGTCCTATTATTCATATCATTAATTCTTAAAAACAAGTTGACTATCCAATTGAGTTTGAATTATAAGAAGTTCTTGATTGTGTTATCTACTTTTGTTTTTTATGTCGCTTTAGTTAATATTATCTGGATGATAATATTAAATGGCTCTAGCAGCTTCCTGACGACAACAATGTTCTATCTTTTTAATTTTTTCGCTGTAATAACAATTCTGTTATTAAATGTTGAATATGGCGATTTGATCTTTGATATAACATACATGGCAGTAATTAGCTCACTCTTAATACAGATGTTCATCTATCTTATTGGTGGGGGGTATACTGGAGGAAGACAAACAGCTGGATTCAATAACCCAAATCAACTTGGCTATTTCAGCCTACTCTCATTATCATTACTATTATTTACGAGTCAATATAGAAAAACAAAACCTAGTTGGCTAATCATTGGCATAGCGATGTCTGCTATTTTATGTTTTTCGTCGCTTTCAAAAGCCGCAATAATTTCTTTTACAGGAATGCTTGGCTTTTACATTTTCTCAAAGAGTAAGGATAAAGATTTAAAAAGGAAAGTCGTCACAGTTATTATAATTTCGAGTATCGTTTTTATATTTTTGTATTATTACACAGATATAATCAAAACAAATGCGTTATATCTTTCCGTTGAACGAAGAATCAATTCTATAGGACTTGATTCGGATGATAATTTAGTAGGAAGAGGATATGATAGGATTTTTAAACACCCTGAATACTTGTTGTTTGGTGCCGGGGAGGGAGAGTATTCAAGATTTAATAATTACAATATGGAGTTCCATTCAACACTTGGAAATATACTAGTTTCCTATGGACTAATTGGCCTTAGTCTATTTATTTCAATAATTATTATATCTATTAAGAATGATGGATTTTATACTTGGTATATTATTTTCTTTATTCTAATATATGGTCTTACTCATAATGGAGTAAGAAATAGTATGTTTTGGATGTTATTGGCTTTATATTCCTGTAATATAAAGAAATTTGAGAGGTAATATTTTGTTGATTAGCATTATTATGCCTGCTTATAACGCAGCAAGACACATAAATACAACTATTGAATCTATTTATAGTCAAACATATACAAACTTTGAGCTGATTATCGTTAATGACGGATCAACTGATGACACAGCGTCGATATGCCAAGCTCTAGAAACTAAATATGAAAATATTATCGTAATTGATCAAGAAAACCAAGGCCCTGCTGCTGCCAGGAATGCTGGGATTATTGCAGCGAAAGGTGATTATATTACTTTCATCGATGCTGAGGACACAGTAGATAATAACTGGTTAGAGATTTATGCAGATATCCTTACTATTCAATGTTACGATCTAATAATCTGTGGATATAAAAGAATAAGGAGAAATGAAAAAAGAAATACAAAGGAATGTGATTATATAAAAACAGATAATCCCATGCAAATAATTTCTAATTCGCAATATATTGAAGCAATGAATGGTTTAATTTCAGACGGGATTTTTAATCCTTTGTGGAACAAAATATATAAAAGAGTACTACTTATCGAATTTGGCATTTCGTTAAATAGTCAATATAAGTTAGGTGAAGATTTTTTGTTTAATATCGATTATTCAGAATATGTTAATTCAATCTTTGTTTCTACTAAATGTCCGTATAACTATTATATTGATGAAGGAAGCATAACCCATAGGTACCATGAAAATAAGTTTGTTCAACTTAGAGACGTAACTCTCAGATATAAGTATTTCTTAGATAAACATTCTATTGATAAAACACAGTATTTCAAACGATTAATGAGAAATGTATTTAGTAGCACCATGGAATTTTATCATGTTGATTGCATGTTAACTAACAAAGAAAAGGTTATAAAAACGAGGGAAATAATTAATGATGAAAGCGTTGTAGAACTTATTGCGCTATACAAGCCGAACTCGTTTATAGATAGCCTATTATTATCTATTTTAAAGCCATGTAGTCCCAAATTGGTTTTGGTTTTTTCAAAAATTTTCCACTTTGGGAAGTTTTGGATTGCACCTAGAATCCCCTCAGTTAGATAATGGATAATTGCTTGTACATTAGTTCGTGGAATTGTTATGTTATTAACTATTTAATAGTATGTGAAATAAGACATTATTTGAAAGAGATTAAGTAAATGAAACTTCTATATTTTCCAATAACTAGATACCGTAGCAATACAATTGCTAATATAATTAATCTGTTGTTACTTAATGATGCAATTCGTAAAGCAAATGAAAATAATGAAAATAATCTGCAAAATGAATTCGAGTATTATTTTACTATTTGTAATGGCTCACCTGTATCGGATACGAATGTTTGTATCCAGAAATCAATTTACGAACAAGTTCTATTAGGTGATTTCTGGATAGATATCAATGTGTTTTTGTTTAGATCTAGTAAAAGATGGTTTGAAGGTACTAAGTTGACCATGCTTTCTCGAGGTGAAAAATGGTCAGAGAAATTAGAAAGAGATGTTAAACATTCTATGGTAAATGCTATTCCTGTGAAAATTAATGATATTTATCTCGCTATAATCTATCAGAAATCTGGATTTATTAATGGTGTTGTTGGTTCTGTAAATAGTGTTAGCGTAAGTAAGAAGCCCTTATACCATTATCGTATTCATTCAAACACTATTAGTTCTTCATACAAAGTAGATTTTTTTCGACAACTACTAGATGTTCATGACGAATTATCAAGGCTATTAATTAGCTCATCTTACTTTTCCATGGCGAGTGGGAGAATGAGTAATAGATACATAAGCGCTAGCATTGATGCTATAGCTAATGAAGTTCATCCTGATAATAAACATAGTATCATTCAAAAATGCAGAGATATTAAGACTATTTGCGCACATCATGACTTAAAGTATCATTTAATGGGCGTTAATTTATCTGGGTGCTCAATGTCTAAGAAATTTGTCATAACAGCACTTCGGCATCGGTGGTATTTATTATTGTATACATATTATCGATTATACTGGATTGTAAAATTTAAGATTTAGATTCCATATAGGCATAGATCATTTATAATATATTGAGGTAGAAAGAGTTAATGAATAGTAGCATGATTAAAGTTGGAATTATCACGATTATTGATTACGACAACTATGGAAATCGACTTCAAAATGTAGCAACACATACCATATTGAGATCATTTGGATATGATCCCATGACAATTATCAATTCACCAAACATAAAAGGCAATTTGCTGGGGAAAATTAAAAAAACAAGATTTAAGATATTACGAAGTTATTTAAAAAAAATCATAATTTTACTAAGAAGAAGAATTTATCCCAATAAGAATGATAAACAACTTGCTATCCTTGCTCCAATTCGAGAAAAGAATTTCAGAGAATTTTCGAGCCGGTACTTAACAGAAACCAAACAGTTGTATAATCTAACAAATATAGAAACGATAGATAATAAGAACTACTATGCATTTTTAGTTGGAAGTGATCAGGTATGGAATCCAAACTATCGTGGTGGTTCATCTCTTGATTTTTTGACATTTGCACCAAAGGAAAAGCGCATTGCATATGCTGCCAGTTTTGGGATTTCAGAAATTCCACAAGAGTACAGAGAAAACTATCAAAAATGGCTTTCTGAAATGGCGCATATTTCTGTTCGTGAAGATTCAGGTGCTGCAATTGTAAAAGAGCTCACAGGTAGGGATGTACCGGTGTTGGTCGATCCTACATTAATGCTTAGCAAAGAAAAGTGGTTGCAAATATCAAAGCCTGCACAATATATGCCAAAGAACAATTATTTGTTAACTTACTTTCTCGGAGACATCGATGCTGAAAAAAGAAACTGGATAAAGAACTTATCAATGCAGAATAATCTAGAAATAGTTAGAATGGCTGATCTTGAGGATGAAGAACGATATACTGCAGATCCAGGAGAGTTTCTTGATTACATTTATAATTGCACAATTTTCTGCACGGATTCATTTCATGGTGCAGTTTTTTCTATTCTTTTTGAAAAGCCATTCGTCATCTTCGATCGAGTATCAAAAACAGGCTCTATGAGTTCGCGAATAGATACATTGATTTCTAAATTTAAGCTTAAGGGTCGTAAATGGGATAAGGCTGTCAACACTGATAGCTACTTCTGTGTTGATTATTCCCATGTTCCACCTATTTTAGAAGATGAAAGAAATAAAGCAATAACCTACCTACGCAATGCCCTACATATTGAGGATAATGAATAAAAATGGCAATTAACCAACGCAAAGCAGGTGCAGCACTATCCTATATTTCTATGGGACTAGGCTATCTAGTCTCCATTATTTATACGCCGGTCATGCTGCGCCTGCTGGGACAGAGTGAATATGGACTCTACAACCTAGTATCTTCAGTGGTCTCTTATTTGGGCGTTCTAAACTTCGGCTTTGGCAGTGCATATATGCGCTACTACACGAGGTACAAAGTTAAAGAAGATGAAGAGAAAATCGCCACACTGAATGGGATGTTCCTGGTTATCTTTTCTGTGCTCGGCTTGATTGCTGTCATTGCCGGTACAATTTTAGCCTTTAATTCAGACACCATCTTCGGTTCTCAATTGACCGCCTATGAGCTCGAGCGTGCCAAAATATTAATGCTCATCCTTGTCGTGAACCTTGGCATTTCGTTCCCGGCTATTGTCTTTACCTCCCATATTACTGCTAATGAGAAATTCGTTTTCCAAAAGCTCGTGAATCTGATCAAAACCATCACAAGCCCATTCCTAACCTTGCCAGTATTGCTGGCAGGTTATGGTTCAGTTGGCATGGTTATCGTTACAACAGTACTGAATATTGCGGTCGAAATTATTTATGCCATTTACTGCATCCGTGTACTGAAGATGAAATTCTCTTTCAAGAAGTTCGATTTTGGACTCATGAAAGAGATGACCGTCTTTTCCTCTTATATCTTCATTAACTTAGTTATTGACCAGATCAATTGGAATGTAGACAAGTTCATCTTGGGCCGCGTCCGGGGAACCGTAGCCGTTGCAGTATATGGCTTGGCGGCACAACTCAATTCGTACTACACAGCAATATCCTCAAATATTTCGAATGTTTTTATTCCCCAAGTCCATCAGATCGTTGCCGTTTCAGACGACAATACGGTCTTGACGAAACTATTCACCCGCATCGGCCGCATCCAATTTCTCATCCTCTCTCTGATCGCCACCGGCCTAATCTTCTTTGGCCGCCCTTTCATCAATCTCTGGGCAGGGTCAAACTACGATGAAGCATATCCGATCGCTCTACTCTTGATCCTTCCTGTTACCATTCCCTTGATTCAAAATTTAGGAATCGAGATCCAGCGAGCAAAAAACATGCACAAATTTCGTTCCTGGGTGTATTTATTCATAGCTGCCGCGAATGTATTGTTGTCGATCCCTTTGGCCAAAGCCTACGGTGGCATTGGTGCTGCTCTCGGGACAGCCTTGAGCTTATTGGTTGGGAATGGGCTCATCATGAACATCTATTACCATGTCAGAGTGGGACTAGATATGAAATTTTTCTGGGTAGAAATCTTGAAGATTTTCCCCGGTTTCATAACACCAACAGCAGCAGGAATCGCCTTAAATTATTTTTTTGACCTCTATCGGGGATGGCAATTCCTCGCCGGTGGTGTACTCTATGTCCTAGTGTTCGTGCTGTCGATGTGGTTCTTCGGCATGAACGATTACGAGAAAGACTTAATCAGGCAACCGTTGAACAAGCTATTCCATCGGAAGAAGCAGTAATTGAAGGGTATTCAAATGATAGATCAAGTCATAAAAACTCCAATAGATTGCATGGGTTGTCATGCTTGTTACAATGTCTGCCCGGTAGATTGCATCAAAATGAAATCTGATGACGAAGGCTTTTGGTACCCAGAAGTAGATCATGATAAGTGTATTAATTGCCATCGCTGTATCGATGTTTGTCCGATTGTGAATAAACCAGACAAAAATTCAAAGCCCATATCTTACGCGTGCATATCAAATGATGATGATATTCGTGCGAATAGTTCTTCAGGTGGAATATTCACATTGTTAGCAGAAAATACGCTAGCAGAACATGGAGTGGTATACGGAGCTTCTCTTACTGATGATGCTGAAGTTGTTCATGTTCCGGTTGATGATGTAGCAGGCATCAATGTACTTCGAGGCTCGAAGTATGTTCAAAGTAGAATAGGTGATACATATAAGCAAGCAAAGAAACACTTACTAGAAGGAAGCCAAGTGTTGTTTTCAGGCACCCCTTGTCAAATCGCAGGCTTACGATCGTATTTGGGCAAGGATTACCCCAACCTAATTACTGTCGATATTGTTTGTCATGGAGTGCCTTCACCTAAAGTTTGGAAGAAGTATGTTGATGAACAACAAATGAGATATGGATCTGAAGCAAAGGAGATATTATTCAGAGACAAAAGCCAAGGTTGGAATAATTTTTCTATGCGGATAAAGTTTTTAAACTCAGAAGAGTACAACAAAACATTACGAGAAGATATATTTCTGCGTACCTTCCTTAAAGATGTCTGCCTTCGGCCATCGTGTTATGCATGCGAGTTTAAATCTGTGGAACGTTATAGCGACATTACACTAGCAGATTTCTGGGGAGTGAAACGCTTATTACCGGATATGGATGATGACAAGGGGACGTCCCTTGTTCTGGTAAATTCAGGTAAGGGACACACAATTTTTAAATCGTTGAGTGATAAATTGAGATCTGTCGAGGTTGATGTATACCAAGCATTAACTTACAACCCTGCAGCAATCCGCTCAGCTAATCGTAATCCTAACCGAGATAATTTTATGCGAGACCTTGAATCTTTGGATATGGATAAACTCTATAAACTTTATTGCTATGATAGTATAGATATTAGAGTAAAAAATTTGATTCGGTCTACCATTTCTAAGATTGTTAAGAAATTTGGATTGGTATCTTGATTGGATTAAAAAGGAAATCAAGAAGCGTAGAGATGCAGTTTACAGACTTGATAAGACCCAAGTATTTTGCATCAATGATTTAGAGGTGAATGCTGAGTATTAATCAAAATAGAGTTGAGAAGTTTCAAGGGTATTGCTCAACACAAGATAAATGGGAAACCGTCGAACAAGACTTAATAAATACTACTTCGATGAGTCAATCTGTTAGTACTTCAAAATTCTAATCTCTAATCTGTCAATGTATGTGGCAACAGATGATACAATGCTATAAGTATATATCATTAGCTCAGAACCTCCTCATAAAGGTTGAAAGAACTGAACGTTTATATTTTGAGAATCATGATGAGTTGAGAAATTATTTGTATATGCAAAACTATACTTATCGCTTGCGACAAAAGGGGAATGGCTGAAGTATGGCAAAGAAAAAAACTGGAAAAAAACAAAAAGTAGACTCTCCAAAGGTCGCAATACAAGAAGTACACGATTCGCGTAATGGAGGTCAAATTGCACTTAAGGGATATAGTTATCAACTGTTGTATTCAAGCTACTTGATCTTGTCAGAGTCTGACGAAAACACGGAGTTTTACTTTGAAGGGATTGAGGATCTCGATCAAGTTAAGCAGGTAGAAGTTTCTAACAGTATCACTCATATACAAATTAAGTATTCAACTATACGTCAAAACGCTAGTTTCTTAAGTGATGTATTGAAAAATTTCTTGGAGATTTACCTACTAGATAACGTCCGAAATTTTAAGCTGGTTTTTGATTTTTCTGTAGCTAAGGGGCATATGAGTAAACTCTTTGAGAGTGATCTTGATGAACAATCCACTTTATACTGGAAAAGTGTTGTTGAAAAAATAAAGTCTGAGAACTTTTTATGGAATTGGAACAATTTTTCATTTGAAGACTTTGTCTCAAAACTTAGTTTTGAGAAAGTAGAGAGAAATTATTTAATTGATGAAATAGAGAAGAAACTTATTCAAGAGTATGATATTACAACAGAAAATGTTAAATTATTTGCCAATGCTTTCAAAATATGCTGTTTAAATAAAATGGTGGAACGGAGTTTCTTGAATAAGAGAGAAGTTGATGTATTGGTACAAGATGTTAAGGATGATATTAATAAAGGCACCCATAACCCCGCTTACAAATGGATAAAGAAAATATTTTTTGATAAGGTTATCACTGAAGCAGAAGACGGTTTCTATGAAGGTAAAAAGCCAACAGTTGGCGATATTGTTTCACAGTTACCAGTGAGACGACCCGAACTTGAAGAAAAGTTGGCTGAATCAATTGAAAAGAACAGAGTTACCGTTATTAAAGCCTCTAGTGGACAGGGTAAAACTACGCTGGCTTTCCAAGTTGCCTATAACCTCAGGGATGAATTTGATATCTACAGGTTAATATGGTGTAACGATCCTAGGGAGTTGAGTAATATTGTACAATTCTTAGCTTCCAGAGTTCGATTAGGAGAAAAACCGCTTATCCTCATTGACAATGTAGACTCTCAGCTTTCTGGGTGGAATGGACTGGCACAACTATTACAAGAAGAAGTTATATACCATTACAAACTTCTTCTTACAGTAAGAGAAGATGACTGGTACAGCTATGCTGGTGACTTGAGTAATATTAAGTTGTTACATATTGTAAAGCCTACTCTTAATGAAAGAGAAGCTCAAAGCATATTTGAGGCACTTCAAAGAGTAAATAAAATCCATCCTTCAATATATGATTGGAGAAAGTCTTGGGTAAAGGTTGCAAACCGTAAATTGCTTATCGAATATATTTATTTACTTACGCACGGTGAGATGTTATCAGAAAGAATCTCTCACCAATTAGAGCAAATAAACAGTAATAATACTGGGAAGATAAAATGCGATATCCTTAGGAAAGTGTGTTTCGCTGATACTTGTGGGATCAAACTTTCGGTTGATAAATTAGTAAAGAGTTTACCAGATACTGCCCATTTTGATTATGGAGAAATCCTAAAGAGCATTGAAAATGAGTTTTTAATCCGAGTTGACAATGTGGGAAAATATGTTGAAGGTCTTCACCCAGTCCGCTCCCAACACATAGTTGATAAACTGCACGATTTTATCGATATTAGTGATACTGCACTTCAGGTAGTACAGATTGCAGATCATAGCTATTTCGCAAAGCTTTTTTCCAACCTCCCGAAAGTGATCACAAATAAACATAGTTTTTATTCAGAAGTAATAGATTCCATGTGGAATGGAAGCGATCTATCTCATTACGTTTTCGCTCTACAAGGAGTGTTTTCAGGAAGTATTATGCAGTACTTTCTTAGTAATCGACATGCTTTTGATGATGCGAATGAACATGGTGGATTATTCATTTTAGACATGGAACTGAATCCTTTTACAAACTTTCATGAGTTTGACTTTACATCGAACGCTATGGATGAATTGCTAAAAATCGATCCCAATAACCCAAATATCCAATACTTACGTGATCTAAGAGACAGTATACCAAAGATTGACTTACCTCAAACAGATGTTTACCACTTGTGTATTGCCATTTTCAATCAATTAAAAGATCATGATCTATTTGATATTACTAGCGACGTAGAATCATACTCGAAAATAATGTATTGGCTCTATAACATCAATCCAGCTCTGAATTTATCAAAAAATGTTCCGCTTGATAAAATCTGGGAAGGAAAGAATATTTATTCAGAAGATAGTATCTCATCAATAATGTATACTTGCTTTTGTGGGGATAGAGAACTTTATCTGAACTTTGTAAATAAAAATATTTCTTCTATATTAAGCTATCTAAAAGCATCCACAGAATCATTAAGGGTATATGTAAAAGACAATGACATATTTGTTGAATATATTCTATTGCCAAGCAATATCAGAAATGGTAATGATGAAAGTGTCTCAAGACTAAAAACAATATGTAAAATGCTGCCAATATTTGAGAAGTATCACACTGTGTCTCTTAAGCCAAGAATAGAAATGCTTAGTAATTATAATATTCCTGATGATTCCCTGAAAACGATGCCTATCAGAAATCTATTTATTATGTTCCATCAAGAGTTTAACTCACTGTGGAGCAAAACAATAATGAGCAACTATGAATGTGACAGCATCATTGAGTGGCTAGAATACTGGTTTTCTGCTAGGATAACCGTTGTTGAACTGTATCAAAAAAGCATAACTTGTATAAATAAAATTCTTAAAGGAGAGCATTTTAGAAATGTTCTTAATGATATTGACTCTCTAAGAGTGGAAATGAATAGGAAATTGATTATGGAATTTAGATTCCCATATGAAGATAGACCTTTTGATGTAAAAGCTAGTATTCCTGAAGGTTTTGTCAAAGTTAAAAACGAGTATTTTCAAAGTGTTCGAAATTTTTTTGACCAACTATCCGGTTTCTTATCTCGTGAACCACATGCATCTAGGCTAGCAATAATAAATCTTAGAGCAATACAATCTAGTCTAGAAAAAATGCAGACTTTTTTTCAAAGTGTAGCTGAAGAACAATGCAATTTTATCGAAAAACATGACATGATTAGCATGTTAGAAAATCAAAGATTATTGGATCTTCAGATGGAATGTTCTTACTATGAAGAACATCAACCAAGCCGTTTTTTTGACAAGTTTCAAGTTTCACGATGGTACTTTGATTACCATAAATCAAAATTAGAAATAATAAAACAAGCACTTTCTGGTATATCAGTCAAACATTCTATAATATTCCCGGATAGGTATTATTATGAAAAAACACTCAGTTATTACCCAGTGGTTGTCAGTAATCTTGACACTTACAACGGCTCTCTTTTAACGGAATTATTGTGTCAGTGTATACCGTTTGCAGATTTTGAGTTTGATTACTTAGTACTATTAGAAATGAATGATCAAGGAAAAATTTTACAAACCGCACTTAAAGTGCCTAAATCCTTATTAAAGAAGCTTAAAGAAGCTATTGATAACAATGATACCTCTCAACTAGAAGAGTTGACCCCACCATATCTTATAGAAATATCATCACAAATGCTGGGATGCTTTGATAATCAGTTTGAAGTACATAATCCAATTTTTACTGGATATGAGGGAGTTGATAACATCGCAGAATTACTATGGGCTTACTCGAAATCGCGCGAAATATTAACCAAGGAGATTGAGTCTGAGTATTGGAATAAAACAGAACACAACTATAGAAAAGAAGTATTAAAAATTCTTGAATCGATAATACAGAAAATTCCAAAGAATGATTATGATAGAATTTCTAATCAATGCCATGATGTGTTTGATGGAAACTTGTTTGACGATGTTAGTTTTAATTCATTCTTCAACGAACTTGCAACAAAACTTATGATGCAATACCAATGAATGCAGCATTTGCTAATAGGAACTAATTGATTTTCAGCAAACTCGTTCGCATTTTCATGACCTCGTGTTGCTGATATCTTATTGTGTCTGCTGGTTGCCTGATTTAATCTCCGAGTCTTACTTATGGTGTGTCCAGGGAAAGAGAGAAAAGAGTGGATTCGCACGCTTTGGCCTCTGGGAGATAATTTAGAGAGCAGAGGATGGGGATTTCTTGGCGAAAATTGGTTGGATGGTAATTGGTGGACCACACCACAGATCAGAGGCGTTGGACAAGAGGTCCGTTCAGGTGAAAAGGGTATTTTGAGAGTATCAGTATCCCTATGACCAGGAAGGAGAAGGAATACAAAGACGCAGAAAACATACGCAAGCGATTTTGTGCTTCACGAAGGAAGGCTTCACACCAGCGTTTTATCCTGCGGCGAGAACTGGCTTCAAACGGGGCTAGGGTCTCTTTGTGCTGATGGAGTTTTTCGAAAACGTCAGCGGTGTAACGCTTGTAGGGAAGAAGGAAATCGGGGAGCTCTAGGTGTAATCTGGCACAGCTTCGGTTCTGGCAACGAAGGCGACGAAGCGAGAAAACACGGGAATCTCCTAGATGGTTTTTGGCTTTCCTTTGACGACGATCGTAGTAACGAAGTTCTCCTCCGCAAATCGGACAAGGAGGAATATCTAACCCCGTAATGACAAAGGTTGATCAGGGGAACTTTCTTTCAAATAAAATTCTGTTACAATAATCATGCTTTATTGAGCAGAGCTTCGGGAGGTCCGCAAAAACACACCCGGAGCTTTTTATTTTCTTGATGTGCGTACAGGTATTGGTGGAAATTCTGGGACAGAGAAGACGTCAGTAACGGGCTAAATTAGGCTGGCAGCGACACTTCGAGAAAAACACAATATACATACAGTATTTTTACCCCCAAATGCTCACGCTACTCAATCACAGACCTGTCCCGCTGCCCATGTAAAAACCTTCTTATCTCAACAGTATCTTCAAGCACGGCATGGTACAACACAAACCCCTTAACCGGGATTTTCCTAATCTCACCCCGCATAGGCCGTGTTGTACTGTACAGTTCATGGGTATAAGGAAACTCTGCAATACGCTGAACGGCTACATCCAATTCATCCAGTAAATCCTCTGCCGCCTGCGGTGCATCCAGCCTATCAGCGATATAATCAACCGCCTCTAAAATATCAGCTTTGGCAAGTGGCAAGTACACTATCTTATGCACGATGCTGCTTCCCCTCCTATTTGACCTTTAGGCGCTCTTTGGCAGACTGCATCACGTCCTCATGGCTCAACCTAACCTTGCTCTCAATAGCCTGAATCTCGGCTTCTCTGAGCTTGTCATAGACCTGGCTCTCATACAAGCCTTCTTCATAAGCCTCCATAGACATGACAACAATAGAGCCAGCGCCATTCTTAGTCAGGAACACAGGTTCTTTACTGGACTGTACATCTCTGGTGATCTCCGCAAAATTATTTCTCAAATCTGATACTGGCCTAATCCTCTTCATGGTATCGCCTCCTTAGCATTAATTTATGCATAATTGCGCTAATTGGTCAAGAGGGAATTATGTGGAGTACATACCTGTATTTCCACAAATGAGGACAACAAAGTGTAGATCTAACCTGATCGAACATGATCAATCTATTGATTGCAAGACATCTATTCGCAAGAGTTGCCGAATATGCTAACCTCCGAAAAATCGAAGAGGGTGGGGTGCGGCGGCTTTGGCCTCATGGAGATGAAATGGGGAGAGGGAATGATGATGTTTCATGGCGCAAGTTAGTTGGACGGTAGTTGGCGGTTCGCACTACGGATCAGAGGTGTAGAACGAGAGGGTCGTTCAGATAAAAAAGTTTTTCGAAGATTGTATCAACCTTTTAGACAGAAAGGCGAAAGAATAAGCAGGCGATATGAAAACAAGAAAGCGGTTCTTAGCTTCACTTAGGATTGCTTCACGCCAATGATGATTTTACACCCAGAATGCGCTTCGTACGGTACTAGAGAATTGTTGTCCTGTTGGAGCCTTGCGAAAACGTCGTTAGTGTAGCTCGCGCAGTAAGTAAGGAAACCGGGTAGTTCGAGGAGTAATGTGGTAAGACTTCAGTTCTGATATCGTCAGTAGTGAGATAGGTAAGTGCGGGGAGGATAGTCTATATTTGTGAGCTGAAACTATATGGTCTATTTCGTTATCATTGTCTCCCGAAAATTGACGGCTGAAGAGGAATTAACTGACTGTTGACCTCAACAAAAGATTAAGGACGCTACTTTAGTGAAACCTATGAGATGAAGACTTTCTCAGCATGCAATGTTTTCACAAGCATGATCTCTGAATTTGGTTGGATTGAGTATATGAATCAGTTATACTCTCTGTAGATGGCAAACTTTGTCAATTTACAAGATACGGGAGATGAAAGATATGATGTTTGAAATTCCGTCACTTAAAATTAAGGACTCTTTGAAATTTGCAAAAGAATTAAATGAGATAACATTGGTTGATGGTGATTTTGAGTTTTATAATCGCATGAAATGGGTTGAACCATTTGGGATGCTGCTATCAGCCTGTAGTATTAAACAATTTAGACAAAAACACCCTGACACTGCATTTAGATTGCTAGGTCCTAGAGATGAAGAGTGTACATCCTATGCTTCTCACATGGGCTTTTTCAAAGCTATTTCAGAAAGCATAGACCTAGGGAATAAACCAGGAGAAGCAATCGGAAATAATAATTACCTCCCAATCACAGAAATGAACTTGCATCAGATACATCAAGATGAAATAGCAGCGGGAAGAATGATCGATATCGGAAGTGCTATCGAATCAAAATCTTCAGAACTAGCAAAGGTATTAGGTCGTGATAACAAGAATTTCTGTGAGCTACTTACATATTTGATTCGCGAAATATTGTGAAACATTCCTGAACATGCTGACTGTGGTACAGCCTGGATTTGCGGGCAATATTGGCGAGATCAACGTGCTGAAATAGCAATTGTTGATGAAGGCATAGGAATATTGAAAAGTCTCCAACGAAATGAAATACATAGAGAATATGTTAATAATGATGCAGAGGCACTAACTTATGCAATAAAGGCAGGGATATCTCAATCCTTCAATCCGTCGAAAAAGAACAATTCTGATGACTACTGGACTAACTCTGGTTTTGGACTATTTATGGTAAGTGAGATATGTAAGGAACTTCGTGGTTCATTTTGTTTAGCTTCAGGAAATAAATACCTTTATATTAATAATGGAGACACATCTGTTGGTGATACATACTTTTCTGGAACAGCTGTTCAGATAAAAATCTCTACCAGTGAACTAGTAAAAGATGGAGATGTGATTAACATCATTTCAAAGAGAGGAGAAGAGCAAGCAAAGCTAATCCGTAACGCTTTTCAAAAAGCCTCTAAACCGTCAAAAGGGTTAATTGATACTCTTTAGATAGAAAATTAGTAACCTAATTACTTGACTGGTATGCAAATAGAAGCGAAGTTCTCCTCCGCAAACCGAACAAGAAGAATATCTAGCCTCGTAATGACATAGGTTGATCAGGGGAACTTTTTTCAAATGAAATTCAGATGCAACAATCATACTTTTTTGCTGAGCTTCGGGAGAGGCGGTAAAAATACACACAACGCTTTTCCGTTCATAATTTTCGGACATGTATTATCGGAAATTCAAAGGAAGACAAGACGTCAGTAACAGGCCAAATTAGGCTGGTAATGACAACAAAAGATATTTGTGCTTTTGAGAAAGAACTGATGGTCTTAGGGATAGAACCCACATTCGTCACCCTATTTGAGTAAATCTAAGCCTATTTTCTAGCCGTAAACTGACGGCTTTTCTTCTATGCACTTGTATAGCATTAATAGTAGCGCTACACTGTTCATATGTCAAAAGAGTATATTGAAACATTACTAGAGGAACGGAATCGTTTGATTCAAGTCTTGGCTAGCAAAGCTTGGTTATTGCACGGCACCTGGGTAGAGCGCTATTCCACATGTACTCGTCCGGATTGCGAATGTCATACGGGCAAGAGGCATGGGCCGCGACATTACTTGGCAACTATGCAAGATGGGAAACAGCGCCAGACCTATGTGCGAAGAAATCAGGAGGCCTTGGTTCGGGCAGGAATTCGGCAAAGTCAAGAAGTCGATTCGATCTTGCTGCAGATCACCCAGATCAATCTGGAATTACTGAAAGAAGGGTATTATGACGATATACAGCCATGAGGAGTTGATGGAAATCCTTAGTGAGGCTCATGCCGCTCATACGGAAGATGCGTGTCTGCATAACTTTCTGGTTCCTGCTTCCGCCTATTGCCGCACGCTAGGACTAAGGGAGATTATTGACTCACTTGTTCAATCCCAGATGCAGTTGCAACCGGGACTTTTGGTGCAGACCATGGTGCTAGACACCCTATCGGGTCGAAGTCCGCTTTATCACTTGAAGGATTTTGTGTCAGCAATCGACCGAGAGTTGCTCTTGGGGGAAGAAGTCGATCCGCATGGGTTCAGTGATACCAATGTAGGTCGTTCACTAGATGCCATCGCCGCATGTGGGACGGGCAGGATTTTGTCAGCCTTAGGTGTTGAAGCAGTGAGGCGTTTTACCTTGGATCCCGCAACGATCAGCTACGATACCACCTCCACGAGTGTCTGGGGATCCTATGAAGTATCGGATGAAGAGGGGCCTAAAATTACTTACGGGCACAGCAAGGATCTTCGCCCGGATCTCAAACAATTCATGACGGAATTACTCTGTGTAGATAGCGGGGTACCTATCTTCGGCACAACTTTGGATGGAAATTCTTCCGACAAGGAATCCAATCACCGGATCCTGAAGACAATTTCCTCTTTGATGAAACAACATGGTTTGGGCGAAGGTGCCTTTATTTACATCGCCGATTCGGCTATGGTGACGAGTA
Organism: uncultured Fastidiosipila sp.; assembly: GCA_964479695.1. Classification (GTDB taxonomy): domain Bacteria; phylum Bacillota; class Clostridia; order Saccharofermentanales; family Fastidiosipilaceae; genus JAAYZH01. The sequence goes on from CAYZSO010000010.1 coordinate 42,828, forward strand.
AGAACTTGGCCGTCCTTGGAGATACTCGCTTTATCAGCCGTCTGCCAGCAAACTTCAAGGTATGCGAGAGCGTCATCGATGAAGCGATGGAAAACGGAAAATGGATCCCTATCGGAAAACTCAATGAAATCTCTAGTAGTAACAAACGGCCAGCTGCTGCTTATCAGGCGGTAGAGGCTAGTGTAACGATTGAGGATGAATCCTATAGAGCCGTTGTGATTCACTCAGATGCTCTGGACAAAAGACGCTTGAAAAAATTGGAAAAAGACTTCGCAGACTCGGAAGTTACCCTGCAAAAGGCGTTCAAATCCATCCCACTCCGCTATGCCTGTGAGACCGATGCTCAACAGGCTGCCTTGCAGGTGCAAACGATGAAGAGTACATACCATCAAGTGCAAGTGGACATTAAAACTGTATCCGTTCGTGGCCGTGGCCGACCACCTAAAAACGGTGAAGCCAAGGAGATGGAAAGGTACGAGCTTGTTATCCGTATTGTTCCACAAGAAGACCGCGTGGCAGCCGGGAAACGCAAGGCTGGGTGCTTCGTATTGCTAACGAATGTAGCTCCAGAAACACTAGCTGCGAAAGAGATCCTTAAAGCCTATAAAGGCCAGTTCGCTGTTGAACAGAATTTTGCTTTCTTGAAAGATCCTCTGCTGGTAAATGACCTCTTTTTGAAAACGCCATCCCGTATTGATGCACTTGGTATGGTTCTGATTATTGCCCTGATGATTTACCGGCTCATGCAACGAATGATGCGACGTTATGTGGAAGAAACCGGCAAGAAACTCCCTGGCTGGAAAACGTATCAGGACACGGATCGTCCGACTACATACATGCTTACTTGGGCGCTTCGAGGCATTCGGATCTACTTGATCCGAGGTCAACGAGCTTTTCTCAAACCACCAGATGATCGGCAGTTACGCTATCTCGAAGCACTGGGACTTGATGAAAATGTCTATCTAAAGCCAGGACTCAAGTGTAAGCCGATAATTCCGGGAATTTCAGGGGCGAAAGGGTGACGAATGTGGGATAGAATTTTAGGAGGTCGAATATGGAACTTCACTATGATAACATTGATACTATTGATGCATCCGGAGGAGTGCAAGCAGTAATTGATAGGTTAAATACTCTTGCTAAAATGGGTGGGTATGTTTTTCGAGGATATGGCAAGCAGGATGAATTGCTTCCCAATATTATACGAGGAAAAACAAGTTATGCAAATATTGAAAGTAGACTTCTCGATGATTTCGAAAAATACGGAAGTAGTTATTTTCATGCGACTACACCCATAGACTTCATGTCATACGCACAGCATTTTGGATTGCCAACACGGTTACTAGATTTCACCCATAATCCTTTTATTGCGTTATCGTTTGCGCTTTTTGCTCCTAAGTCAATAGGTAAGTATAATGTTCCCGAGGATAAAGAATATTACTATATTCGATATGCAAACCTTGACGAAAACCTTTGTGCACCAGCTATCCCTCTAAATAATGATATATATAACATGAAATTTACCAGAACAGATTCACTTGCAACTAAGGCATGTCAATGTATTAATAGTGTAAACGATTTGTTTGGCAAGAATTTACTGGGACGTAATATTTTGGCTTTAGATGGCTATAAAAATACCATAGATGATGCAATTAGCAAACAGGATAAACTACGAAATCGTGTTATTCTTTTTATAGACCCAAATCAAGCTAACCAAAGAATAATCATGCAACAAGGTCTGTTTATGTTTCCATATACGCTAGATAAAGGCGAGCATATCAAAATACTAAATAACAATTCCTATTATATTAAGATACATAAAGACTTACGGAATGAATTAAATCAGTATTTAGATACTCTTGGTTATAATACTTTTCGTCTTATGCCTGATCTTAGCAGCATATGCGAAGCTGTAAAGCGTAGGAACCTCGATGTGCGTTCCGAAAAAAGTTCAGCAATAAAAAAGAAGTAGGGAGGATAATAATGTGAAGTCTATATGATATTAAGGATCAGACCTGGACACCTCAACTCCAAGTTTATTAGACTGATCAAAGAGCAAAGAATATATTTGATACATTCAAGTGAAAATGGAGGAAACAATGAATCAAATATTTTATCTCTTTCGTTGAAATGAGTTCTTCTTTACAGTAAAGTTCTTCTATCGGGCTGTTGCCAACTGATTATGCCTTGTAGTTCCTCTCCGCAGATAGGACAAGGAGGAATGACTAACCCCGTAATGATAATGGTTGATCAGGGGCCTTCTTTCAAATGAAATTCTGATACGATAATCATGCTTTATTGAGCAGAGCTTCGGGAGGTCGGCAAAAACACACCCGGAGCTTTTTTATGGTAGTCGGACATGAATGGTCGGCAATTCTGGGACAGAGAAGATGTCAGCTGATGGACAAAGTTGGTTGGCAGAGACACATAGGGGATGTGTTTCGTTTTGAGATCCCTCCGTTCTTTGCTATTGCAAACGAATGATAACACGAACGATAGGAGGAGTACGATACCTAGATGAAGTAACTGATATCACGGACAAGTATAGTCGGCAGTTCTATGACAAACAAGACGTCAGCAACGGAACAAATTAGACTGGCAGCGACAGTTACAGTTGCCCATTTGTAAGGGCAGAGACTTGCCTGATGGTTTGCTGATGTAGTGAGAGAGGAAGGTGGGGGCGGCGGCTTTGGCCAGGTGAGATGGAGAGTCGGTGTGGATGAGGATGCGAGCTTCTGAGTGTATAATTGATCGGTGTTGAGATGCTTGTGTGCACGATTCTACTGGAAGGGGCTGATCAGCGCGTTGGTTGGTTGTGCGGATTGGGTGGATCGTGAACGGGTTCTGGGTGAATGGGATGGTCAAGGGGCACTTGGTGAGGAATTAGAGGGGGCAGATAAAGGGGAGAGGGAATGACGACATAGTTCTCTCTTGGAATGGACAAGGTGCCTGGCTCTGTAATGCCAAAGTTCGATGAATGTTGTTTGGCGTAGAATCGTTTACACAGTTTCGGATATGGCTATAATGATTCGAGTAGCGTTCTATAAAATTGTGCTTGACGAGTTGTTTCCGAGTGCAACTGCTAGCGTTTACTGGGAAATTTATTAGAATGGGTATCGCTGTAGATGAAAGATGAGAACATTAAGTTTTTATTAAAGATGACCAAGTCATTTTTGGATGGGGAGATTGATGTGATCACTTATACATTGGATTTCCCTCATGAAGTGGAGACCAGGTATAAGAAGCTTGTGAAAGAGGATAGAGATATTGCTGAGCTTATCTTCGATTGTTTGGTTGAAGGTGGTGTCTATAAGTATGATGAGCTATCTGATGAAGAATTTATGGATGAGATTGCCTATCAATATGATTTTGTGCTAGATGTGTATAAGAATGGGAAGTATTAGGTTTTCGTTTGTGTTTGCATGTGTTGATGAAAATAGATATAAAATATGATATGCGGAAACGTTTTTAGCGCTGAGTTTTTTGACTTCTCATTGTGTTATATTGTAGGTGGATATGTTGTTTACAAATCTGAGAAAGCTTCCCTTGCTATCAGTAAGGGTATGTATCTGTTGAAAAGAAATGGTAATCTGAAAGTAGTAAAAGAAAACTATAAGAAGGAAGGGTAAGTAAATGGCACGAGTGTCTTCATTTGTATTTTGTGATTCGATTCAGACTGTTCAACAATTAAATGGAAACCAAGTTTACAACATTGTGAACCCTTTACAAGTGTTGTCTCCACTTACGATTCCCGGGGCGTTTTCATTCTCTTTTTAATAGGAATTTGTGAGCTTGATACTGATAAAACAAACTATCTCAGCTTACAATTCCTTGACCCCAGTGATAATATTGTTGTAGAAACTGGCCGACTTGAGATACCACCTATACAATCTGCAGAAGGTAATTTGCCCGTTGAATATCGTTCAGTAATGCTGAACATGGATTTTAGAAATACTTCCATAATGAAGGAAGAGTGGTATTCTTTAAGCGCTAAGGTGAATGATGAAGAAATTGGTTTATATCGTATACCAGCTTATCCATCGGATAAGAATATCCAGGTGCAAACATGACAATTACTATGACATCCTCAGCATTACCGTCAACAAGTCTGCAGGAAACTGATTTTATTTCTTGCATAGATAATCCTGTACAAAAAGATAGAAAATCGTTAAATGTAATTAATTCTGGGGCGTGGACTTCTGCTGATCACTCTATGAACTCGACAGTTAATCAGAAGTCTCAGTATAGTATTGATAATTTATTGCGCATTGTAATTAATCTCAACGAATCGATTGTACAACTACAGATACAAGAGCAATATAGAAATGAAAGAAGTTAATTTACATAAACTAGATGAAATAGCGTCTTATTCTGATAATTGGAACTATTACGGTGCTAAACATATTCCTCACAAGGTTATCTCAGCTACTAGAGAGCTTCTCAATGAGCTCGGGGTCCAACCCGAGATTTTTCCTACAGCCGCAGAGTCAATCCAGCTTGAATATGAACTGCCAAATGGATCATATCTTGAGTTTGAAATACAATCAGATCATGTTTTTGTTTTTTCTAGAACCGCTGATGGAGTTGAGGAAGAGTTTACTATGGATTTTTCTCTTCCTAAACTTGCTGAGATTGTAGAGAATTTTCATGGAAAAAACTAATCTTGCTTTTGACGATAATGAAAACTTATATCGTGCTGTTTTGCCAGGAGATACATACTGGAAAGCAGATGGCAGTATAAGTAGCGGCGTATTCAAGGATGCCAAAGGTCTGTCAACTGACAGAGCTCTGAGGCGTCCTCTTGATGCATGTGTAAATTTTTTAGATTCGCATTTAACAAAACCGAGCGGTATTATTGCTTTTACGGTGAACATTTGTTTGGCAAAGGAAATCATACCTAAACACGATCCTATTGAATCTAATGTTTATCACACTTTGGTGTTAGGTAGTGAGTCCCGTAATGTGTTATCAGGAAGTCAAGCAAAATTCTTGGCAAAAAACGTACAGATTATAAGAAGTGCCGTTCACCTGAACTCTTAAACAGATATATTGCATGTTTTTATCTTGGTTACCAAACAGATAATTACTTCAGGTCTGCTGGTTGATTCACCAAGGGAATGTCGTCAAGTAAGCTTTCAAAACAAGTCAAAGACGTTTAGTGGATGTCTGCCACTTTCATCATCAACCCAACAATTTGCCGGGGTTTTCGCAGAGGTATTTGGCGGAGGGCTTGGAGAGGAGGAGGGCAAGGTAGCTTTTGGCTCGGGTCATGCCGACGTAGAGGAGGCGGGTTTTGTAGGTTTTTTGGGGGTTTTCAAGTTCTTCGATGTCGGTGATGATGATGGCGTGGTTCTCAAGGCCTTTGTAGCCTTGGATGGTGGCGAATTGGATTTGGTCGGGGATGGGTTGGGCGCCTTGGTTGATGTCGTAGTTTTTGAGGCGACTTACGATGGAATTTTCGTATTTGAGAAAGGATAGAAGCGTGATGTGTTCGGGGGGAATGTGATCTTCTTTTAGTATTCTCAGGATGGATCGCAGTTGGTTTACCTGGTCGGTGCTGCCGGCGTAGGTGTGATATTCGGTTTCGGCTCCTTTTTCGTTTCGGTTTTTGTAGCGTGTTTCTAGGCCGAATACCTGGTCTATTGATTCGATTATGCTTGGTGTGTTGCGGCAATTGTCACGTAGGACATAGTTTGCGTAATGGCTGTCGTAGCCGGAAAGGAGTTCTTTGCAGCCGGCGAAGTCTACGCCTTGCTGGAAGATGTTTTGTTTTTCTGCGTCGAGGAAGAATGTCCAATGGCCATTTTTTAGGCCGCCTTTGAGTAGGGTATTCAGGACTTCGAGGAAATTGGGTGTGAAGAGGTCTTGGGCTTCGTCTAAGACTAGGTAGTCGAAGGGTGGATTGCCGGATTCGGTCCAGATTTCGAGGAAGAGGTGGGGGAGGGTTTCTTGGTAGAACTTGGCGGGATCCTCTTTCTTCAACTGGGAGACGAGGGTGGGGTGGGCGGCTTTGGCCACACCTTCCATGTAATCGGTGAGGGATGAGATGACTTGCGTTTCGCTGGATTCGAGCTGGGTGTTGAGGTGGCTTGCGAGCTTGAGATTGTAGCAGAAGAGGGCGTAGGTCTGGCCCGAGGCTGTGAGGTTCTTGCAGAGATTGATGGCGAGGAGTGTCTTGCCTGTGCCTGCGTACCCCCTGACGAGACAGCGTTCGTTGTCTTCGAGACCTTCGAAGATTGTTTGTTGGGTCTCGGTGAGGGTGATGAGCTCGCGATCGAAGTTGCGCATACTGGAGCCGATGCTGAGTTGGAGGTCGAAATGGGGGGCGAGGAGCTCGGCGATTGCGTTGGCCTGGGTCCTGTTCGGGGGATTGAAGCTGGTCTTGTTTGACCAGTATTGGGTCAGACGCTCGATGTACGCTTGCATGTCGTGGATGTCGTCACTGTCGCAGATCTGGGGCTCGGCGAGGTCGGGGGCGGTGGTGTTGGGATTTGTGGAAGGGGAATTGTGCCAGGTGACGTCTGGAAAAGCTACACCGAAACCCCAGCGAGTTGTGTGGAGATGGTCTTTTCTGTCCTGGTGCTGCTCGATGTATTTCATGAGGGAGAACATGGCTGACTTGGCTTGATTTACCGGATTCTTGATCTCGTGTCGGCCATCATAGAGGTCGGTTGAATACCATTGGCCTCCCGCGTGACTGATCTGGCCGCCTTTTACTTCGAGGACGAAGGTGCCTTTATAGGGGGCTATGACAATGAAATCTGCTTCGCCCATCTCTTGGTCGATATGATCTGCGATGCCAATGGAGTGGAGGATGATCCAGTCGTCTGCGCCTTCGACCGTTGCGAAGGCTTGGAAGAGCTTGCGTTCGGCTTGGCTTACTGTTTGTGCATTAATTGTGGCGGGGATCATGGTTGGCATGGTTGGCTCCTGTAGTGGTGTAGCTGGTGGCTTGTTGGTCGGCTCAACTGTTGCGGGGGCACCTTTGGCCTGGCGGCTGGTGTCGGTATGCGTACGGGCTGGCGGCTGGATGTGGAGTATGTAAAAACATGTATAGGTATTCTATAAATTAGTATACAGATTGCGGCGTGTTTATGCTAGCTTGTGATGAGAGATATTTACATAAATTCTACATTCTACATTGACTCGCACCAATGCCAGTTTAATTTTCCACTTAATTTGCAACTTAATTTGCAACTTAATTTCGCTTAATTGTGCCGTTAAGCCTGACCAATTAACCCTCAAGAAGATGTATAATTAATGCAAATTTGACTAGGAGTGTGCCATGCCTACCTGTCTCTATGTCGTCATACCGTGCTATAACGAAGAGGAAGCGTTGCCGATTACTGCGGAGAAGATCGCAGAGAAGATGAATCGTTTGCAGGCTCAGGGGATTATCAATGATCAGTCCCGGGTTTTGCTCGTGAATGATGGCTCGAAGGATAAGACTTGGGAGATCATCAAGTCGCTTTATGAATCAAACAGCTTGTTTGCGGGCTTGGATCTCACGCGGAATCGGGGGCATCAGAATGCTTTGTTGGCTGGGTTGATGACTGCGAAGGATCATTGTGATGTCAGCATTTCGATGGATGCGGATCTGCAGGATGATATCAACGCGATTGACGATATGTTGGCTAAGTATTCTGCGGGTGCCGATATCGTGTATGGTGTGCGTAAGCAGAGGACGACGGATACGTTTTTCAAACGTTTTACGGCTCGTTTCTATTATAAAATCTTGAAGTTAATGGGTGCGAATATCGTGTACGATCATGCCGATTATCGCTTGATGAGTCGGAGGGCTCTTGAAGGCCTGGCGGAGTTCCGGGAAGTGAATCTTTTCTTGCGCGGGATTGTGCCTATGATCGGTTATCCTACAGCGATTACCTACTACGACCGCTCGGAGCGGGTGGCGGGGGAGAGCAAGTACCCGCTGAGAAAGATGCTGAGTTTTGCTATTGAAGGGATCACTTCGCTGTCGACACAACCGATTAAGTGGATTACGAGGTTGGGTTTTTTCGTTTTTCTTGTCAGCATTGGCATGTTGGTCTATTCTGTTGTACAGTACTTTTCAGGTAATACTACGGCCGGCTGGGCAAGCTTGATTGTTTCGATCTGGGCGGTTGGTGGATTGATCTTACTGGCCATCGGCGTGATCGGTGAATACATCGGTAAGATCTACTTGGAGAGTAAGGCCAGACCTCGATTTCTCATAAAGGAGTTCCTCTTACGGGACGAGCCGGATAGCGGGCTTGACACGCCGGAGGAGAATAGTAGGAACTTATGAAACAGAAGCGTGACCGAATTTTCGGCTTGGTTATTGCCATCTTGATGGCAATTATTTCGGGTATCTTTCTCTTTAACGTTTATCGCAGTCAGTATTTGCCGACACACTACTTACTTATTCTTGTGGCCGTCGTGGTGCTCTTGAATCTTTTGATTGACTGGCTTCTCTTGAGTAAGGGCAGGGTCTGGAAGAAGACTGTGGCGATCATCTTGGCGCTTCTCTTGGGATTCGGTTTCATTGCCGGAAGTGCTGTGATTGGTGACCTCAATCGCTTCGTGGATGAAGTTGTGAAACCCGTGGATCAGAAGGATACCTACTCGATCCTTGTCCGCGCGGATGATCCGCTTACGGATGTTGATGATGTTGTGAATATGCGAGTTGGCGCTGTGGAGGGGGCGGATTATACCCAAATTTCAGCCCTCTTACCGAAGAATACCGGAGCGCCCTTGCAGACTTACGCGAATTATATTGGCTTGGCGCAGAACCTCTTGAATCAGACCGAGCGGATTATTCTTTTTAACGAGGCATATCGCTCGATTATTGTGGACCTGCATTTTGATTTCAGTCAGAAGACCCGGGTGTTAGCGTCAACAGATCCTGAGTTACCGAACACCTCGGGTACAGAAGATACGCTGCCCGGAGGGGATCCGTCCTCGACGGATGAAGGGCAAGCTACTTTACCAACCCTGCCGCCGGAAGAGACGCAGCCTGCGGTCAGCGAACCGATTCAGACCTTTACCCCGTCGATTGTCACGGGTAATGAGCCCTTTTTGCTCTATATCTCGGGTACGGATAGTGCCGGCAGTATCAGCACGAGGGGACGTTCGGATGTCAATATTGTGATGGCTGTGAATCCGGCGACGCATCAGGTGGGTTTGATCTCTATTCCACGTGATTCTTATGTGGCGATACCGGATACCGGTGGGTACAAAGATAAGCTGACCCATGCCGGCATTCTGGGCGTGACTTCGTCGCAGAATACGATTGAGAACTTATTAGGTATGTCCATCCCTGTGTATACGAAGGTAAACTTCTCGACGCTTACGGGTTTGGTTGACCAGCTTGGCGGGGTTACGGTGTATAATCCAACGGCTTTTGGTGAGTTTGCGGAGGGCAATATTCGCTTGAATGGTGAACAGGCGCTTCGCTTCTCCCGAACGAGGTATGGCTTGAGTGGCGGAGACTTGGCACGCGGCGCGAACCAGCTGCGAGTGATTCAGGGGATTATTAATGAGGCGATCAAGCCTGCAAACTTGACCCGTTACAATTCGATCTTGGGGAGTCTGGCGAATTCTTTCCGGACGAATCTCTCGAGTGATGCGATTGCGGCTTTGGTCAGAGGACAGTTGGCCTCCGGCGGAAGTTGGAATGTGACTTCATACGCGATGACGGGTTCCGGTGCTTCGGGCTTGTATTCGTACTTTATGCCGAACTATAGCTTGTCGTTCATTGTTTTACATAGGGATTCGATTGCTGCTGCTAAGGGTGTCTTGTCAGGTGTCATAGGATAAAGAAGCAAACGGAGGGAAGAATTCGCTATTTGCGTCTTTGGCCAATTGCGTACAAGTAGATTATAATATCCTCTGACATCTGCCATGGGTTGGACCGTGGTACATCATGTGTGTTGATACGTAATGATGCGGAAGGTAGATTAATTTTTCATGAGCATGTTTGAAGATAAGACGTTACTGATTACCGGGGGAACGGGCTCGTTCGGGAATGCGGTTCTGGAACGATTTCTGAAGTCTGATATTCGGGAGATCCGGGTTTTTTCGCGCGATGAGCTGAAGCAGGATACGATGCGGCACCATTTCCAGGCGACGATGCCTGAGGTGTCGGCGAAGATTAAGTTTTTTATAGGGGATGTGAGAGACATCCAATCGGTGCGCAATGCGATGCATGGTGTGGATTATATTTTCCATGCCGCGGCTCTGAAACAGGTGCCTTCGTGTGAGTTCTTCCCTCTGGAAGCGGTGAAGACAAATATCTTGGGGACGGACAATGTCCTGACGGCGGCGATTGATGCCGGGGTGAAGTCGGTGACATGCCTCTCGACGGATAAGGCTGCGTACCCGGTGAATGCTATGGGTATGAGTAAGGCCTTGATGGAGAAGGTTGTGGTGGCGAAGGCCCGCACGGTCGAACCCGGCCAAACGAAGATCTGTTGCACGCGCTATGGCAATGTACTGTGTTCCAGGGGGAGCGTGGTGCCGCTCTGGGTGGAGCAGATTAAGAGTGGCAAGCCGATTACGATTACGGATCCGACGATGACGCGTTTCATCATGACGCTTGCGGATGCGGTTGATCTGGTTCTGTTTGCGTTTGAGAATGGGGTTGCGGGTGATACGCTGGTGCAGAAGGCTCCGGCTTGTACGATCGGGACTTTGGCGCAGGCGGTTAAGGAACTTTTTGACGTGGAGACGGAAATCAAGATTATTGGTATTCGCCACGGGGAGAAGAAGTATGAAGCTCTCTTGACCCGCGAAGAACGCGCGGAGTCTGATAACCTTGAGGGTTTCTTCCGTGTGCCGGCGGATAAGCGCGACTTGAATTATGACAAGTATTTTACTGACGGTAATATTACCCAGCAGACTGGCTTCGACGAATTCAACTCGAACAATACTACCCAATTATCGGTTGAGGAAGTGAAGGAGATTCTCCTGACTGTGCCTTATATCCAAGAGGAATTGGCGGCTTGGAGGAGCGAAGCATGAAGATTCTTATCACGGGAGCCCGAGGCTTCGTCGGTCGCAATATGGTCGCCTCGTTGGAAGCGATTCAGAGCGGGAAGGATAAGAGCCGTGTGATTCGAGGCTTGGCGGATCCTTCTGACTTGGTTCTCTTTCCGTATGATAAGGAAAACACCCCGGAGGAACTGGATCGCTACTGCCGGGAGGCGGACTTTGTGTTCCACTTCGCCGGAGTGAACCGACCACAGAATCCGGATGAATTTATGGAAGGGAATTTCGGTTTCTCTTCTGACTTATTGGAATCCCTTCGGAAACACCGGAATACTTGTCCGGTGATGCTGTCGAGCTCGATTCAGGCGAGCTTGGAAGGGCGTTTTGCGGGTTCTGTCTATGGGGAGAGTAAGCGTGCCGGGGAAGATTTGTTCTTCACATACGCGAAGGAGACGGGGGCAAAGGTCCTGGTGTACCGTTTCCCAAATCTCTTCGGCAAATGGAGTCGGCCGAATTATAATTCGGCGGTAGCGACTTTTTGCAACAATATTGCGAATGACTTGCCGATTCAGGTGAATGACCCTTCTGTGGCTCTTGATCTCGTGTATATTGATGATCTGGTTGATGAGATGATTCGGGCCTTGAATGGTGAAGAGAATCGGTCGGGGGACTATTGTTCGGTTGCAGTTCATCATGAGACGACTCTCGGCTTCATCGCGGAGACGATTCAGAGTTTTCCGGTCTTGCGCAGCCGTTTGGAAGTGCCGAATTTGGCGGATCCTCTGGTCCGCAAACTCTACAGCACTTGGCTCACGTATTTGCCGCCTGAGAAATTCAGTTATCCTTTGAAGATGAATGTTGATGCAAGGGGCAGTTTCACGGAGATTATCCGCACGCCTGACCGTGGCCAGTTCAGCATCAATATCTCGAAACCCGGCATTACGAAGGGCAACCACTGGCACCACAGTAAGAATGAGAAATTTGTGGTGGTGCAGGGTCACGGCTTGATCCAGATGCGGAAGATTGATCCGGATTCTGGTGCTGGCATTTGGGAAAGTAACATTTACGAATTCGAAGTGTGGGGGGACGACATCCGAGTGGTTGAGATGATCCCCGGGTACACGCATAATATTATTAATCTCTCGGAAACCGAGAATTTGGTGACCGTCATGTGGGCGAATGAAGCGTTTGATCCTGCGAAACCGGATACTTTCTACGAGGTAGTGTAAATGGCTAAACTGAAACTCATGACCATCATCGGAACCCGTCCGGAAATCATTCGGCTCTCGGAAACGATCAAACTTTGTGATCAGTATTTTGAGCAGATTCTGGTGCATACAGGCCAGAATTATGACTATGAATTGAATCAGGTTTTCTTCGAGGATCTGGGGCTTCGGGCTCCGGACCATTATTTGGCAGCGGTGGGTGCTGACCTGGGCGAGACGATCGGCAATATCATCGCAAAGTCATATAAGCTGATGACGGAAGTGAAGCCGGACGCGCTCTTGATTTTGGGTGATACGAATTCTTGTTTGTCGGCGATTTCGGCGAAGCGGCTCCACATTCCGATTTTCCACATGGAAGCCGGCAATCGCTGTTTCGATGAGTGTCTGCCGGAAGAGACCAACCGCCGCATTGTGGATCATATTGCGGATGTGAACCTCTGTTATAGTGAGCACGCTCGCCGCTATCTGAATGCGGAAGGTACGGCCAAAGAACGAACTTACGTCACCGGTTCCCCTATGGCAGAAGTGCTGCAGGCGAATTTGGCCGAAATACGCGGGAGTTCTGTCTTAGAGAGACTGGGACTTGAGAAGAACCGCTACATCTTGCTCTCTGCCCATCGCGAAGAGAATATTGATACGGAAGAGAACTTCTTCAGTCTGATGAATGCGGTGAATGCTTTGGCCGAAAAATATGACATGCCGATCCTCTATTCGTGTCACCCTCGCAGTGCGAAGTTCATTGAACAAAGAGGTTTCGTATTTGACCCCCGCGTCAGACAGAATAAGCCGCTGGGCTTCCACGATTACAACAACCTGCAGATGAATGCCTTCGCGGTGGTGTCAGACAGTGGAACGCTGCCGGAGGAGAGTAGCTATTTCCTGAGCGTGGGGAGCCCGTTCCCGGCGGTGTGTATTCGTACCTCGACGGAGCGGCCGGAAGCGCTGGATAAAGGGAATTTTATTCTTGCCGGCATCACGACGAATGAAGTGCTGCAGGCGGTGGACACCGCGGTTGCCATGAATCTGAACGGGCATTATGGGATTCCGGTCCCGGATTATACGGATCAGAATGTCTCGGTGAAGGTGGTCAAGATTATTCAGTCTTACACGGCGATTGTTGATCGCATGGTGTGGCGGAAGTATTGAGCACGCGGGTGTACCGAAGTATTGAGCGTACGGGCGCGCCTTGCCCCTTTGCACCCTTGCATCCTTGCACCATTGCATCTTAGACAAAATTTAATTTCAAACGGATGAAACTAGTTGAAGATATTAATTACTACACAAAACTATTATCCAGAATCATTTCTGGTGAATGATATTTCGTTTCGTCTGGCTGCGGAAGGACATGATGTTTCTGTCTTGACCGGGCAACCGGATTATTCGACCGGTGAAGTTTTGCCGGAGTACCAGGATGAAGCGAAGCTCGAAGAAACCATTCGCGGAGTGAAAGTTTATCGCTGCAAAATTCACCCCAGACGCAGCGGTTCTTTTCATCGTACTTGGAATTATCTGAGTTTTGCCTTGCGCTCGAATCGACTGGCGAAGACTTTGCCCACGGATTTTGATCTGATTTTCTGTTACCAAACGTCCCCGGTCAGCATGGCGGATGCGGGGATTAGGCTTGGCCTGAAGTACGATATTCCGGTGCTGCTCTATTGTTTGGATCTGTGGCCTGAATCATTGAAGGCTTGGCATGTCAGTGAACGTAATTTATTATTCAAAATGACGAAACGGTACTCACGTTGGATTTATCAATCAGCCGACAAAGTGCTGGTGAGTTCGCGGCCTTTCTTGCAATATATGGCAAGTGTCCATGAGATTCCAGCCGCGAAAAGTGCGTATTTACCGCAGTATTTTGAGGATCAATATGCTTCGGTGGCTTGTTCGTTTGAGGACAACGGGGTGTGTGATTTCGTTTTTGCCGGGAATGTTGGTTCGGTTCAGAGTGTGGAGACGATTGTTGAGGCGGCCGGTGTTTTGCGTGAACGTGGCTTCGATCGGCCTTGGCGTGTGCACATTCTGGGGGATGGCAGCGAGCTTGAGCATGTGAAAGAGCAGATTGCCCGGGCGGGTTTGCAAGAGCAGGTCCTTGTGTACGGACGGGTTCCACAGGACCAGTTGGTGGAGTACTTTCGTATGGCCGACGTGTTCTTGTTGTCTTTGTTACATGACAATGCGATTGGTGACACGCTGCCGGCGAAATTACCGGGTTACCTTTGTGCCGGCAAACCGGTGATCGCTGTGGCCGGTGGGGCTTCGGCTGAGATTGTGTTGGAAGCCGGCTGCGGTGCCGTGGTGACGCCACATGATCTTGATGGCTTGGCGACGGTGATGGCGGACTATTGTCTGGGCCTGCATGATTTGGCTGGTGAAGGAAAGAGGGCCAGGCAATATTATGAGGCTAACTTCACGTATGAGAATTTCCATGAAAATTTGTTCCGCCAAATTGAAGAAGTGACTGGCGCTTCGACTAATGTCACAGGGGAGAATCCCCATGAGTGAGATCCGCAAACAGTATCTGGAACTCCTGGTGGCGAGAGGTGTGGCCCTAGTTGTGGGCTTCCTCAGTAGTTTTGTCTTCGTTAAATACATGTCGCCGGAGACCTTTGGCCAATATAAGTACATTACAAATTACTATACTACCCTATCGACCTTTGCTGTGTTGGGGATCCCGTATACGGCGAGCCGTTTGCTGGTGCAGACCGACGATGCCGGGGTGATGCGGAAGATTTACGGTTTCACAACGAAAACGCTGACGATTTTTTCACTTGCGCTCTCGGCTGTGATAGTTGTGATTTTGTTGCTGGTGAGGCGTGGCGGGTCGGAGATTCCGACGTACCTGATCGTCTTGACGCCTTTTTTCTACACGGTGGTTTTGCAAACCAGTTTCCAGACCATGTTGCAAGGATCGAATCAGATTCGCGATATTTCCTTACAGACTTTGCTGCCGCCCTTGCTGCTTCTGCTGGTGATTTGGGGCTTCGGTCTGGGTCTCGGCGTTCTCGATATTTACCAAGTCATGATCATTTATATCGTGATCTACACGTTGCTGCATTTGTTGACTATACGGCGTTTGAAAGTGGATTTCAGGCCGATCGGTTCGGAGATGCGCGTGGCTTTTGCAGAGGAATTCCGCACGAATGGCCTCCCGATTTATGTCGGTTCCTTGATTGGCGTGGCGTCAGGTTACGTGATCAACCTGATTGTCGGCGCGCTGAGTGGGATGGAGGAGTATGGCTTGTTTGGCTTGGCGATTTCCATCTCTTCACCCATGCAGTTTATTCCCTCGGTGATGGGGACGGTTTCGTTCCGAGCGAATGCAAAGTCCAATCGCCTGACACGTAATAACCTCCTCTTTACGGTGCTGATCAGTCTGGGGGCTTTGGTTCTGTATATTGGCTTCCTCCACTTGCTGTTTCCGCTCTACCCGGGAGATTACGCGGACGCGCTGCCCTATACGATCGTACTGTCGATCTACTTCACGGCGATGGGTTTAGGTGACTACTTCAACCGATTTGTGTCTGCGCACGGCTTTGGCCGAATGATTAACTTGGGTGCTGTGGTGACCGGCCTCACGAACATTGTGGCGTCGTACTTCCTCATCAAAGGTTACATGGTAACCGGTGCGGTCTGGGCGAGGGCGATCTCAGGCGTGGCGTACCTGAGCTACATGATCTGGGCGTATGTACGGGTAACGCGGCAACTCACGCTCGAAGGGGGTGACTCCTGATGCGGCGTTTGCTCTTGTGCATTGATAATCACTTCGTGCGGACGCCGGATGGGCGGATCTGGAACAACGGCATTGTGGGGCCTCTGTTCTGGGAGAAGTATTTGCAGTATTTTGCCAAAGTCGCCGTCATCTGCCGGGTCGCTGAAGGATGTTATGCGGATGTTCGCGATCTTTCCGAGGCTTCGCATCCGGATGTTACGTTCTATGCTGTGCCGATGTTTCAGGATATTCGCAGCTTATTGCGTAAGCGTGGCGAAATCCGCACGGTGATTCGTGAGGCGATTTCGCAAGGCAATTACGATTTGTTGGTGATTCGCATTCCCAGTATCTTGGGCTTCTATGTGTACCATGAAACGCGCAACTTGGCCTGCAAAACCGCTGTCGAAGTTGTGTCGGATTTGTCGCAGCGTTCGCCGAGTTTGTCGTGGAAAGAAGCGCTCAAGTTTCGTATGCTCCATTATTTCACGAAGCGCCTCTGTGCTCGTGCAGACGGTGTTTCTTACGTAACCCGCTACGCATTGGAGAAAGTCTACCCGGCTCGCCCCGATGCCGTACGCGCGTATTATTCTTCCATCGACTTGACGGACGACTATTACCATGTTCGGACCATTGGGCAACCTGATGAACAACCTGAGATTTTCCGCTTGCTTCATGTTTCGACCTTAAACGACCATGCAAAAGGCCATAAGGCGCTATTCAAAATCGCCGCAAATCTCCTCGCTGCCGGCTTCCTTGTGGAAGTCTATGTTGTCGGCGACGGGAAACTCCGTTCCTATTATGAAAACTACGTCGCCGAGCAAGGCTACGCATCCTTTGTAACGTTTACCGGAAACATTGCCAACAAGGCCGAGCTCCGTCAACTCTACATCAATTCCGATTTGCTGATTTTCCCCACCGAGCACGAAGGCCTGCCGCGTGTCCTGATCGAAGGCCTAGCCACCGGGCTGCCGGCCATCTCTACTAATGTAGGCGGTATCCCGGAGCTTCTCTCAAGTTCCGAAATTTTCTCCTATCAAGATGTGGATGGAATGACCGGCCGCGCTGCGGAATTGTTGAGCGATCCTGCCTTGCGCCAAGAAGTCAGCGACCGCGGCTATGCAAAAGCCCGCGAATACCGCTACTCTGAACTCCAGAAAAAACGCTATCGCTTCTTCGCCGACTTGCTTGAGGCAGATGCCGGTGAGGAGGCCGATGCCGGTGAGGAGACAGATGCCGGTGAGGAGGCAGATACCGGTGGGGAGGCCGATGCCGGTGAGGAGGCAGATACCGGTGGAGAGGCCGATGCCGGTGCAGGTGAGGAAGTAGGCGCCGATGAGGAGACAGGTACCGGTGAATAAGAAAATCTGTTTTATCTATATCGGCGATATCGAAGGTCGCAGCGTTGAGCATGTTTCCGGTGCCGGTCGCCTTGTGAATCTGGCAGAGCTTGCTGCCCTTGCCGGTTGGGATGTGACCATGGTTGGAACGGTAAATGGCGCAGCTGAAGAAGGCGAGATTCGCTTACGGGGGCTGCGTTGTTTCAAGCTTTTTCTGCCGCCCGCGTCAAGTAAACTGACATCATTTCGTGAGGACGGAAAAGCGTTTACGGCAAAGCTCGCCCCCTTACTTGCTGAGCTCAAAATTTCGCAGATCTGCTTCTATGGCACAACCTTGAAATATGCGGTGCCGTTGGCGGCTTTGGCCAAAGAACAAAACCTCACCCTCATCTCCAGCGTGAATGAGTGGGGGCATTTCTCCGCGCAACCACTGCCGACGTACCTACTGCAGCGGCTGGGGATTCGCTATGTGCGGCGGAAGTTTGACAAAGTGATCGCCATATCCACCTTGATGGAGGAATTTTACCGGCGACGGGCGGACCTGGCCGTGGTTCGGATTCCGACGATCTTCTCGCGTGAGGAGTTTCAGATGACGACACTGGATCGTTTGGGTGACGGAGCGGGTGAGGCTGGGACTGCGGCTGTGGAGGACGAAAAAATCCGCCTGGTCTTTGCCGGAGCGATTGGGGGACGGAAGGATTATGTGTCCAGCATGATATCTGGTTTAGCGCTCTTGCCCCCTGCGATTCGGGTGCGGTTTGAGCTCTGGCTGGCCGGCTCTTCGGAGGCACAAGTTACTGAGTTGATGAAGTCACTGGGACGGACGGATGACCTCTTGAGGGCGCGGCCTTGCATAACTTTCTATGGATTTTTGCCGCGTGAAGAAGTTCGTGAATTGATGACGCGGGCGGACTTTTCGGTATTGTTGCGCCCTTCAGAACCTTACGCCAACGCCGCCTTTCCAACCAAATTCGGCGAAAGCATGTTCTTGGGATTGCCGATTCTAGCCAACTTGACTAGCGATCTGGGACTGTATCTTGTGGATGGTTTCAATGGCTATATTGTTGAGAATGAGACGCCGGAGGCTTTTCGTGTGACGCTTGAGCGTGTTGCCTCGTCCTACGTATATCCAAATGCGCAGATGAAAAAAAATGCATTACAGACAGCCATGGAAAACTTCGACCTGGCTTCTTACCGCGATGTGTTTGCGGAATTCTTGGGGTCTTCTTCCTGACAGATTGACATTAAATTTCGGAGGTAATTACACTGTGAAAAAGCATGTTTTAGATAAATCCTCTTCGCCGGCGGTAGCAGGATCGGTGCTAGGTTCGGCGGCAGGTTCGTTGTCGGGTTCGGGGACAGGTTCGTTGTCGGGTTCGGGGACAGGTTCGTCGACAGGTTCCTCACCGGCGCAAGTGCCCGTTGCACTGCCAAACCTCGTCCACTACTTGGTCCTAACACTTGGCCTTTTCTCCGTCCTAATCAACTTCAATGTCCACGTCGGTTTCACGAACAGCGGAGTCATTATGCTCTATGGAAGTGACTTCCTGGCACCGGTCATGTATCTCTTCTGCCTCGTAATGTTTATAGCCAAGTGGAAGTGTTGGTCAAAAGGACAGCGGGTATTCGCTGCGCTTTTTATCGTGTTTTTCGCTTATGCCGCAGCCGTAAGTCTCTATCGATTTTCCACCGGCTATAACGACGCCCAAAGCCTCCTCATCCCCCGCGTCAACCTATCCGTTTTGTGGCTCTTACTATATGTCGTTTTATTCCGCCCATCCGCAAACATCATGTTACGGATCATAAAAGTCTTCTGCCTCATCTTGCTTCTCATCAGTTTGCCTCTCGCGTTAACAAACGCGCCAATCGCCTTCCGTATCATGCAAAGCCACTCCATCCGCACTCTAGCCCTGCTAGCCATGTATCCCGTCCACGCCGCATCAGTGTATTGGCAAGTCAAAAGGGAAGAAGCAAAGCCACTATCCATAGTCCTCGTAATCTTTCACATGATAAGCCTGATCTTCCTAGTCACAGTAACCGGCTCACGAGTGAACGCAATTTTTCTACTAGTCGAACTCGGCCTAACTCTAGTTCTGGCATTTCTCACCCCCAAACGACTGCGCTCCGTAGTCGTCATTCTCTTAACCTTCGCAGTCGGAACCGGCATCACCCTAGGTGTCTCGCAAGTAAACGGCCGAGTTGCCTATGGTGTCCAGCGAGTTCCGGGCCTCAATCAGATCTCTTCTCTTTTGCCAAAGACGCACATTCCAACCATCCCCGAGCTTGAAACACCCAACGGCACAACAGATCCCGAAAAAGAAGCCGAAAACAGCGCCAAAGACAGCACCAACGCCCGTCGCAAAATCTGGCAAGAAGCCTCCGCTGACCTCCGCACTAACCTCCTTTTCGGCCCCGGCTTCCGTCAATACAAGATCACATACGAATTCGTCAACCAGCGCGAGGTCGTCATGCCTCCGCATAACTTTATTTTGGAGTATTCTTTGGCCTACGGCCTCATCGGCCTAAGCATCTGGCTTCTCCTGATGACCCAACCTCTGCTCGTCCACTTGCCCGCACTGTTCCGCAGAAAGCCCAAGCAAAATGATGCTGGCTTGTCATCAACGTCCAGTTCGGAGATGAGGTCTGCGGATGGTGTTTCGCGAGCCCCGAAGTGGCTTTGGCTCGCATCAGCTCTAGTGACACTGATGGTTCTCTTTGGCTCCGGTTTCGTCCAGCCAGTCCTGACCAACCCCGCAATCTTGCTCGTGCTAGGTTATCTCATAGGTTTGCACCACGTTTCGTTCGCGCAGACCTAACTCGTCCGATCTTCAGGTGTTTGAGATCACTTCATCTTGTGAGCCACTTCTCGGACATTTATGAGCAGTGGCAGTTTCTGAAAATTTCTGAAAATTCTGAAAATTTCCGACCAGTTGCAATCCAACGTGCGCATATCTTCAAATTTGCTTTTATGTGCATGATAGAGCCGAAGTTTATTGCGTGACATGTCACCCAGATTGCGCATATCTTCAAATTTGCTTTTATGTGCATGATAGAGCCGAAGTTTATTGAGTGACATGTCACCCAGATTGCGCATATCTTCAAATTTGCCTTTATGTGCATGATAGAGCAGAAGTTTATGCGTGACATGTCACGCAGTTTGCACATATCTTCAAATTTGCTTAAATGTGCATGATAGAGCCGAAGTTTATGTGTGACACGTCGCTCAGTTTGCACATATCTTCAAATTTGCCTTTATGTGCATGATAGAGCCGAAGTTTATTGCGTGACATGTCACTCAGATTGCACATATCTTCAAATTTGCTTTAATGTGCATGATAGAGCCGAAGTTTATGTGTGACACGTCGCTCAGTTTGCGCATATCTTCAAATTTGCTTAAATGTTCAAACACAAACAATAGCGAACCAGCACCTGAAACCATAAGCTGTAGAAAGCGTTCCTACAATGACCAACTCAAACGATAGCGAACCAGCACTAGAAACCATAAGTCGATAATTGGGAGAAATTCTTTACTTTGGCTAATGCTAGATCGCCGAATGCTAGATCGTCAAATGCTCAATCTCCAAAAACTTAATCGAGCTTCGATGTAGAACCCGTCGTCGAACTAGAATCCGTCGAACTAGAATCTGTCGAGCTAGTAGCCGCCGAACCAGTGTCTTTCGACGCCGAACCAGCGTCTTTCGCCGCCGAACCAGTGTCTTTCGACGCCGAACCTGCGTCTTTTGACGACGAATCGTCGTCGAAGAAGGAGGAGTCGAAGCCTTCGGTAGCGTCAGATTTGAAGATGACTTTGGCCGTACCTAAAATGAGCTTGATGTCGGTTAGGAGACTGAAATTCTCGATGTAGTAGATGTCCATGCGAGCCTTGTCTTCAAAAGATGTGTTGTACTTACCGTAAATTTGAGCGTAACCGGTGATGCCGGCCTTCACGCGCGTGCGGTAGGCGAACTCGGGCATAACCTTGCAATACTCTTCGTAATTTTCGACGCGCTCGGCACGGGGGCCTACGACAGACATCTCGCCCTTCAGCACGTTGAAGAATTGCGGGACTTCGTCGAGACGAGACTTGCGGAGGAAACGGCCGATGGGGGTGATTCGTTCGTCGTTATCAGTTGTGAGCTGGGCGCCGTTCTTCTCGGCGTCGATCACCATTGAGCGAAATTTGATGATCTCAAAAGGCTCCATGTTGCGAGTGTAGCGCGTCTGCTTGAAGAAAACCGGGCCGCCGTCGGTGGCTTTGATAATCGCGGCAACAATGAGCAAAACGGGGGAGAGAATCAGGAGGCAGAGCGCGGAGAACAGGATGTCGAAGCTTCGTTTTACAATCAGCTGCTCGAGCGAAATCGTGCGGTCTTTCACCAAATAAACGAGCGAATCGCCAATTTGCGTGACGTGCGAGCTTTGCATGATGATGTCGTCGACGGACGGCATGACGAAGAGGCGCTTCCTCTGCTCGTAGCAATACATCAGGAGACGGTGGCGCAGGTCGCTGTTGATTTGGCCAAGGATGCAGGTGTTGTATTTCTCAATCTCCGCAACGATGGCGTCGTAGCCATCTTCCTCTTTGCAGACTGCTCGGATGGTGTATCTTTCGTCCAAAGCCGCAAACTTCTTGGCTACATCCTTATCCCACTCCGAGTTGCTATATACAATCACCGTTTCTCGAGATGGGTAGAGTTTGAAGTACACTCCATTGGCGAAGCCCATGTAGAAGTAGCCGAAGATCATCTGCAAAAGCATCAAGATCAACATCGGGCCCGGATTGATAATCAGTCTCGTTATCAGACACAGAACGAGGTAGGCTGTTAAGTCGGTCAAGAAAATCGTCAACATCAGCGACAGCCGCAGTTCCCTCAGCCTTAAAATGCCGATCTTAAACACGTCATACGGAATGGCTAGCATAGAAAAAAGAAAGGCATAGAAAAACCCAGCCATGATATTGCCATTACCGCCAAGATTGTATTTTGTTGGTGTGAAATATATAAAGACTACCGCAAATCCCAGTGCATAGACCAGGACAAGTAGAAATTTAAGTAAAAAAACAGAACCCCGCCTAAGATTATGCGGGGTAAGTCGCATACGAACCATCTGCTGCTGCTCCTTGTGCTGCTGCTTGTGCTGCCGCTCCATGCAGAGTGAATTTGCCTAATTATACACTAGTATTAAGACAAAAACGCGGGGCGCCGCCAACGGTGCGACTGCGATCGACCGCGATGCGCTCACGCTTGCAGATGCGCTCACGATTGCGATGCGGCTGGCTCATCAGCAGAGGTTGTAAACGTTTTGAATATAAATTATTGAGCAAGCTTTCTTGGTTGGTTGGGGTGGTTAGTTTTGGGGTGGTGCCGAGGATGAAGTGGTTGTCGACGACTGGGGTGGTTGACGGCGGCTTTGGCCCCAAAACCTACGATCACTCAAGCATTCTCACGAAGCACGCGTGTGAGCTGCTGCGGCTGATGGACACCGGCTTGTTTGTAAACCATGTCACCATCCTTGAAAATTGCGAGGGTTGGGACGGCCATGACGCCGAAACGCGCGGAAAGTTCGGGTGCCTGGTCGACGTCGATCTGCACGAAATCATAAGCTTGACCATCGACGCTCTTCTCGACGTTCTCCAAAATCGGATGCATGGCCTTGCAAGGGCCGCACCATGTCGCATAAAAGTCGACTAACATTGGCTTGGTGTTGGTCTTGACCATGGTGTTGAATTCTTCTTGAGTTAATTGTTTCATTTCTTTATCTCCTAATTTATGTGAGTTTGCTTGCGTTCGTCTGAAAGATGTCTCGGACGAAGATGATTGTTATTATACAAGAACATGAACCTTTGGGTGTCTGCGGACACAATATATAGATTACATTCAGGGAACTTTCATTTCTGTTGCATTGGATACCGATTCAAACGGGTGTTTAGCCCAAAATTCACCGTTCACACGTTTGGCTTTCACTACATAAGTTTAATTATAAACTTATGTAGTCAGATGTAGTCGGATGTAGTGAGATTTCAGGCGAAAACCAGGCGAAACCACGCAAAATCTTGAGGTTTTATCGGCCTAAAATGATAGAATTTAGGTGTATCCTTCTTTTATGTGGAAGGAACCCGAGGAGAATTATGCCACAAGCTATCTATAAAACAATTTTACAGAACCTTACCGCGGAAGGCGTGTTACCGGCTGACTTTTCAATTTACGGCTTGGAGTACGCTGGGGATCCTTATGTGCGTGATGGTGCGCGTGATGCTTTGACCTTCTATCACGGTGCTCGCGGTTGGCACAGTGACCGGGGTACTCAGGGTGGCCAGGGTGGACAGGCCGGCGCTACTGGCGCTGGCAGCACGGCTGGCACGGCTACTGGCGCTGGTGGCACAGCTGGCGCGGCTGGTCAGGCTGGTCATGGCAGCCAGAACAGTCGAAGCGGTCAAAGAGGCCCAGCCATGAAGAGAGACCTCGACAGGAAGATGTTTCTCTCTGTGTTTACCGAGTTTTCCTTTGGCAACATGGAAGAGGCAGTCATTGCACTGGAGAAGATCTTCCTCACAACAAGTGTGACGGATCACTTAGATACAATTGCTGCAGGCATTAACGCGTTGCTGAGTAAGGGCGATCCTTATCCATTTATAAATTACATGGTGCGGATTTTGCGCGAGAGCGACAACCCGGAAATGATTAAGTTCGCGCTATTGGCTATAGAACATGTTTCGCTGGAGCGTCATCCTGACATCAAGGAAACGGTGCGGGTTTTGGCTTTGAGTGATGAGTTTACATTTATTTGTTCGATTGTTGCTTCAAGTTGGCCAAAGAACGAGACAGAACTGTTCTCGATGGCGAAGCGAGTTTTTGGCTGGGGACGCCAGTTAATTATTCCACGTCTCAATTTGCAGAATGCGGAAGTTAATCTTTGGCTTCTGGAAGAGGGACATAAAAATACGGCTTGTCCGGAATATTCGGCTACGTTGATTTTGTCTGAAAGCATGCTTTCGGGAATCCTGCGAGATCCGGATCTTGATGAAGAACATTTCATGCTCTACAGCACGATTTTCCTTACGAGTTTACAACCTTTTCCTATGGTGGTTTCCTTTGAGGATTTATCCACGGAGAAGCAGATTACTTTGACGAGACTTTGGTTGGAGCGCGTGGAGGAGTTTTCTCTGACTTCTACGGTTTGTGAAATTATTCTCCGCTTGGCTGACTATTTCCAGTACCTGACGTTTGTATCTGATGAAGCGATGCTCACAGGTGAGTCGACTGCTTCGGATGATTCTGTAGATTCGTTTGACTCTGTAGATTCGTTTGACTCTATGGGTTTGGAAGATTTTATGGATGCGGATGGCTCTATTTATTCGGATGACATGATGTTTTCTGATGATGCGTTGTTTTCTGATGAAGGGTTGTTCCCTGATGGTATGTTGTCTACGGATGATTCGGATGAGACTGATTCGTTGAGTAGTGCTCTTGATGTTGTCGGTTCCGTTGCTGCGGAGTCTACTTTGTCTCCCGAGGATGTTGAGGCTGTAGCGAAGAATCTCTCGGAATTGTTAGCTGAGTCTGAATTGGTTGGGTCTGAAGATGAGTCGATGGAGGATTCGATTTCCGATGCTGACCTTACTGCTGAATTAGCAATGCTGGTACAACCGGTGGATGCGGCGGCTTTGGCCAAATATAAAGATGACATCGAGGAACTGGCTCAGATTCTGGATAGCCTGACGGACGTGCAGGTGTTCTTGAGCATTATTTCGTCCGAGCAGGGGGAAGATCGGGCGATGATGATACAGGATATGTTGGGTATGTCGATTCGGCCGAAAGACATGCTTGACCGCATTAAGGAGGAGCCTTCGGAGCACAAGAAATCGATTCGGTTTATTGTGGAGCATCCGGAGGGGAATCAGGCGGCGCTGCGATATTTTGTTCAGGTGTTGCCGCTGAATCGTTTGGCTGAGGGGCCTTTGGCGAAGCGGGCGTCGGCGCGTTTGAGCCGTGATGAGGAGGTTCTCATTGAGCTTCTGGTTTCGCTGCGCTCTTCGCGTGGGGAAGGTATGGAACTTCTGTTGGCGGGTCTGCAGTCTTCGCATAGCTCGTGTCGGATGTCGGCGGTGATTACGCTTTTGATTTGGATTTATAGTTTCAGACAGGGGCTTGCTTCGTTCCACGAACAGCTACCTTCGCTGATTGGGACACTGGCGCGACTTGAAACTGTGCCGGTGATTCGGCGGTACTTAGAGGATGCGTTGTCGCTGTCGGCGGGGTTTGAGGGCTAGAGTCTAGTTGAGGGGTAGAGTCTAGTTGAGTGGTAGAGTCTAGTTGAGGGGTAGAGTCTAATTGAGTGGTAGAGTCTAGTTGAGTGGTAGAGTCTAGTTGAGGGGTAGAGTCTAGTTGAGAGGTAGAGTCTATTTGAGGGGTAGAGTCTAGTTGAGGGGTAGAGTCTAGTTGAGAGGTAGAGTCTATTTGAGGGGTAGAGTCTAGTTGATGCCGAGGTATTCTTCCAAAGTCAGACTGGAATTGGGGCCAAAGTTTGCGGCTGCTTCGCCGATGTAGCGATAGTGCCACGGCTCATAAACGTACCCGGTTATATACTCTTTGCCTTCGGGATATCGCAGGATGAAGCCGTACTTCCAAGAGTTTTCACGAAGCCAGATGCCTGCGGGTGTGTAAGCGAAATTGGTGCCGGAAACACCATCGGACATTACATCGACTGCGAGGCCGGTTTGGTGTTCGCTTTGGCCGGGTCTTGCTGTGGATCTGGAGGCTGTTGCTTCGCCCCACTGCGAGACGCGAAGTGCGAAGAGATCTGCTTGATATTCGTATGTTCTATAGGTGCTGCGAATGTCGAGGCCAATCCCTTCGGCGGCCAGTTGGTTTCGCATTTCCTGAAATGATGACCAGGCTGGCTCGGCTAGGCTGACATTTTGTTGGCTGTCGGGGAGTGGTCGGTAATTTGCGTTTACCCAATGATTTTTACTGACGATGATGATTCCGCCTGCTGAGAAGGGCGTATCAAGTTGCGCTCCTGAACGACCGTCGGGTGAGACTGCCGGGGTTGGCGTTGGTGTTGGTGTTGCTTGTTGTGGTGGTTGAGTTGGTTGTGGTTGTTGTGGTTGTGTTGGGCCTTTCGTTGGTTTAGGTGATATTTTGGGTGTGGGTGCAGGCTTTTTCGTCGGTGGAGTGTTCGGTATAGTGGTGGGTTTAGTGGTAGGTGACGATGTGTGTTTTGTGGTGGATGAGGATGCTGACCCGTTGGCGGTTCCGGTTGTGCCGTTTGATATGGAGGTCGTGTCGGTTGGGGAGCCTGTTTGGTCGGAAGATGTTGCTGTGTCACTTTTTATTGGATCCGTGATGATTGTTTCGGTGAAAGGCATGCATGCAGATACTGTTATTGATATAAGGGCTACCGAAATAGACATGGCTAGTGAGCTAATTAGACGATTGCGTTTTCGTATTGAGTGAGTTGTTTGTTGTTGGTTATGTTGACGGCGGACTTTCATTACGATTGCCTCCCCTTATAGTCACTTGTTTAGAGTTCATATGTTTAGAGTTCAAATTTTACTCGAATCTAAGGTGGAATGGCGATTCATTCTTTTTCTTTTGATCCATGTGTAGATGATCTAGTCGAGAATTTTCCAAAGTGGTTAGGATCCGGAATTTTGCGACATTGAACTCAGTTAAATCGCTGATTCTAGAAATTTAAAGAGTATTTCTCATATTTCGGATTGATTTTTAATAAATTGTTATGGTAAATTCGCGTTTATCTGAGGTTTGATACCTAAAATTTCGATTTCGATACATTTATTCTGTGATTTGAAGTGCGAAATGGTGAGCTAAGAATTTTGCGTGTCGCAAGATTCCTGATTTGAACCAATTTCGAAAAAATTTTGAGATTGACTACCACTAATTCTAGAAAAATGGCTGGGAGAGCCGACTAAAAAAGATGTGGTGGTGGTTGGGGGCGGCTTTGGCCAGATTATTGGGACTTTTTGTAGGAATTTCTGACTATTTCTGAAGTACGAGATCCGCTGGAATCCTTTATGGTAGAGGAAATTCGAAGGAGGGCTATTGGATGGCTTGCCGCTGGGGATTCTATGCTGCTGAATTCTGGAATGTTCCAATGATAGAGGAATTTCGAAGGAAGTTGGGTTTTTTGGATAAAGAATTTTTTGTTCATAGTGCGGGTGAGAGGTCTCGAAATAGAGATGGCGTGGTTCAGCATGTATGTGTACAAGATTTACCTGCCGGTTCGATTGTGAAATTTGATGGGAATGAGGTTGCTTGTCCTGAGCTGACTTTCTTACAGATTTGTTCAGATTTTATTAGTCAGGAGGAGGGAAAAAAGTTCAGTGTGCAAAGTGTACATAGAGCTATAGAGATAGGAAACTTATTTTGTTCTCATATTCCTTCTGAGCATTATTCTGACGAGAATAGCTATTACAGGGCGAGTGATGTTTCGGTGACTTCAGTTGCTGACATCCGGTCTTATCTGAAAAAAATAAAGAAAGTAAAACTTCCCGGAAAGCAATTAGCGCAAACTGCTCTACGTTATATAATTGACGGGTTTCGGTCGCTTGCCGAAATTCATTTATTCATGCACTTGTGTTTGCCCTATCGGTATGGTGGTATGGGATTTCCTAAACCAAAAGTAAATAAAAAGATGCATTTGAATCCGCCGAACCAAAGAATTCTTAATAAGAGTTTCATTGTGGTAGATCTTTACTATAATTTTTATCGAGTTATTCGCAAGAAGACTGGAAAAATCGTGAAATATTTAATAAAGGTTATTATTGAATATGACAGTTTCATGTTTCATAACAATGCAAAATCTTTTGGTGCTGATAGATCGAAATCGAGTGTTTGCAACACTATGGGGTTTAAGGTGATTAGTTTTACAACAAGTCAGCTATATAATTTGAATGAATTCTATTCTCTGGTTCAAGTTCTAAGTAGAGCATTAATGAAACGAGTCCGGCCTAAATCTGAAGATTTTAAAGAAGGTTTCATCAATTTGCATGCAATTCTAGAGCGGGATCCGGATCAGAATCCACATGACTTTGAAGAGTTGAATCGTAGAGAATGTAATGAGTTTTTTAGGCGGTTGGGGGTGGAGTGATTGGGACTGCTTAAGTGAGGATCAGTTGTGGAGAAGATGTTTTGGATTTTCAGGTTGGTCATGGTGTTGGTCAGGGCGTTGTGGTTCGGGTGTTGTGGTTTGGGTATTATGGTTTGGGTTTGGATTTGGATTATTATGACTTAACGGCGTAGGTCAGGGGGCTGGATCCGGTTCTGATTTGCAAGTTGGTCAGGATCAGGTTACTTGCGACATTTGATCGGCTGACGTTGTGCTTTAAGGAACTTTTTTAGCAGTTCTTGTCTCTTTACTAGTCAACGTCTTATCGAATATCAGTATTCATTCATTAGATTTTAATGAAGGTCAGAAATCATTCAGTATTATTTAAACTATGTTATGAATCTGCGTCTAACAATAAATCTTTGTCGCAAGATTCCGGATCTTAACCATCTTCGAAAAAAGAAAATAAGATTGGTAATTATCTGTCAGGCATTTATGGCAGAATTTCATTAAAACGATGAGATTTGTCGAACTTGTTGAGATTTGTGGCAGTGAGCGTTCGTTCAAATTGATCTGAACGCGGAAGATCGTGGACTTGCAGCGATAAGTGGCAGTTAGCGTTCATTCAAAAAGAGTTGGACGAGGGAAAAACTGGAAATTAGAACTATAACTACCAGTTAGCGTTCGTTCCATATATAGGAGCGAGTAGTTGCAGGTTGGGGTAGCGGCACACTGTGTAAAAGCACATTGGTTAGAAGTACACTGGAGTGAATGCACACTGGGCGAAACGCATATTGGAGTAAATGCAATGTTGGACTTAGGTTTCGTCTAGTGTGCGGCCGAGGGCGGAGAGGACGGCTTGCTTGACACCGTGTTTTTCGGGGAGGGAGATGAAGGGTTGGCCGAGGTCGGGACTGGGGTTGCAGTTGGCTTCGACGATGTCTGCTCCGTCGGGGGTGATGGCGATGTCCCAGCCGATTATTTTGGCATTTGGAAGAGAGGAAGCAGCTTGGAGGGCGAGGGCTTTGGCCGCCTCAAAATTGGGCACTTGAAAACCCTCGAACGAAAAACCTGTGAGGGGGTTGGATTCGAAGAACTTGACGCTGGGGGTGTAGGTCATGAAGGGACCCTTGACGCGGCCGTTTGGATCGAGGGAAACGTAGGCGCCGCCCTGGGAGGCGTTGTCGACGGGGGCATCGGTGAGGCTGATACGCATGCTCTGGTAGGGGATGGTGATGGCGCCAGCTTGATTCATGCAGGTGAGGATGCGGACGGTGTTGACGGACTTGACGGAGAGGCGTGCCATGTCGGGGTGCTGCGTGATGCCTTCTTCAACGATGCAGTGGCCGTCGGCCTTGAGTTTCTCGTAGAAAGTGCGGAGGTCGGTGGTGGTTGGGGGAGTGGTGTTGGTGTCGAGTTTTGTAGTACTGGTGAGGAGGTCCGCGGTTTGATAGCTGGAGATGCCGTGGCCGCCAGCTTCGCTGAAGGGCTTGGTGAAAATGCGTTCTGAGCTTCGAACCAAAGCTTCGAATTCCTCATAGGTGTTGACGCGCAAATCGACAAATTGGCGCTTGATGAATGGGCGAAGATGTCGGGCGGCGGCGCCTTTGTCCGTGAGAAGATCGATGGCTTCGCGGGTGTTGGAGAGATACATAAGTTTGGTCATTTCGCGCTGGGAGAGGAAGGTGGCGCGGTAGGCCGGATCTTGATTAAGGTAGAAGCCGGCGGAAGCGTAGTTACCCCAATTGATGCCTCGCTCGTTGTTGCAGCGATGCATGTCGAGAAGGAGGTTGAGGCGGCTCCGGCTACTGTCGTGACTCATTTGAGATAATAATGGAAGAATTTCTCCCCAGCTTGCACTTAAGACCTTACGTAAAGTAGAACGCACGGACATTGGATCCCTCTATCTAAAATTATTTGTCTATATCGACTGATTATCGACTGGTTATCGACTGATTCGGTAAATTTTGCAGTGATTTCAGTATAGATTAGTTGGATGAGTTAGGCAAGGTGGTTTTACTGGTGAGCGGACAAGAATTCAGAGAAAATCAGACCAGGATTCAGAACGAATTCAGAAAGAATTCAGAGTGATTTCAGACCAGAATTCGGAGCGATTTCAGCTGGCGAGTTCGACCTAGAGGGTTGGCGTTTCCAATCAGTGGCGGGCTTTGATATAATCCAATGTAATGAGCTCGGGAAGTTCAGGGGAAGTCTCGGGGAAGTCTAACGCAAGAGAAGTCCCGACAACAAGTGGAAGTCCCGCAAGAGGGGGATGCCCGACACAAGGGAAGTCCCCACGTGGAAGAAGTTATGAAACGTATATTAGGAGGATTTTTATGAGTCAGTTAAGAGGAAGTTTGATTTTCGGCCAGTCCGGCGGACCTACTTCGGTAATTAACGCATCAGCCGCCGGTGTTTTCGTGGAAGCGCTGAAACATTCGGATGTGATTGACAAGGTCTACGGCGCCGCTCACGGTATCGTCGGCATGCTGAACGAAGATTTCTATGACATGGGGCAAGAGGATCCGGCAGAGCTAGAACTTCTGAAGTATACGCCATCGTCTGCTTTGGGTTCAGTTCGTTATAAGTTGGCCAAAGCCGAAGAAGACGACACTGACTACAAGCGTCTTTTGGAGGTTTTCCGCAAGTATAATATTCGCTATTTCTTCTATAATGGCGGCAATGATTCTATGGATACTTGCAATAAGATCTCAAAATATATGCAGCAATCCGGCTGGGAAATCCGCTGCATGGGTGTCCCGAAAACGATTGATAACGACCTTTATGGCACGGACCACTGCCCTGGCTTTGCTTCGGCTGCTAAATATTTGGCTACTTCGACGATGGAAGTTTTCTTGGATGCGACTGTTTATAATAATAAGCAGATTACGATTTTGGAAGTCATGGGTCGCAATGCGGGCTGGCTTACGGCTGCTACTTCTCTTGCCAATATCAATGGTTTGGGGCCGGATCTGATTTACTTGCCTGAACTCCCGGTTGATCTGGAGAAGATTCGTGAAGATGTTGCGAAAGTCTTTGAAAAGAAAAACAAAGTCATCATCGCCATTTCTGAAGGTGTGAAAACTAAGGAAGGCAAATTCTTCCCGGAACTGTCGGGTACGGTTGCTGTCGACGCCTTTGGCCACAAACAAATGGGTGGTACGGGCGATGTTGTTGAAAAGGACTTAGCTGACCACTTCGATTGCAAGATCCGTTCGATTGAATTCTCGCTGCTGCAACGTTGCGCCGCGCATCTTGCGTCTGCCGTGGACATCGAGGAGGCGTTTGGTGCCGGCTCGGTTGCGGTGCAGAAGGCGCTCGACGGCATGACCGATCACATGGTTGGTTTCCGCCGCGCTGAGGGTGAGGAGTACAAGAATGAGTACATCTTGATTCCGCTCGAGCAGGTGGCCAACACTGAGAAAACTGTCCCGCGCGAGTGGATTAACGAGGATGGCAATGGCATTCTGCCGGCTTTCTATGATTATGCGCTGCCGCTGATTCAAGGCGAAGTGAATAACCCGAAGGAAGATGGCCTGCCGCGCTTTGCTCGCTTGAAGAAGGTTAGCGGGAAGATTTAAATTGGTGGTTCGCCGGCGCAGCGCGGCGCGGTTTGGATTGCTGCGCCGGGTTGCTTTTGGTGCTGCTGCGCTGGGTTGTTTTGCGTTTTGTGCTGCGGAGCACAGCGTGCAGTTTGCTGAGTAGTAGCGCACAACAGTTTGCTGAGTAGTAGCGTACAACAGTTTGCTGAGTAGTAGCCTACAACAGTTTGCTGAGTAGTAGCGTACAACAAATCGTAATTGAACATATCGTAACACGACAGCCTCGGATGACGGGGCTGTTTTGTTGTTTGGGGATGTTGTGTTGATTGAAGTTGCTATTTGGCTTGGGTGATGAGTTTCAGTTTTGTGAAGGGGGAGGTTCAGGGTAGGTTTGATTTTGGTTGTAATGTTTTGACGTGGCTTCAGACGTGGTTCTCAGATGCGGTTTTCAGGTGTTGTTTTTGTTTTTGTTAATTTTCGGAGCGATAACATCAATTTATAGCTACAAGTTGCAGAATGGTTTTCCATTCTGGTTAGGATCCGGCAATTTGCGACAAAGATTTATTTTCAACGGGAATCATGACATGATTTGTGATTTTTCAGAATGATTTCTGACCTGCATTACGAGAATCATGAATGAATACTGATATTTACGAAGAGGTTGTCAAAGCGAAAGTATGCTAGCTGAAAAAAGCTCCATAAAGTATCGTATCGGCCGATTATTTGTCGCAAGTTTCTCGATCTGAACCAACTTGGAAATAACATAACAATTACCCTGAATCATGGGGAACAAATTCAAGGAAGAATAAGCCGCCAAAACCGCACCGCCATCATAAACTCACAACCGCCAACAAAAACTCACAACAGCCAACGAAAACTCACAACAGCCAACGAAAACTCACTACATATGTTTAAAAATAAACTTATGTAGTTGAATGCCACTGGTCAAGGATTTGGGCGATTAAGCCTGTGCGTTGAAAAGGCGTCATTAAGTAAAAGCCATCCGCAAGGTCGTCAAGTGAGGACATAAGCTGGAGGCTGACTTCAATTGCAACGGCTTCGGCCTCCTGGCGGTTGAGGCTTTCGTAGCGAGCGACTAGGGAGTCGGGGATGTCCATTCCTGACATTTCGTGGCGGAGATAGAGGGCGTTTTTGTGGCTGACAACGGGCATGATGCCGGCCATGAAATGGGCGGTGGGGAGGGTTTCTTTGGCAAGCGCCAAATTGGCGGCGGCGCGCTCGGTGAAGATGGGTTGCGTGAAGAATACTGAAGCGCCGGCTGCGACTTTTTGTTCTGCGCGTTTTAGTTCGGGTGCGAAGTTACGGGCATTGACGTTCAGGGCTGCACAGAGAATGAAGGGTGGAACGGTGCTGCCTGTGGCTCCGGAAGCACTGCCTACAGTAGCGCCGGCTGGCGAACTTGTCACGAGTTCGCGGTTGAGGTCGGAGATCATGGAGAGGAGTCGGATTGAGTCGGTGTTGAAGACGGTTTTGATTTCCTGACGGAGGTCTAGGGGGAGGGGGTCACCGGTGACGATAAGGACTTGGTTGACACCTGAGGCCGCGAGGCCGAGGAGAAGGGCGCGGGTGGCGTTGAGGTTGCGGTCGCGGCAAGTGAGGTGTGGGAGGGTGTCGATTGGGTAATTTGCTTTGATTTGGGTTGCCATGAGGGAGCTGTCCATGCGGGCGCGACCGACGGGGCTGTCGGCGAATGTGAGGAGGTCGACGCCGGCGGCCAGGAGTTCGCGGAGGCCGCGGTAGTAGGCGGTTGTTCGGACGGTTTGCGGGGTGTCGTATTCGACGGCGATGACTTTGTTGCCCGCGAGGAGCCGTTGGTACCAAGGGGATTTTACGTCGGGTTGCGAATTGGCTTCGGGTTGTGAATCGGGTTGTGAATCGGGTGAGTTGGCTGAGGTCAGTAAATGCGACGGACCTGAAGTGCTGGGGATGGGAGAAGTATGACGGGGTTTGGGGTGGATGGGGGTGGCTTTGGCCAAAGCAACCAATGCCTCCACATCTAGCGGGTTGGTTCCGCAGCAACCGCCGATCTGGGTGAGGCCTGCTGCGAGTGCTGGTGCGAAACATGATGCGAAATAGCTGGCATCGGCTGCTGTCCTTCCGCGGCCTAGATCGCGCTCGGGCTGGCCGGAGTTGGGGGAGAGAAATTGGAGCTTGGGGAAACTGGCGTTCTCCAAATAAATGCGCACGAGGTGGGTGGGGCCTAGGTCGCAGTTGAGGCCTGTGTAGGTGATGGCTGGGGTGCTCTCGGCTTGGGTGAGGAGGTCGCGGATGGGGAAGCCGGCTTTTGTGTAGCCGAGCGGGTTGACGGTGAAACTGACAGTGATTTTTGCTGTGGGCTTGGTTTCTTGGATGTGTGCGATTGCAGGGAGGAGGTCTTCGAGGTTATCCTGAGTCTCGAAAAGGAATTCCTCGGCGCCTTGCTG
Organism: uncultured Fastidiosipila sp.; assembly: GCA_964479695.1. Taxonomy (GTDB): domain Bacteria; phylum Bacillota; class Clostridia; order Saccharofermentanales; family Fastidiosipilaceae; genus JAAYZH01. The sequence continues at coordinate 77,115 of CAYZSO010000010.1, forward strand.
CAGAAGGGCGGCGGCTAAACCTTTGTATTCATCGCGGATGGTGGCTGTGAGCTCGACAGAGCCGCTCAGAGGATGCGGCCCGATGTCAGCGACGATGGAGGCGTGTGAGTTGGCGGTGGGTTGCGGGGCGCTTCCGAGATCTGAGGGAGCGGAATCGGCGAGGTCGGCAACGCCGGCGATGGCGTCGTGGGAGATTTGCCAGGCGGCGCGGACTTGGGCGACGCAGGTTTCTGCCGTTTGGCCGGGGGCAGAGGGGAAGGAGGAGAAGGTGTTGGTTTTGATTTTCATAGCGCCTGCAGTGAGGTAGGCGCGGTGGATCTGCAGGATGCGTTCGGGGTGGGTTAGGTTCACTTCTTCAAGAAATGATTGGTCGGTCGGATAAAGAGAACGATAATATGTTCCGAGACTTCCGTCATAGATAATCAAGAGAAGACCTCCTTGGCGGCGGCGACGCCGGAAACGGCGTCGGGGCAATAGTAGTCGGCGCCGATTTGGCGGGCGTAGTCGGGTGTGAGGACGGCGCCGCCGCACATGATTTTGCAGGTCGGCAGGGCTTCGTGCAGCAGGCGGATGGTTTCTTCCATGGCGGGAAGGGTGGATGTCATGAGGGCGGAAAGGCCAACCAGGTGGATGTTTTCGGCCAAAGCCCGCTCTACAATCGCTTGAGGGGGGACGTCTTTGCCTAAGTCAATGATTCGGTAGCCGTAGTTTTCGAGGAGGGTTTTGGCAATGTTTTTGCCGATGTCGTGGATGTCTCCTTGGACTGTTGCCAGCAGAATGACACCGGCTTCACGGGTGTCACCACCGCGGCTCTTGATGGCTTGCCTGAGGGGGGTGAAGGCGGCTTCGGCGGCTTTGGCCGATTGAAGAAGTTGAGGGAGAAAGAAGGTGCCTGCTGCGAATCTGGAACCTACGGTGTCGAGTGCGGGGATGAGCGTTTCGTTGATGATGTCGAGCGGCTCCTTGCTTGTGAGCTGGGCCTTCGCGGCTTCGCGGGCTTCCTTGTCGAGACCGCGGAGGATCGCGTCATAGAGTGTGAGCGTGGTGGGTGCGGCCGGCGTGGATGCTGCCTGTGCGGTGGATGCGGCCTGCGCAGTTGCCGGCTGAGCGGATGTGGACTGCGCGGTTGTTGGGTGAACCGCTTGCATGGCTAAGTAATTTTTCTGGCCTGGATCCATGTTGTGGAGGGCCATGTGGGCTGCGCGAATCTCGTGATACTCCGGGATTTCGGGGTTGAGGATGGCGAGATCGAGGCCGCTGGCCAAGGCCTGGGCATAGAAAACACGGTTGAGGAGCGGACGATTCGGCAGGCCGAAAGACACGTTGGAAAGGCCGATGAGGACGGGAAGATGGAGCTGCTGCTTGATCAGGCGAATGGTTTCCAACGTGACAGCAGCGCCTTCGGGCTCAGCGGAAGCTGTCATAACCAAAGCATCACATATAAGATTACTTCTCTTGATGCCGTAAGTCAGAGCTCTGGCGATGAGCTTTTCCAGGACTTGAATCCGGCCCGCTGCCGTCGGGGGGATGCCGTTTTCGTCGATAGGCAGGAGGATGAGGGCGGCGCCATACTTGGCTGCCAAAGGGAGGACCTGGGTCATTTCTTGTTCTTTGGCATTGCAGGAGTTGATCAGGGGTTTGCCGTTGCAGTAGCGCAAGCCGGCCTCGAGAACGCTGGGCTTGTTGGAGTCTAATTGAATCGGCAAGGATGTAACGGCTTGGACGGCGATGACGGCGGCTTTCATAGCTTGGACTTCATCGATTCCGGGCAGGCCGCAGTTCAGGTCTAAAATATCCGCTCCAGCTTGCTCCTGGGCTGAGGCCGATGCTTGGTAGGCCGAATAATCCCGGTCTCTGAGGGCTTGTTTGAGCTTCTTTCGCCCGGTTGGATTGAGGCTCTCCCCGACGAAAAGTGGTTTCGCGCCAATCTCGACGGTTCGGGTCGCAGAGCAGATGGTGGTTGTGGTTGTTTGTGTGGTTGTGGTTGTTTGTGTGGTTGTGGTTGAGATTGACGTGGTTGCAGGAGGGGCAGCGACGATTGAATGGTTTCGCAGTTCGGCGAGCGCTGCGATGAAGTCGGGGGTTGTGCCGCAGCAGCCGCCGATGAGCCGGAGGCCTTTGGCCAGTAGCGGCTCGAACGCGCGCACGAAATCTTCTTCCGTCAGGGAGTAGCGCCCTGTGGTGGGGTCGGGCAGGCCGGCGTTGGGTTTGAACAGCACCGGAAGTTCGCTGACCTCAAGGAGTTGTTCAACGACAGGCGCCAGGTCTGTAGGGCCGGCAGAGCAGTTAATTCCCAGTGCAGTAGCGTGTAGACTTTCGGCCAAAGCCGCAAAACTCGCCACATCTGTCCCGCCGAAAGTTCTCCAGTCAGGCTCAAAACTCATGCTGGCTATGACGGGTAATGTTGAGTTTTCATAGGCTGCTAGGAGGGCTGCCTTAAGTTCGTAAAGATCAGTCATCGTCTCAAAAACAATGAGGTCGGCTCCGGCGGCTTTGGCCAACGTAACTTGCTGGGTAAAGTCGTCATACGCCTCATCAAAAGTGAGCGATCCCGAGGGCTCGAGCAGCTCTCCCAAAGGCCCGCACGAGAAAGCGATGAGCACACTCGGATTGACGCGATCGCGAGCCTCCTTGGCGATGGTCACGGCGGCTGTGATGATTTCCGCCGAATTGAGGTCGGTGTCGGCCAACTTGTGCGCGGAACTACCAAACGTATTACTGTAAATGATCTGACTTCCGGCTCGGAGGTAGGCTTCGTGGAGTTGCCTGATTTTCTCGGGGTGAGTCAAATTCCAGCGCTCAGGCCGCTCACCCGCCGGCAAACCTTGCGTTTGCAGGACGGTACCAGTGGCCCCATCCAGTAGGATAGGCTGGTTCTGGGTTAGCAATTCTTCGAAGCGTTGCTTGTGTGCTTGTTGATTATTTACGTGCTGATTTATTGGTTGCTCGTTATTTGCTTGTCGATTTTCTGTAGCGTCCACAGTAGCCTCCTTTTTGGCGTAATGCGCAAGTCTTGTTTCTCTGACAGATGGCGCAAGGGTCTGGCGGTATGCCTGGGTTTTCGGTGGCGGAGCCGTCGGTGTCTGATGAGTTGCTGCCAGAGTTCCAAGCGCCGACACCCATGATGCAGGAGACCGATTTGATAGGTGTCATGAGGCCGCCTTGGTTGACGGTGAGGCCGATTTTTCGTCGGGCGTCGAGTAAATCCAATAGTCGTTTGCCAGTTTCTAGTGGCAAGTCCCCGTAGCCCGGTGAGAATCTGGTCGTGAGGTAAAAGCCTTCTTGTCTATAGTCGTTACGTAAATTATTTTCTATTAAATCAAGGTACTCTTCTATGGCCAAAGACGCCGCCCTATCCAGCAAAACCGCCTCAGTCATATCTAGTTGCTGTGCTTGCCTGATTGCAAAGTCGATTTCATTCCCCAGAGTTGCTGCAAGAATAACAACAAATTCTGCTTTCCCTAAATGTTGCTGTATGTCTTCGCCGGGGAGCGCTAGCTCTTCGCGCTTGAGCACTCGGCTGATGAATCGCGGCCTGATTGTTTGCTCGGTTTTCTTGATGGCTTGTCGAATAGCAGCTGCGGTCTGTTGATCAGGTTCATGGGTGGTTGGCAATGTTTGAGTGGCAGGCTCAGGCGCTGAAGATTCGGCTAGTTGGTCAGCTATCCTGTCAGAATTTGTATCTAGATATCCCAAACTTCGAAGCATGATCTCTTCGGGAATCGTGACGTGAAAATCGTTCATTTATGTTCACCTCGGTTTGTGGCCAACCTGATGGTTTAACGTGCCTTCATCATTCTTTTTAATAAGAACAAGTATAGTCATCATTTTGAGGTGAGACAAGGAGAGGGTTTGGGGATATGTTTTTTCTACCATTTCACTACATAAGTTTAATTTTAAACATATGTAGTGGTTCATTGATGGCGGAGCGGTTTTGGCGACGTATTGTTTCTTGTTTTAGTTCTGTGGGACATAGAATAGTTGTTGTCTTATTTCCAAGTTGGTGCAGATCGGGAATCTTGCGACAACTGATCGACTTGTGCTTTGTTGCAAGGGAAGTTTTTCCGCTGGAGCTCAGCTTTTCTATACAATGTTTCATTCAAGGTCAGTATTCATTCGGAAATTCATACGTCCTAATCAGAAATCATTCAGTCGCTCGTCGAATTGATAGGGGAGTGAAATGGATACTGTTTTGTTGTCGCAAATATCTGGATCCTGACCAGGCTGGAAATTTCTATTGGCTCGGGGTTAGTGTTTGGCTGAGTTTTCGCAGGCCTGAACTGAAAAAACAATTTCATAGCATGTAGCGGGAAGATTTCTTTCGATCTGTGTCAGAACAGAACAGAATAACATGCTATATAAAAATAAAAAACTGCACTTACAGCAATAAGTAGTCTGAAGCGCTCCTTCCGAAAATAGTTGGACAAAAGAAGCAGTCGCACGAGTAGCAATAAGTGTAATCAAGCGTTCATCCAAGAACTGATCCTGAGCAACCGCGAACTGATACTAGGAGTGATTAGTCGTAAGCATGCGTTCATCAAACGATCTACTCAAAAACGATCTACTCAAACGCCTGCAGCACGATTACTTGTGGCATCTGCAGTGCTCGCACTATTGCTTTACAACGTCGGCAGCGTCGGCGGGGCAGGCACACGAAGCATTGCCGGCAGCACTGACATGCGTGCCCGTACCGTCGAATTGGGGGATGTAGAAAGTTTCGTCAGTGGTGCGTCCGCCTTCACCATCGCCTCCGTAAACCAAGTTGCCTTCACCATCGCCTCTGTCAGCCAAGGCATCTTCACCATCGCCTCCGTCAGCCAAGGCGCCTTGGCTGAAGCCTAATTCGATGCCGAGAGAGTCGCAGAAATCGAGGAGGCTTTCGTATTCGTGAGAGCTGAGTGGTCGGTTGATTTCTGGGTGTTTGGTGGCGTCGTAGAGTGGTGTGTATTGGTTCATCAGACTGAAATATACGTTGTTACCATAGGTAGAGTGGATGTAGCGGATGACCTTTTTCGAGTCGAAAAAGAGGGTGGGGAGCGCGAGATGGCGGATCATGACGCCGCTTTGCATGAGGCCGTCAGTGACGACGGCGGGGCCGGTTTGGCGGTACATTTCGGCAATGGCGGCCGTGGCGACCGCGAAATAGTTCGGCGCATGGGAGTAGCGCACGGCATAGCGGTCGGCGAAATATTTCAGGTCGGGCAGGTAGATGTCGATGAGGCCGGTGAGCGGTTTCAGCGACTCACTCTTGATGTAGGAGGAAGTATTCAGGGCGATGGGGATGTGGAGTCCTTGGGCTTTGGCCAAAGCCACCGTCTCCCCCAATCGATGAAGATAGTGGTCTGCTGTGACGAGGTTAATGTTGTGGCAACCATGGTCTTGCAGGTTCAGCATGATTTCGGCGAGCTCGGGGGAGGTGAGGGTGGTGCCGTGGGCGTGGCGGGAAATGGGGCGGTTCTGACAGAAACAGCAGGCCATGGTACAGCCGCTGAAAAAGATGGTTCCGGAGCCGTGGGTGCCGGACAGAATGGGCTCCTCCCAGTGGTGAGGGGCGGCGCGGGCGACCAAATAATCGTTCGGAACTAGGCAGAAACCGAGGTGCGTTTCCCGATCGACGCCACAATTTCGGGGGCAGAGGCGACACTCAAAGGGCATAAAATCTTGCCTCCAGGCGGTCTGCGAGTTGGCGGGCGAAGACTGCGGGATCTCCGATTGCGGCGATTTGCCCTTGCGAAAGCGCGGCAGGGCCGCCGCCTTTGGCTTGGTATTCTTTGCGAAGTGTCTGCAAGATGCTCTGGTCGGCGGGCTCGGAGAGGAAGAAACGCAGCTTGTTGTCCGATGCCGGTTGGAGGATGAGGAGTGCTGAAGCGTTGCGAGGTGCGGCGGGCGAGTCGGTTGTGGGCGCATCGGTTGGGGTCGTAGCGGTGGTTGGCGCATCGGTTGGGGTCGCAGCGATGGTTGCTGAGGGTGCGGCGGCAGAGAATTGTTTCAGCTGGTATTTGATGAAGAGATCGTCGAAAAGCGGCCAGGTGAGGAGGACCACGGTGGTCTGGTTGGTGGCTGGATTTGTTAGGGGAATTGCTTTTTCCCAGACGAGGTTGGCTGAGGTTTTGATGATGTCTTCAAGGATTGTGATGCGGTTTTCGAGCCGGGTTAAGCCTTCGCCTAATTCTGGGGTGGGGAGGTGGAGGCGGTGATTGAGTTCTTTTAAGACGGCTTGGTTGGCGGTGTTGTAGGCTTGGGCGCGGTCGCCGCAGAGAAGGGTGAGGCGGACGCCTTGTTTCCATTTCTCGAATTTGGTGCAGATGATGCTGCCGATTTCACCGGTTTGGCGGACGTGGGTGCCGCTGCAAGCACAGATGTCGCCGCCGGGGATTTTTATGAGTCTGACTTGATGCTTTAAGTCGAGTTTGCTGCGAAAACTGAGGAGGGAGGCGGCTTTGGCCGAGAGAATTTCGGTTTCGAGGGGGACGTTCTGCCAGATCAATTGGTTGGTCTCGAGGATGAGCTGGTCGATCTCGGTTTGGTTGAGGGGGCCGCTGAAATCGACGGTCATCTCGGTCTCGCCGAGGTGGAAACCGACGTTGTCATAACCGAAATGGGTGTGGGTGAGGCCGGAGAGGATGTGCTCGCCGCTGTGCTGCTGCATGATGGAAAAACGCCTGGCCCAGTCGAGCTTGGCGGGATAAGTTTGACCTGGCTGCAGCGGTTTATCCGTGTAATGTATGATGGTTGGGGGTTCATTGAAGGCGACGAAGGCGACTTGTTCATAGTGAGTGTCGAGGATGCGGGCTTCGCCGATAAAGCCGGAATCGCCCGGCTGGCCACCTCCTTCCGGATAGAAGAGTGTGTCAGTGCAGGCGATTCGGTAGGTTGCACCCGAGCTATGAGGCTTGGGGAGTTTCTCGCAAGATGTTACGGTTAACTGAGCCTCGCGTGCGTACGGGTCAAGATCAAATATTCTGTTGAATTGATTCCATTGGTTTTCCATGGAGGTCATTATACAGGATTCCGGGTTCACGGTTGAATGGCGAATCCAGAGTCAGCGGCGAGTCTGGCGGGTCGGTCGGGTTTAGTTTGTTTAGTTTGTTTAGTTACCCGGCAACCGAGTCCCTAGTTGCCCAGAGCAATGATCACGAAATTCGCGATGAAAAGCAGAGCGGAAACAAGAAGGATGGGGTGGACGTCTTTGAATTTACGTTGGGTATATTTCACAACAATGTATGAAATGAACCCGAAAGCAATACCGTAAGAGATCGAGTAGCTGAGACCCATGAAGATGGATCCGAAGAACGCCGGGATGGCTTCTTCCAGCTCTTCCCATTTAATTTTCGCGAAGTTGCTGAGCATCATGATACCGACAATGATTAGAGCCGGGGCTGTTGCCGCGCTGGGGATTGTGCTGGCCAAAGGCGAGAACACGATACAGACTAAGAAGAGGGCAGCGGTCACTACGGAGGTTAGGCCAGTTCTGCCGCCAACACCGATGCCGGCTGTGGATTCCACATACGTTGTTGTATTAGATGTGCCAAAGATCGCACCCAGAGAAGTGGCAATGGAGTCGGCGAAGAGGGCTTTGTCCAAACGAGTGGAGAAACCTGCGGACTCCTCCATCTTCTTCTCGTCCTCTGCAGTGAAAATGCCCGATGCGCGCCCGGTACCGATGAATGTGCCGATTGTGTCGAAGGTGTCGGAAAGACTGAAGGAGAAGATGGTCACGAGAGCCAGGACCAACTTATCGGCACCGCCTGTGAACAAGCTTGGAATACCGGCTGATGTGAAGATCACGCCGAAGGTCTCCCCCAGGCTGCTGAACGCATCGCCGACGGACACGGCATTCTGGAAATTGAAAACCGTGACGCCAAAAGGAATGCCGACAAGCGCTGTGCCAATAATGCCGATGAGGATGGCGCCTTTTACTTTTAAAATAAGTAAAACAATTGTGAGGACCAAACCGATAATGAAAACGAGAACTTCGGGCGACTTGAAATCCGTCAAGGTCGGGAGCAGAGTGGTGCTGCCTTCTGTGAACTGAGCGCTGTTGTGAATGAGACCGGAATTGATCAGACCGATGTAGGCAATGAAGATGCCGATACCGCCGCTGATTGCGTGTTGGAGTGATTCGGGGATGGCTTTGATAATCATTTTCCTGACATTTGTGACGGTAATCAGAATGTTAATGATGCCGCAAATAAAAACCATCGAAAGTGCCTGCTGCCATGTGTAACCGAACTTCATCACCACCGTGAAAGTGAAGAACGCATTGAGCCCCATCCCGGGCGCGACTGCGTACGGTACATTGGCATACAGAGCCATGACCAGGGTGCCGATTGCCGAAGCAAAAATCGTTGCCAAGTAGACGGCACCCCATGGCATGCCGGTTTGTTCGAGCATGCTCGGATTGACAAAGAGGATGTACGACATCGCAAAGAATGTCGTAAAGCCTGCAATGATTTCGGTGCTGACATTGGTGTTATATTCTTTCAGCTTGAAAAATTTTTCCATTTGTTCACTCCTACTTCATAATTGTCTCAATACTGTCTCGATGATAACCAAGTGCGTTACACCTTACAATTGATAGAAATAAAATGTAATCTTACTGAAACATTCCTTCGCCAGATTGCCTAGGATCCCCATCGGTAACGCGGGGATTGCTACCCGATTTCACAAATGGCGGGGTTGGTGGTGTTGGTGGGGTGGTTTTGGCGGGGTGGTGTGATGTGGTGTGGTTCGGGTGGTGTTGGCCGGGTGGTGCTGGCGGTGTTGGTGTTGGTGTTGGTGAAGTGTTGGGGCGGTTTTGGTGTTTATGGGGTGGTGGTGCGGTGTTGGCGGCGTATTGTTCCTAATTTTGTTCTCTTGAGTTTAGAGAAATAATTATGTTGTTTCCAGGTTGGTCCAGATCGGGAGACTTGCGACAGCTGTCTGTCCTTACTTGGTATAGAAGAGTTTTTTCCTAGTGTTGTGGTGCGTTTGCCTCTAAATGTTTCTTCAAAGGTCAGTTTTCATTCGATAATTTTTGTCGGCAGGTCAGTAATCATTCAGCTGACTGCTTTAGTGTAGAGAAAGCTTACTCGCAATAAAAAAATGTGTCGCAAGAATCCAGATCCTGACCAGTTTTGAAAATAGTTTTTTGTTTTGTCAGGGAGAAAGTAGGATTTGGACATAGAAAGAACTCAGAAATCAGTGATGTAAAGAAGTTCCTCAACACATTGTATGTTATGCAAATAGATTAATAGTTATATAGATCCATTCTGGCACGTTTTGGCACGTTTTGAATGAAAACTTCTATGCAATAACTTATGTATCAATGCAAGATATTGCACATCGTTCGAGTGAAGTCGCACATATAGCTATAAGTAGCTTCATGCGTTCATTCCAAGTCACTCGAATGAAATCGAAGTCAATTTTACAGCAATAAGTAGCAAATTGCGTTCCTACAAACAACCTCTCACTCACGGCGGGCGTAAGCTCAATCACTATATACGTTTAAATTTAAACTTATATAGTGTGTGTGGCGGCAGCGGCGGCGGCTTTGCCGGCGACGAAGCCGCTTTCGAAGGCGAAGGTCAGGTGGAAGCCGCCGGTCACAAAGTCGAGGTCGATGCATTCGCCGGCGGCGTAGAGGCCGGGGCGTTTGGTTTCCATGGTGCGGAAATTGATTTGGGCGGGATCCAAGCCACCGCGGGAGGCCATCGCGGTGCGGATGGGCGGCGGAGAGGTGGGGGTCAGCGGGTAGGAAAGAAGTTCTGCAGTGAGCGCTTCTTGAAGGGCGGTGGAGAGGCTGGCAAAGCGAGTGTCGGTCGCGAAACCCTGTTCAGCGCAAAGTTTCGCCCAGAGGTATGAAGCGAGGCGCGAGGGGAGTAGGGTTTCGAGGAAACGAGAGATCTGTTGTTTGGGGTGCCTTAGGCCAAAGCCACGCAATTCCTGGCGGAATTCGTCCTGTGAAAGTGCAGGCAGGAAATTAAGGTTCAACGAATCTGCTACGAAACGGTCGGGGTCGGAGAGGTCAGCTGAGCTGTTGAGGGCGACGGGGCCGGAGAGACCTTTGCGTTGGAAGAGTAAGGATCCGCGGCGTTGGCGGCGGATGTTTTTGTGTTTTCCTTTTACGAGGTAGCTGAGGGTGACGTCCGGAAGGGTGATACCGGCGAGCTCCTGGGGGAAGGGTTCGGACGGGATGATGGCGGTTAGGGCGGGTGTGAAGGGGCGCGAGGGGAGGCCTGTTTGGGTGAATAATCGATTGCCGTCGCCGGTGCTTCCGGTCTGAGGATAGGATGCACCGCCCGTGGTGATGATGAGGTTTGAGGTGTGGTAAATTTCTCTTTCGGTAACGACTTGCCAGTCGGGATGGGTGGATTGATTGGCGCCGGCGTTTGAGGTGGCGTCGGCGGCGGTGGTGAGAATGTTGACAACGGGCGTGTTGGTCAGGATGATGCCGCCGGTCTTGAGGACGCCTCTTTGTAAAGCGTCGGAGAGGTCTTGGGCGCGGTTGCTGACTGGATAAACGCGGCCTCCTTCGTCTGCGTAGGTTTCGACGCCGAGGTTGTGGAATATTTTACGGATTTCCGAGGGTGGTAGAGCTGTGTGGAGAGGGCGCAGGATTTTTACTGCGTTTTCTGTGGAACAGTAGGGATCCGTCGGGAAAGGGGCTTGCCAGCCGGACTGGAGATTGAGGTTTGTGAGGTTGCCGCGGCCTCCGCCGGTGATTTGTAATTTGCGGCCGCAGGCGGGGCCTTTTTCCAGAACGAGAGCGGGCACGCCTTGGTAGCCAGCTGACAGTGCTGCCATTAGTCCTGCGGAGCCTCCGCCGATGATGATAATTGGGTTTGTTTTTGCCATGTATTCTGACTTCCTAGTTTCTTCGATTTGTTTATCGACTTGTTTTACGACTCAACGTTATTGATAACCCGACGTTTCCAAGCGATTCCTTGACGTCCACTAGTGATTTACAGCGATTCCACACGATTTCCGGCAAGTTCCCAGACACTCACCAGCTACTCATTAGCCGCCCGCCGGGCACACGCCAGACACTGCGTCAGACTCTACGTCGGGTGCTGCGAAATCACATAGAGTGCAATTTAAAATGTAATTGCTATAATACCTTAGAAAATCACCACAAGAAAATCACCATAAGGAGGAACCTATGTCGGAGACGAGTAAGACGTATATACCGCAGGATTACGTGAATCTCTTGAATCTTTACGAGACTCAAGACGCGATTGAAATAATCAAGGAAACATTTGCCTTGAACCTGAGGCGTAATTTGAATCTCAAGCGGGTATCCGCTCCTTTGTTTGTGATTCCGACATCCGGCCTAAATGATGACTTGAATGGCGTCGAGAGGCCGGTCCGCTTTGAGATTCCCGCTTGTGATAATCAAGTGGCGGAAGTGGTGCATTCTTTGGCCAAGTGGAAACGCCTGGCCCTCTACCGTTATGGCTTTTCGATTGGTGAGGGCCTTTACACGGACATGAACGCGATCAGGCGAGATGAAGAGCTTGATAACCTTCATTCTATATATGTTGACCAGTGGGATTGGGAGCTTATTATTACGCCGGAAGAGCGTAATTTGGCCTATTTGAAAAGTGTTGTGCAGCAGATTTGTCAAGCGATTGCTCAGACCTCGAAGCGCCTCCGGGAGACCTACCCTGAATTGCCATCCTACGAGGATGCAGAACCCACCTTCATCACTGCGCAAGAGCTGGAGGACTTGTATCCGGCGACTTTGGCCAAAGACCGCGAATACCTCTTCACCAAAAACCACCCTGTTACCTTCCTAATCGGGATTGGCGGGGCGCTGAGATCCGGTGAACCCCACGACAAGCGCGCGCCGGACTACGATGATTGGACCTTGAACGGCGACCTGCTGTTCTACGATAAGCGGCTGGATCGGGTGATTGAGATTTCGTCGATGGGCATCCGCGTGAACCCTGCGAGCTTGCAGCTTCAGCTCCGGCTGTCCGGCAATGAGGAGCGCGCGCAGCTGCCGTTTCACAAACTTCTGATTGAGGGTAAACTGCCGCAGACGATTGGCGGGGGGATTGGTCAGTCGAGGCTTTGCATGCTGCTGATGGGGAAGGCCCACATCGGCGAGGTTCAGACGTCGGTTTGGGATAAGGAGACGGAGCGAATTTGCGGGCTTAGCCAGATTAATTTGCTCTGAGGAAGGTTGGGAGTTGTTGGGTGGCTGGGGGTGGCTTGGGGTGGCTATGGCCAACGGACAACTGAAATCGCTCAGCTGACAAGGAGCGAGCACCTGAGTGACTGCTCGACATGTCACTCAGCTTGCACATATCTTCAAATTTGCTTTTATGTGCATGATAGAGCCGAAGTTTA
>CAYZSO010000011.1:0-84788 GCA_964479695.1 uncultured Fastidiosipila sp.
TACATGACACGTCACCTAACGTGCGCATATCTTCAAATTTGCTTTTATGTGCATGCTAGAGCCGAAGTTGATTAGAAACAATACGCTGCCAATACCGCTCCGCCAAAAAACGAACGGAAATACCGGGTGTGACGAGCGATAAGGATGCCCACAAACATACTTCAGACCGCTTTTTGTTACGGATCCGAACTATGCACGGCTGTTAGAATGATTCTAAACACATGCCTGAGGAAGCTACCACTTAACTCACACTCAGGCAGCAGAACAGCAAGCAAAACCGTGAACGCAAAACACAAAACGACACACAAAACAACAGAACAAAACAACACAACACAGAACAACACAAAACAACACACCACAGAAAAACAGAAAAGAGGTATGAAATGGACCCAATGAAGAAGAACAACGCAGGACCCGCCCAGCCGAGCCGCAACGATGCAACAGATCCCAACAGAAAAGGCATAACCCGTGAAAACGGTGCACCCGTCATCAACAACCAAGACTCGATGTCAGCAGGACCCAGAGGTCCGCAGGTTGTGCAAGACGCATGGTTGATGGAAAAGCATGCACATTTCAACCGCGAAGTCATACCCGAGCGCCGTATGCATGCCAAAGGATCCGGAGCATGGGGTGAATTCACCGTTACCCATGATATAACCGAGTACACTAAGGCGAAAATCTTCTCCGAAGTAGGCAAGAAAACCAAGATGTTCGTCCGCTTCTCCACCGTCGCCGGCGAGCGTGGGGCAGCAGACGCCGAGCGCGACATCAGAGGTTTTGCGATGAAATATTACACCGAAGACGGAAATTGGGACCTCGTCGGCAACAATACACCCGTGTTTTTTTTCCGTGATCCGAAGAAATTCATCGACCTCAACCACGCCGTAAAACGCGACCCTCGGACAAACCTTCGCAGCCCAAACACCAACTGGGACTTCTGGTCCTCCTTGCCCGAGTCACTCCTCCAAGTCACCATCACCATGAGCGACCGCGGCATCCCTTCCTCCTATCGTTATATGCATGGGCACAGCTCGCACGCCTACAGTCTCATCAATGCCAAGAACGAGCGCGTTTGGGTCAAATTCCACTTCCGCAGCCAGCAGGGAATCCAGAATTTGACCGATCAAGAAGCAGAAATGGTCGTGGCCAAAGACCGCGAATCCCACCAACGCGACCTCTACACAGCCATTGAGAACGGCAACTTTCCGAAATGGACCATGTTCATCCAGGTCATGACCGAAGAGCAGGCTCGCAACGAGAAGAACAACCCCTTCGACCTAACCAAAATGTGGCACAAAAAAGATTATCCACTCATGGAAGTCGGCGAATTCGTTCTGAACCGCAACCCGGATAACTACTTCCAGGACGTCGAGCAGGCGGCTTTTAATCCCGCAAACAACGTGCCCGGTATTGGCTACTCGCCCGACCGCATGCTGCAAACCCGCCTCTTTGCCTACGGTGATGCTCAACGTTACCGCCTCGGTGTGAACCATCATCAGATACCGGTTAACTCGGCTTTGGGCGTAAAAAATCCCCACAGCTTCCATCGCGATGGCCAGATGCGCGTCGACGGCAATCAGGGTTCCGAGCTCCACTACGAGCCCAACTCCTACAACAACTGGACAGATCACTTGGAGGAATCCGAGCCGATCCAGGACGGCGGTGACGTCCAGCACTGGGACTTCCGCGCCGATGATCACGATTACTTCACGCAGCCCGGTGAGCTCTTCCGTAACATGTCTCCCGAGCAGCAGCTCGTCCTGTTCGAGAACACCGCACGTAATCTCGGTGACTCCACGCTCCAGATCAAACATCGCCACATCGTTCACACGTATATGGCTGATCCGGCTTATGGTGAGGGTGTGGCCAAAGCCCTCGGCATCAACCTCTCTGACGTTGATTTGACTCCGATGCCATCCGACAACTACGAACAATGGCGCAAGGATAACGCCCGCGGCGCTTCCGAGCTGAATGTCCCGACCGAACCGGCGAACCCCGAGTCTGCCCAAGACCTCCCGCCCACTGGCCGCGACACCAACGCCGCCGACCCCGCCACCCTCTACGACTGGCAAACCGACCCGCAGCTACTGTAATACAAGCAACTCACAACTGTGGCAGCTGCTGTAATACAAGCACCAGAATAAAAACAAAACTTTAGTAGAAAAGCGGCCCACGGGTCGCTTTTTCGCTTTTCTGTCAGGCCCTTTTTCTGCCAAAGGCAAAGGTGCTTGACCTTACTTCTCACCTGACATACAATCCAGAGGTATCACTCTAGAGAAAGGACGTGGTGTTTTGGACAGCCGACCTCGAGGTACGAAGCGCACCTCATACTCCCTAAACAATCAAGCTAACGGCAGATTGAATAACAAGCCATACGCCGCGGACTGTAATCTTTTCTAAGATAAATGCTCGCAGCTTCCTCTGATGCTGAGCTAACGAAAAGTCGCTAAACCTGACTAGAGTTAGAGCAATGTTAACGATGAGCTGAGATCGAGCTTGAGATCGAGATCGAGATTGAGATCGAGATTGAGATTGAGATCGAGATTGAGATTGAGATCGAGCTACAGATTCGATGTAATGGTTTGTATTAGCTAGTGCTGCCGCCCTTTTATGGCGGTTTTTTCATGTCTGTTGATGGTTCTGACTTGTCGGGAGAAAAACAAGAAAGGAATCAAGACTATGAAAATTCTAACGCAATTTTTGACTCGTCTGACTAATCTGGCAACGCTGATTAAGTCGAAGACCAGGCAAGGAGACAGGGGAGGGGCTCGTTTGACGGGGCTATTTGCTGCCTCTGCTTCACCGAGCAATTCCGTAAACGGAACCACCAAGAACCCGACCAACCCCACCAAACCCACAAAAACCAGTAACCCAAACAAACCCACCAAATCCACAACCAAACCCTCAATCAAACCGACAGCCAAGCAGCAGAAGAATATGCAAAAGAGCCTGGATATTGAGGCCTTCCTGCGTGGGAAGGCAACGAAGGGGAGGGGGGCGGTTTTGGCCGAATATGAGAGCACACTGCAGGGCCTCACGACCGAGCGCGCGGAAGCTGTTCTGGAGGAGAAGGGCCCCAACGTCCTGCAGGCGAGGCGCGGGCACACGGTGTGGTCGAGGCTGGCGGAGGCTGTGATCAACCCGTTCAACATTATTTTGCTCCTCATTGCCGCCATCACGTTCGTCACTGACGTCGTGACCGCAAGTCGACCGGATTATTTGACCGTAAGTATCATCTTGGCGATGGTGTTCCTTTCGGCGGCGGTTGCTTTTGGCCAAAGCCGCAGCTCCGACGCTGCTGCCGAGGAATTAACGAAGATGATCTCCAACAAAGTGGATGTCTACCGAGATGGCCTTCTGACTGTGCATCCGTTGGAGGAGGTTGTGCCGGGTGATGTTGTGCGGCTTTCTGCCGGTGACATGTTGCCTGCTGATGTGTACTTCTTGACGACGAAGGATACGTTCGTTTCGCAGTCGGCTCTGACCGGCGAATCTCAGCCGGTGGAAAAGTTCGCCGAAGTGGGCTTTGCAGATGTGGTTGCGAGTGGCGCTGATGCGAGCGGTGCTGGTGCAAATGCCGCTGTGGCTGCAAACGAAATGGCCGAAGGCGCCGCAAACCAGCCAACAAACCAGCCAACGAACCAACCAACGAACCAGCCCGTCAACCCGACGGTGGTGCTGAGCGACCTCAAGAATATTGGCTTGATGGGCACCGATCTGGTGAGCGGGAGTGCGACGGCACTTGTGCTGGCGACAGGGGAGGAGACGTATTTTAGTTCGATTGCGGATTCGCTGACAGGCGGTCGGGCGGAGACGGCTTTTGAGCGCGGAGTGAATTCGGTGAGCAAGCTCCTGGTGCGTATGATGTTGGTTATTTTGCCCGTCATCTTGCTCATCAACGGCGTGCTGAAGCAAGATTGGCTGCACGCCTTGCTCTTCGCCATCAGCATTGCCGTCGGACTCACCCCGGAGATGTTGCCGGTAATTATGACGTCGACTTTGGCCAAAGGCGCCGTAGCCATGTCCAAGCAGAACGTCATTGTGCGTACGCTGGGGGCCATTCAGACCTTCGGTGAAATGGACATCCTCTGCACGGACAAGACCGGGACCTTGACTGAGGACAAGATTGTGCTGGAGAAGTACATGGATTTGACTGGCAAAGACGACCGTCGCGTGCTGCGGCATGCCTACCTGAACGCTGTTTTCCAGACAGGGCTGAAGAATTTGATTGATTTGGCCATCATAAACCGGGTAACAACGTATGGGCAGGAAGCTTCGAAGGATAAATACACGCGTGTGGACGAGATCCCTTTTGACTTCAACCGGCGGCGGATGAGCGTCCTCTTGGAAGATCCGACCGGCAAACGGCAACTGATTACCAAAGGCGCCGTCGAAGAAATGCTTGCCGTTTGCACGTGGCTCGAAATTGACGGCGAGGTGAAGCCTTTGGGCGATGAGGAACGCCGCATCGCCATGGCCACCTACGAGAAATATAACAACGACGGATTACGGATGCTGGCCGTTGCGCAGAAAAACGAAGTCCCGGCGGCCGGCGCTTTCAGCGCGCAGGATGAGAAGGACATGGTCTTGATTGGCTTCGTCGGTTTCCTGGATCCGCCGAAACAAAGCGCAGCACAAGCCGTCACTGCCCTCACCGAGCACGGCGTCCGCACCGTCGTCTTGACTGGCGACAGCGGTGGTGTGGCTACCAAAGTCTGCCGCAAAGTCGGCATCGAAGTCACTCACAGCCTCAGCGGAACTGACGTCGAGGCAATGAGTGACGAGGAGCTGGCTTTGGCCGCCCAAACCTGCAACCTCTTCAGCAAACTCTCGCCGACCCAGAAGCAGCGGGTCGTCGAAACGTTCCAGAAACTTGGGCACACCGTAGGTTTCATGGGCGATGGGATCAACGACACGCCGGCGCTGCGGCAGGCGGACGTTGGAATTTCGGTCGACAGCGCCGTTGACATTGCCAAAGAAACCGCCGACATCATCCTTCTCAAGAAGGATTTGATGGTCCTGGAAGAGGGCGTCCTGACGGGTCGCCGCACCTTCGGCAACATTATGAAATATATTAAAATGGCGGCGAGCGGCAACTTCGGCAACATGATTTCTGTCATCATTGCCAGCATTTTCTTGCCGTTCCTGCCGATGTTGCCCGTGCATATTCTGACGCAGAATTTGCTCAATGATTTCGCGCAGATGGGCATGGCCTTTGACAACGTCGATCCGGAATTCGTCCGCACGCCGCGCAAGTGGGACACCAAGTCCCTGCAGTCTTTCATGGCGGTGATGGGGCCTCTGTCGTCGATTTTCGATGTGCTTTGTTTCCTCGTACTTTGGTTCGGCCTCGGCGCGAACCGCATGGAGTTGGCGCCGCTGTTTCAGGCCGGCTGGTTCGTCTTCGGCACCACGTCGCAGGTCGTGATCATTCACATGATTCGTACGGCTAAGGTTCCTTTTGCCCAAAGCCGCCCCTCCCCCTGGCTCTCCCTCTCAACGGGGCTCGTCTTCATCGCTACTCTGCTCATCGGCTTCACCCCGATTGCCCGCGCCATTGACCTCAGCCCCCTGCCGCTCATCTACCTGGCCTGGCTTGCCTTGCTACTCCTGGGCTACAGCCTGGCCGTTCAGTTCGTAAAGCGCCTCTACATCCACCACTTCGGCGAGTGGATCTAGTGGCGCCGTGGGTCAGCACTGCTGATGTCGGCGGCGCCTGCAACTGAGCAATCGCACAAAGCGGCTTGCGAAAATTTGGTTAAACAAACAAAATTCCTAAACCATCCACTAAATCGATAAAAATTCAATGAATAAACCGTATAATAAAATGAAGTGGAAGTGAAGGTGGCTTTGGCCAAAATGACAGATCAAATTGCAGAAAGGGAGTACAGATGAAAGACATTAAGCGAGGAAATCAACGGTTTTACATTGGTGAAAATGAGACGGACACACAGGCCGAAATCACCTGGGTTCCCTCTGGACACAACGTGATTATTGTGGACCATACTCATGTGGCGGAGGATTTGCGCGGGCAGGGAATTAGTCAGCTTCTGGTTGACAAAGTCGCCGACATGGCCCGCGAAGAGGGCTTATCGATCATCCCGACCTGCCCAGTTGCTAAGAAAATCATGGAAAGCAGCGAAAAATATTCGTCACTGCTCGAAGGCTACGGCGGCTCGTACTGAACAGGGCTTCTTTGCTGCCGCGCCTCTGACTCGAATGACTACTTGAGAATGACTACATAAGTTTAATTTTAAACTTATGTAGTCATTCATTTCTTTGCAGCCAAGCGCTTCCGCTGTGGCGGGGGGAGCGGAGCTGCGGGTAGCAAAGCAGCGTATTGTTTCTACGTGAGTGCTATCGTTTAAGTTTTCGGTGGCGGAGCGGTATAGGCTGCCTATTGTTTCTACGTGAGTGCAGTATCGTTTAAGTGGGGGGGCGGAACGGTTTTGGCGGCGTATTGCCACTACATAAGTTTATTTTTAACATATGTAGTGATTTATTGATGGCGGAACGCTTTTAGCAGCGTTTTTCTCCTGAATTTGTTCTTCGGGGCTTAGGGTAATTGTTACCTTATTTGCAAGTTGGTTGGGATCCGGATATTTGCGACATCGGATTGACAGACTCAGAACTTTGATAGGTATTTCCTGTTGGTTTCGTGCTTATTGCAGAGCGTGTAGCCGTCGAGGTCAGTATTCGTTCAATAATTCCTGTCGACAGGTCAGTAATCATTCATCTAGCTATAAAACAGTGTCAAGATCTCCTCTAGAAAATACTTGTTGTCGCAAGTCTCCCGATCCGGACCAGTTTGGAAACCCTTTTGGCTTGGGTAGCGCTTGGCTGGCGTAAATAGAGGCTAGGACAAACTACTCTTGCAATTTTTCATACTATATAAATATTCAACCCGATAAATCATCCAAACAAGGAATCACATTATGCTATATCGGCTAAAAGTCGCTCTCAGAAACCTAAAATGGTGAATAACTCTACTTTTCGCTATCTCAATCGCTGAGCTAGAACACTATCGAAGAAGAACCAGAAGAAATACTTCTCATCACGCGCTCCGCCCACAACTGAGCTAGAACCCTATCGAAGCTGAACCAGCAACAATACGCTGTACCAAGCGCTCCTTCCATAACAAACTTAACTTCTGCGCGAAGTGAAAATAAACAACTAAAATACAACCACAACCACAACCACGGACAAAACCGCAACCACCCAACCGTCTTCAACGCAAAAACTGCAAAGGCGGATAACCTTTGCAGCTGTGGGCGTTAATGAGATAACGCGGAAATTTAAAATGAAATTTTATCTTGTAAAACGTCGACCACTGCCAACCACCCCGCCGACCATGACCACTGCCAACCACCCCGCCGACCATGACCACTGCCAAGCAACCCGCCGACCATCCAGCCGCTTCTGCGATAAGCGGCGCCGACAAAAACTCACAAGCGCCGCCGAAAAACTCACTACATAAGTTTAATTTTAAACTTATGTAGTCAAATCGCGCATGTAGTCAAAACGCACCTGCCATCCCTATTACCTATTCGCCGGGGTAGACGAGGTTCCAGGAATTACGGATTTCATCCATCGTAGCCATGATGGCGACGGTTTCGTCGAGGGGCATGAGGAGGCTTTCGGTGCGGCCTTCGGTGAGGCACTCGTTCACGTGTTCGGCTTCGTATTCGTAGCCGTTGACGCGCTCGACGGGTTCGTAGATGACGTAGGGTTCGGTAAATTGGTTGCCTTCTTTGAAGCCGTGGAGAGTGGCGCGGTCGGGATGCCAGAAATGGGAGACTTTGATCGCGCCACGTGTGCCGGTGATTGTCGCGCTGTTGTCAAATTGGCGAACCACGCTGGAGGAGAGTCTGGCGTAACGCCCTTGGCCGTAATCAAACATGATGCTGTTTGTGATGTCGACGCCGGACGGCAGTTGATCAGCATAAGCGGTAAGGCGCTGCGGCTGCGAACCAAAGAGCATCGAAGCATAGGATACTGGGTAAATGCCGACATCCATGAGGGCGCTGCCGCCTTTTGCCAAATCAATGACCCGCAAATCTTCGTTGGTTGTGCCTGAGAAACCGAAACTGGCATCGAGTCCAATGACTTCGCCAATTTGGCCTTCTTCGATCCACCCCATCACTTGACGGGTAATGGGGTGCATGCGAGTCCACATGGCTTCCATCATAAAGAGATTCTTGCTGCGAGCGAGAGCGACCAAGCGCTCAGCTTGCCCGTGATTCAAGGTGAAAGGCTTCTCGCATAGAACATGTTTTCCTGCGTTAAGCGCGTCTTCAATATTTCCTGCGTGCTGCGGGTTGAGGGTTGCAATGTACACAACATCGACATCGGGGTCGGCCAGAAGCTCTGCGTGGGAGCCGTAAGCGCGCTCGCCGCCAAATTTCTGAGCAAAAGCCTCCGCCCTAGCGATGTTACTGGAACCTACCGCCTGCAACTTGCCGTTCGGTGCGCCGGTCAGGCCTTTTGCGAAACTCTCAGCTATTCTTCCGGGACCGATAATGCCCCAGCGCCAGATATGGTTTTCGTTCATTTTAACCTCCTTGGTGTGTCTCTTGCTTGCAACGTCACCATAACGTTGCCATGCGTCGCCATGCGTCGCCATACGTTGCCATACGTCGCCATGCGTCGCCATACGTTGCCATGCATCGCCATACGTCGCCATAACGTCGCCATAACGTCGCCACAAAGCTAAACGCATTTTTAACTTACTCTAGTGTATAGTAAAACTACATTTAAATCACGCAAAAGGAGAAAATTTCATGAAATCTATGAAAAGTTACAAGCTTAGCCACAATTCAGTAGCCGCGCAGCCGCTCGAACGTTCGGAGCGCCGGGTTTTGGCCTATGGACCAGACCTGATGCTCGTCGAAATGAAGTTCGAAGAAGGAGCGATCGGCGCCGTCCACAGCCACCCGCACACACAATGCACGTACATCGTTTCGGGGAAGTTCGTTTTCACCTGCGAAGGCGAGCCCCTCACCGTCGAGGCCGGAGACACCATCTACTTCGCCCCGAATGAAGAGCACGGCGCTACCTGCCTCGAAGCCGGCACAGTCGTCGACGCATTCAGCCCGCAACGAGATGATTTTCTCTAAGGAGTTTCTAAGGAGTTTTTTATGGCCAAAGCCGCACCCAACAACTTACCCAACAACCAATCAAAAACAACAACGAACACAACACCCAACAACCAACCCAACACAACACAAAACACAACACAAAACACAACCGCACAAACAGCCCCAGCCGACCACCACATGACCACCAAGAGCTGGAAAGGCTTAATAGCCAGCGATGTGGACGGCACCCTGTTGCCGCGAGGCGAGACGGAAATCAAGCCGGACATTTTCCCGCTGATTGAGGAAGCCTATGAGCGCGGGATCTGTTTCGCCGCCGCATCCGGGCGCGATTACCACAGCCTGATTAAGCTTTTCGCGCCGGTGAAAGACCAAATCTACTTCATCAGCACCAATGGCGGACAGCTGATTTATCGGGGAGAGATTTTGCAGGAACACACGTTCTCAGTGGTGGAGGCGGAGGCTTTGGCCAAATCAATTGAAGAACGACCCGGCCTCATCGTCATGATCAGCACAACTTCCCGCAGCATTCTCCGCGAAGGGGAGGACGTCCTGACGCCGAGCCTGCTGGAGCATGGCTACCAGATCGAGCACACGAGTGACATCTTGCAGATCCCGGAAAAAATTATCAAAGTCTCCGCCTGCTGCCCCGAAGGCTCGCTCGCCGAATATGAGTACTTCAACGACCGTTGGGGGCACGATTTCCACATCACGGTTTCAGGCGAGATTTGGCTCGATTTCAACGTGTCGGACAAGGGCACAACCCTCAGTGAGCTCGCGACGAGGTTGGGGCTCGATCGGACGAGGGTGGCGGCCTTCGGTGATCAATATAACGACCTCACGATGCTCGAGTACGCCGGTCACCCCCGCCTGATGGCGCACGCGCAGGAGGATCTTCTCCGCCGCGGTTTCCCGACCTCGCCGGATGTGCCGTCCGAGATGCCGCACATCATGAACCTCTTGACTTAAGGAGTCACCACCGAGATGCCGAATCTTTTCGCACATGTTACTTTGGGCAAGCGAGCGCTTGAGGCGATGCCTACCGCTCAGCTTCAGGTGGCCAAAGCCGCCCCCAACCCCTTCGCGATCGGACTTCAAGGGCCCGACGTATTCTTCTACGGCTCTGTTTTGCGTGACCGCACGGCCACGGAATTCGGTGAAGGTTTGCACTTCTTCAGCGGCCGTGCGCTCCTGGAGAAATTCCGCTCACAGTACCGCTCACAGGACCGTGACAAGCCCATGCCCGTCGAAGTGCGGGCCTACTTGATGGGCTTTACCGGCCATTACACCCTCGACGTCATGGCGCATCCTTATGTCGGCCAGGTCCAGACGAGCGAGGCAACGCATTTGGCTCTCGAATCGGATTTTGATGTGTATTTGCTCACACAAGTCGGCATCATCCCCTGGAAAAACCGCCTCTACAAACTGTGCCCCAAAGACCGTGGGACGCAGGCGGCTTTGGCCGAAGCTTACGCCCCCTGGCACGAGGAAATTTCCGGTGAACGAGTGGCCGCCTCCGTGCGCGATCTCCACAACATTCGCCACTTGATGCGCACGCCGAATCGGTTGAAATTTCGCCTGCTCCGCCGGGTTATGGAAGCAAAAGGCATCTACAACAAGCTCTATGGCATGCTGATTCCGCCGCCCGAACCCGGCCAAACGACGACGGAGATTTGGCCTGACCGGCCCGCCGATTCACTCACGACGCTGGACGACATTCTGACCCGAGCGCTGCCGATCTACCTCGAGAATTTGACGGCGCTTGACCGCTATCTTGACGAAGACTTGGCATTGCCTGCATTTTTTGACCACGATTTTTCCGGCAATTTGTTGGAAACATAAATTGGAAACGCATCTTGATCACCAATGGAAATGAAATCATTAAGTTCGAAGTGGAATCATTAGAGAAGAGATAAGGAGAACCCAAGCTATGAGCAAGGACAGCATGACCGGTAAGGTGGCCGAAAGCGTGGCCGAAAGCACGACCGAAGAAGTCGCACCGCAGACGCCGCAGCAGACGCCACCGACACCCACGACGCCCACGGCGCCGCAGACGACGCCCGCGACGGCGCAGACGACGCCCGCGGCGCCGCCAACAAAACTCAAATTCAACCGCCTCGAAAAAAGCTGGATTGCCTATGACATAGGTAATTCGGCTTTTACTTTGTTGGTCACAACCATCTTGCCTCTGTACTTCAACAGCTTGGCGGAGGGAGCCGGGATATTGCCATCGAATTATCTGGCCTATTGGGGCTATGCTACATCCATTACAACGGTGATTGTGGCACTTTTGGGGCCGACCTTGGGCGCCATTTCGGATCATTCCGGTTCGAAAAAGCAACTCTTCATCGGCTCTGTGCTGCTGGGGATTGCGGCGATGTTGGCTTTGATTTTGCCGATCTCTTGGTTCTCCTTTCTGGTATTGTTCATCATTGCCAGGGTCGGTTACCAAGCAAGCCTGATCTTCTATGACTCCATGCTGCCGGACGTCACAACCAACGAACGCATGGACAGCGTGTCAAGTTATGGATTTGCGATGGGCTACATTATGAGCTGTATTCCCTTTGCGCTGAGCCTCGTCTTTTTGTTGATGGGCGAGCGCTTTGGCCTCGATCTGAAAGGCAGCATGTCCATCGCTCTCCTGATCAATGCCGCCTGGTGGCTCGCCTTCACCATCCCGCTTCTGAAGAATTACGAGCAGAAATACTACCTGAACAAAGGGCGAGTTCACCTGGGCGAAACCTTCCGCGGCTTGGGGCAGACGCTGAAAGAACTGGCGCGGAACAAACGCGTATTCTATTTTCTGATCGCATTTTTCTTCTACATTGACGGCGTATATACCATCATTGATATGGCAGTCGCATACGGTGGCTCGATTGGGCTGGACGCCACCGCGCTGCTGCTCGCGTTGTTGGTGACGCAGATTGTGGCTTTCCCGGCGACAATCGCCTTCAGCAAGTTGGCGCAGAAATACCCAAACCACAAGCTCATTCAGGTTTGCATCGCAGCCTATACTCTGATTGCGGCCTTCGCTGTGCAGCTCGATCGGGAGTGGGAGTTCTGGGTGCTGGCCGTCTGTGTCGGTCTCTTCCAAGGCGGAATTCAAGCCCTCTCGCGTTCCTATTTCGGCCAAATGATCCCCCGCGAGAAGAGCGGCGAGTACTTCGGCATCTACGACATTTTCGGCAAGGGCGCGGCTTTCATGGGCACCACGCTGGTTGCGTTCATCAGTCAAGTTACCGGCCGCCAGAACTACGGCATCCTGGCGATCGTTGCCGTGTTCATCATCGGCTTCATCCTCTTCCGCCAGTCGCTCAAGCAGCCTCTGTTGCCGGAGTAGCGGGAGGGTGCTTTGGCCAAAGCCGCCCCCCACCAGCAGTACGAAACGCACAAGCTCAGCGGCCCAAAAGCGTTACACTATCCCTCGAGTAAACGATTTTTCTCACAAGGAGGATTTGTATGTCTATTTATGATTTCACACCAAAAGACAGCCGCGGCCTCGACCACCCGCTCGCCCAATACAAAGGCAAAGTGGTCCTCATCGTCAACGTCGCCAGCAAATGCGGCCACACCCCGCAATACGAGGGCTTGGAGAAGCTTTATGAAACGTACAAGGATCAGGGCTTCGTCATCGTTGGCTTCCCTTGCAACCAATTCGGCGGCCAGGAACCCGGCACCAACGAAGAGATTCAAGAATTCTGCAAACTGAACTATGGCGTCACCTTCCCGGTTCTGGCCAAAATCGACGTCAACGGCAAAAACGCCGACCCGCTCTACGTCTACCTCAAGTCTGAGAAAAGCGGCATCGGCGGCTCAGCCATCAAATGGAATTTCACAAAATTCCTGATCGGCCGCCAAGGCCAAGTTATCGAACGCTTTTCTACCCAAACCGAACCTGAAAAACTCACCGACGACATCGAGCGCGCCATCGCCGAACCAGCCTAAGCGGCTGTGAGGCGGCAGGCAGCCGCTTAGGCTACCGCCGTGCTGCCGCTGTGCAGCCACCGTGCTACCGCTGCGAGGCGGCGCCATCAGCATAAGGCGCCGCAGTTCTAGCAAGTGACAGCGCCATAAGTAGTGATTTGCCGGCCAACCCGATTGTGAAGATCCTATCGTGAATCTTAGTGCGTGAAGATCCTTGCGATCGCGGAAAGAGCCGGCCGATTTTCTGCTTATTGTTCAGCCAATGCTCTGCCAATTTTCTGTCAACCGAAAGGAAGCACACCAAAGTATGAATTCCCTTAGGAACATCACCAACAATCAGCTGACCAAACGCATCGTGATGACCACTTTCGGTATCGCAATTCTGGGTCTCGCCGTCGGCATGCTTAAGACAGCCGACTTCGGAACTGACCCCTTCACCGTTTTCATGATGGGGCTCTGGTCGCTCACTTCTTTGGATTATGGCTTCTTTGCGCTCCTCGTTAATGCCGGCCTTCTCGTCATTATGTTTTTCCTCAATCGGTCCAAGATCGGCATTGGCACCTTCATCAACATGTTTTTCTTCGGCTACATCGTCGAATTCACTTGGAAACTGGTTTCCGGCATTTTCCCCAACCCGTCGCTAGCCGTGCGCATCATCTTACTTGTAGCTGCGATTATTGCGCTATGTTTTGCATCATCTCTCTATTTTGTAGCTGACCTAGGTATCTCCACTTACGATGTCTATGCAGTTACTCTGGGAGAAAGAACCAAGATCCCCTTCAAATTCTGGCGTATCCTTACAGACTCTATTTGTGTCATGATCGGCTACAGCTTAGGCGAAACCGTTGGCATCGCCACTCTCGCAACGGCACTTTTCATGGGGCCGTTGATTACTTTCTTTTCCGATCATGTCGCCCGCCCAATGCTCGGAACCTCCGATTTGACTACAGATTCGACTACATAAATTTAATTTTAAACATATGTAGTGAGTCCTTGTAGTGAGTCCTTGTTGGCGGAGCGGTATTGGCCGCGTATTGCTTCTGAATTTGTTCCTCTGCGTTGGCGTTCTTGTCGGCGGAGCGGATTCGGCGACGTATTCTTCCTGAATTTGTTCTTCGGTACTTAGGGTAATTGTTATCTTATTTGCAGATTAGTTGGGATCCGGAAACTTGCGACACCGGATTAACAGACTCTGCGCTTGGAGAGGTATTTGCCTGTTGGTTCCGTACCTCTTGCAGCCCGTGTAGCCTTCGAAGTCAGTATTCATTCAAAAATTCTGTCTTCAGGTCAGTAATCATTCATATGGCTACAAAACAAGGTCAAGATCCTCTCTGGAAAATACTTGTTGTCGCAAAGATCCCGATCCGAACCAGTTTGGAAATTTATTTTGGCTTGGGTAGCACTTGGATTGCGAAAATAAGGGATTAAGTCATGCTATATCATTCAAAAGTCGCGCAAAAGCAGTATTCGAAACAGTAGAGATCGACTCAATCACTAACATCGGACAACGCCGGACCAGCACCAGAAGCAATAAGCCGAAAATATGCGTTCCTCCATCTAGTAAACGAAAACACCTGCGAACCAGCACCAGGAACCATACGCTGCACCATGCGTTCCTACATTTTCTGAACCAGTGCGCCAGCGAACTAGGACTAACAACCATAAGTCGCAAGAAAGTGTTCCACCATCAACTGTGCTTGAAACAATACAAAAGACCTCCTAAAAGAACCACCTGTACCTAAAAGAACCACCTAAGATAGACAGAAATTAAACATAAATATAGTTGACAGACATCTAACATAAAAATATAATGAAGAAAATAAGCGACCAACATCAGCAAATGATCAGGGAGAATTCATTATTCTGAGAAATGATCGCGGAAGAATGAAAGGCGGTACATTTTATGTATTCTTCATCTAACACCCCCGCTAACGCCCCCGCTAAAACCCCCTCTAACACCTCCGCAGATAATCCCCAAGCAAACCAACAAGACACCATAAATCATGTAGCCGATAACACCGCCCTCAACGTCGACCCCGGCGCAGCCTCAGACTCCAACCCCAACCTCAGCGCCGCCTCAATTCCCAGCCCCAACCCCAGCCCAAACACCGGCCTGAACCTCACCGAAATTGAACCAGAGAGAATTACGTTCTTGAAGCCCGACTACCTGTATGAGGCAGCGGTGGCTTTGTCACGTAAACCGGGAGACAGGGAATTTTTCCTTGACAGTAAAGAGAGCTCGGAATTATCCATGGAAGATCCGGAGATGTTGAGAGAGCGGTATAAACTTCAGGATACTTTTGTCAAGAAAACTCTCGATTATAAGGAAAAACAATTCTCCGCTGAACAGTATAAAAAGTACGAACCATTCCTGACATTGGTTCCGGTACAGGAGAATCAATTTGCTTTGTTACCCTCACTATTGATGGGAACACACCGCCAAGAGCGAACGGTCGAAGGGCTGACGAGTGCGCTGATTAGTCTGTATCATAAAGAGCTCTCCCAACTGTTTGACTACAAATCACTTACTGAGGAATACATCGCCCCACAACCCACCAATCCACAAGTGAGCGCTTCCCCCCAAACTACCCAACCCACCACCTCTCCCACCTCGCAACCCACCTCGCAACCCACCACCTCTCCCGCCCCACAACTCACCACCCAACCAACAAAAGACACCATCGACTTCACCAATCTCAGTGATGTCGTCACCGCCATCATGAATCTCGAAACAGAGAGTGACCGCAAAGTGCGACTCATAGAACTCTACCAACGGGAAGAAGAGATTTTCCGGGTATTCGCAGAGCAGCTCATTCCGCTCGCTCAGGAAATCGAGAAGCTCACAACCCCACTCCAAGCCGAAATCGCAGAGCGGTTCAAGCCCGAAACATTGCTCCCCCATCTCGAAACCAACCTCTCCCGTTATCTCACCTACAAAATCCCCGCGGAAGACCACGTCACGATCTCACCAATGCTCATCCAGGCCGGAACACTCAGCTTCCAGACCGATGACGAGAACAATATCAAGATACAGATCGGCCTCTATGCACTCGAACGCATGGACAATTCGCAAGCAATCGAGAAGTCACTCGAGCACATCAGTCAAGCCGGCAAAATGTTCGCCGATCCCACCCGTCTCAAGGTCATCATGCTCCTCCGCCAGCGTCCCATGTACCTCAAGGAGCTCGCCCTCCAGCTCGATCTCAGCTCCGCGACAATGTCCCACCATATGCAGCAACTATTGGACAGCGGCCTCGTTCGCGTCGACGCATCAGAGTTAACAAGGACAAATCGGAGGATTTATTATTCTTTGGCCAAAGCCGCCTTCCTCAACCTCGGTGAGATGATTTCTTCTATCGGCGCAGCTGACACAATCGACATCTTCGCCTCCACCAACACAGACATCACAAACAACACAAAACAAACCACCAACACATAACAAAACACCAACGGAGACAAACAATGAGCATCAACCTAGAAAAACCCATGACCTACCGCGCCATGGGGAAAGATATGTGGACCAAACTCAAGAAGAATGATCCCGGCTTAGTGGGGCTTTGTGTCATCTATACACTCGCAGCTTCGCTCTATCCGTTGCTGGGCGTGTATCTGCCAAGGCTCCTCATTGCGCAAATTCAGCAGGCAGCAGGCTACGTGTGGGATGGCAATTCGATCGCAAACGGTGCTTCGTTCGCAAATGGCGATTCGATCGCAAATGGCAATTCGATCGCAAACGGCAGTTCGATTGCAAACGGTGCATTGATTGAAAGTTTGTTGGCAAGTCCCGTCGGCGAAATTCTTCGCAACATGGCAGTGATTCTGGTCGTGTATTTTGTGCTGGCGGCAGTGCTGGGGAGTTTGCGTGCTTATGTTTCCAATTGGTCCTACTCGCGCTTGTCTTATTTGCGACTGGACTATTTGCGGGACATCACGCGCAAAGTCATGACCATGGATTTCAAGCACTATGAAAATGCGGGTTTTATGGATCAAGTGAGCCGCGTCAACCGGGCTGTGCAGGCCAATAATAATGGGGTGGAAGATGTGTACAGGCAGACTTTTCTCTTGCCGTCGCTCCTCATTTCGGCGGTTCTTTTGCTGGGGATATTAAGTGGGGCAGGCATCTGGCTGATTGTGTTGCCACTGGTGAGTTTTGTGGCGATTTTTTGGGCGCAAAACAAAAGTGATCAGTATCGTTTTGACAGAAGAGAAGAGGCCAGCCGGGCAGAAAGAAGCCTCCGGGTGTATGGCAACGTTGCGCAAGATTTTACCTATGGCAAGGATGTGCGGTTGTACGGGCTGGAGGGGATCATTACCAACGGTTACCAATCGATGATTGATAACCTGGTTGCGATCACGCAGAGCATAGCGTCGAAACAATTCAACTATAGCTTAGTACCGATGGTGGTTCAGGGGATCAGTTCTCTGCTGACCTTGGGATTGTTGGTGGCGCGGGCTTTGGCCGGAACCATTGACCTTGCCTCCTTCACGATGTACCTCACGGCGTATGTGAGTTTGAACCAGATTATGCAGCAGATTGCGGAGAGCCTGAACCGAATTTCGGCGGAGGGGCGCTATGTGAAAGAGATGATCAACTTCCTGCATACGGATCTCATCACGGAAGGCGGGCAGAAAGTCGACCTCGCCAAGCCACTGACCATCGAGTTCAAAGATGTTTCATTCCATTATCCGGGCTCGGACAAGTTGGTGTTGGAGCACCTGAATTTGACGCTGAATGCGGGAGAGAAGTTGGCTCTCGTTGGCATTAATGGGGCGGGGAAATCGACGATCGTGAAGCTCCTCACGGGGCTCCATCACCCGACGGAGGGGCAAGTGCTGGTGAATGGTGTGGATACAAGGGAGCTGGAGCAGGAGAGCCTGTTTGCGGCGTTTAGTGTGGTTTTTCAAGAGGAGAAACCGATGGCGACAACGGTTGCCGAGCTTGTCGCCGGACGCAGTGAGGGGAGCAGCGAGGGGATCGATCGTGACAGGGTCCAGGAATCGTTACAGCGCGCAGGTTTGTGGGAGAAAATCTCGGCCGAACCGAAGGGCATAGATACTATGTTGCTGAAGGCAATTAATCCTGATGGCTTGATGCTTTCGGGTGGTGAAACGCAGAAGTTGATGCTGGCTAGGGCACTCTACAAGGATGCCCCAATCCTGCTGCTGGACGAGCCGACGGCTTCGCTGGACGCGCTTGCTGAGACGGCAGTTTATCGCGAATTTGCCGAGGTCATGCGGGAGAAGACCGGGCTTTTTATTTCGCATCGTTTGGCTTCAACCAGTTTCTGTGACCGGATCGCCCTGCTGTCCGGCGGCAAGCTGACGGAAGTGGGTACCCACGCTGAGTTGATGGCCAAAGGCGCCGAATACAGCGCTATGTTCATGACGCAAGGGAAGTATTACCAGGAGGAGAGCTCTGATGACGCAAGATAAGTCCATCATCGAAGATGTGCAAGAAGAGAAGATCAGCCTTCGCGACGGCGTGCGCACTGCGGCGAAGCGCACGCGGATGGTTTTCCGTGAGCTGACGAGGATTTCGCCACGCCTCATGCCGATTCTGATTGCCAATGCTTTGGTTCAATCGGGTCAGATTGGTCTGGCGATCTATCTGCCGAAGCTCCTCATCGATGCCGTGACCAGGCAGATGCCTTGGCAGCAGGCTATGGGGCTCGTGGGGATCTTGGTTCTGGCGGAGGTGTTGCTGAAGTTGGGGCAGGGGGCTTTGGCCAAAGCCATCTCCTCCGAACAGGTGAAGGTTCAGAATGGAGTTGCGCTATCCATCGCGATGAAAGTCACCCGCTTGCCCTACAGCTGCCTGGAAGATCCGGAGATCTTGACGCTCAAAGAATCGGCTACCTTCGCGTTGCAAAACCAAGACGTTGCGGTGCAGCTCTTTCTCTATGCCCAGCAAGTTCTGCAATATGGCCTGACGATTATCATGTTACTGGGTGTGTTGAGCCAGCTGAGCGTGGGATTCATCGCTTTTTTGCTGGTGTGTTTCGTGGTTGCGGCGCTGCTGCAAAACTCACTCAAGACTTACGAAACGAATTTCTTCCTCAACTTGGTTGGGGTCAACCGCAAGTATGGGTATTTGATGGATCAGGCTTTTGATGAGAAGAATCAACAGCCGATTCGCCTCTATTCTCTGGAACCCCTGCTGAGCTCGCAGATTGAAGGCACGAATCGCGAGATTTGTAATTGGATGGCTGTTTACCTGAAGCACAGCGGTCTGGTCAGCGGTGCCCAATCCGCCCTTGCCGACCTCCAAGCAGCCGTGGCCTATGGCTACGCCGGTCTCCGGGTGCTGACAAATGTTGTTGGCCCGCCGATTACCCTGGGCCAATTCAGCCTCTATGCCGGGGCGGCGATTCAATTTGCACAGGCGATGCGCCAGCTCTTCGACGCTCTGCGCTACTACAAACAACAGCTGGACTATCTGGAGCCTTATCAACGGTTCATGGAGCTGCCGGAGCGAGGCACTTCCGCTGTGGAAGCTCGACGCAGCAAGGGCGCCGTGAGTTCAGAGGGAGTCGCTGGCGCTTCCGTTGACGCACCCTCGTCCGAGAGCAGCGCCCTTGCCAATTCCAACCGCCACCCGATTCGGTCGATTGAGTTTGAGGACGTGACTTTCACCTATCCCGGTGGTGCGAAGCCGGTGCTGAAGAATTTGTCTTTTTCGGTCCGGCAAGGGGAGAAAATTTCTATCGTCGGGTTGAACGGTGCAGGGAAGACCACCCTGGTGAAACTGCTATGCCGTTTCTTCGAGCCGGATTCGGGGCGTATTCTCGTGAATGGCGCGGATATTGCGGAGCTCCCGGAGGACCAATATCTGCGGGAAATTGCCGCTGTGTTCCAGGATTTCCGCTTGCTTCCGTTCAGCATCAAGAGCAATGTAGCCTCGCTTCCGGACAGCGAGATCTCGGAAGCGACCGCGAGGGAGGTGACGGCGACTTTGGCCAAAACATCCATCAGCGAAGCGATTGCCGAACTCCCAAAAGGCATGGATACCCTGCTCAACAAATCGGTCAACCCCGAGGGCACCGAACTCTCCGGCGGGCAGGCGCAGAAACTGGCCATCGCCCGCGCGCTGTTCAAGGACGGCTCACTCGTGATCTTAGACGAACCAACTTCAGCGTTGGACCCCTTGGCCGAAGCGGAAATCTACGAACACTTCGACACGCTGGTCCAGGGGCAAACGGCGATCTACATCTCGCACCGCATGAGCTCCTCGCGTTTCTGTGACAAAGTCCTCGTCATCGACGCCGGCGAAATGGCTGGCTTCGCTCCGCACAACGAGCTGATCAAGGACAGCGACTCCCTCTACGCGCGCCTCTTCCATGAGCAGGCGAAGTACTATCGTTTGAAAGATTGAGGGGAATAGATTGAGGGGATAGGAATAGAGAATGCAAAAAACTTCAATGATCGATTCATTCCGGTTGAATGTGCCGATTACTGAAGTAGGGGTGCGAAGAGTGGCGATCCAGTAGCGCTCCGTTGAAAAAGTTCATTGAAAAAGTTCATTCAACCAGTCTAACACGACCAAGTGGGAGACTATCCAAATCATCGGCCTTGGAGTGGATTGTTGAGCCGCTACCATTTAAAGTAACGGTATTACCAATTACTCTCCCATTGACGGTCTGATTTGCGCCATTAAATTTGATGTTGCCTTTCGGCGCATAAACTAAACCGTCAATAACTGCATTGGCACCATTGAGCGTAATATTTCCGTTAATGGAGTAGAAAGCCACAGATGATCCCAGCGATTTCAGACTGCTGCCATTGAAAGTAATGTTACCCGTTGCATAAACCATGCCTTTTCCACTGAAGCCACTCCCATTAACGGTCAAATTCCCTTCAACAAAAATCGGTGAATCGACATTCAAGTTACCTGCGTTAAATGTTTTATTCGTATTGTAGTATTGTTTAGCGGCTTGAGCGGCAATTTTGGCAGCGGCGATCGTATCAGAGAAGTCAGGCATCGGGATAAAGGGAGCTGCTTCATTAATAATCTGTCCAAAATTGTTGTGGCTTCCATTTGTTGTAACTTTTGACCCTTGTACCGAACCTGTCACGGTTATGTGGGAACCATTATAATTAACAGTAGATACAGCTTCTGCAGAGCCATCAATGGTCCACCCACCACCATTACTGACAAGTTTTTCATTGGAATGAACATCACCCAGGATGTCCGTACTACTTCCGTTAATGTATAGTGTTACATTCGGGTCGCCGGAGAAGAGCGTGTAGTTAAATGGACCTTTTGCCACTCCGGTTTGTTCAGCCACGGCTCTCGCCACAACGTTTCCATCTGTAAAACCCAAGATTTTTGCGAAGGTGTACTCGATTCTCTCTGTGATCACCACCTCAATTTGATTGGCATTTCCACCATAAGGGGTTGTGACATCGACATCCGACTCGAAGCCATTCGCCTTAGCAAATATCTCTGCTTCTGCTATCGCATCGTTCTTGTTCGTGAGTTTAGCTGCTCCGGCCAAAGCCGCCGCATCCGCCGCTGTCTGCAGTTCCGTCTTTGTGAGATTGATCATCGCCAAGTCAATCACAATCGCGGCTAAGCCCAGCAAGAAAACCAGTACAAGAACGATCAGGATCATGGACTGACCCTCTTCCTCTCTCATGAGTTTCTTCAGAAGTTTTTTCATAGTAACCACCTTAAGGATCAGCCGGACAACCGAAGTAACGGCTGTAGACGAATGTACTACAGTTCAATTGATCGCCCTACGAGTATAAAGCACCGGCAACTCATTCGGGTGCAGAGGAATCGGTTGAGAAGCGCCAAATCAGGCAATTTTACAACTTGTTAAGTGTAATGTAAGACTTTGTTATGGAAGTCACTCGACGCCCAATCTGAGCGACAGGAGACGCCTAACTCACCTCCGGGTAATGGTAGTGGCTGAAATTCGCAACTTGATCAGACGCGGGGAGCAGGAGATTGGTCGATTGACGCAAAGAACGAACCTTCACTTGCCGCTCATAATATTTCCCCTTGATTGCCAAGTCCGCGATCTCCTGGGTCTCCTTCAGTAAGTCAGCCCCGTCTGTCGGCACCGGCATTTCACCCTCAGCAGAGATCGCTGAACCAGTGTAAGTACCCAGCAGATTCCGCCCCATCACTGTATCTTGATATGAGGTTTGATCCGTGCCCATTAAGGACAGTAGCGTAGGTAACATGTCAATCTGGCCACCGGGGTTCGTGATCTCTTGGCCTTCCATGCCGGGAGAGTAAATGATGAACGGCAGCTCCTGATTGTTCTCCGGGAGATCCGTCTCATAATATTTATGCACCCCTTCATGGTCGCCATAGATGATGACCGCGCTGTTTTCAAGTAGCCCTTCCTCATCCAAAGTACGGATAAAATCCCCCAACAAACGATCAACGTAGTGGATACTCTGCAGATAATCCGTGCCACTATTTGTCTCTTCGAACGACAGCAATTGCTTCTCTTCAGGAAGTTCAAAAGGCATGTGGGACGTCACCGTAATGATCGAGAAATAATAGGGTTCGGAGAGAGTGCGAATCCGATTCAGCGACTCATCAAATAACGCCGCGTCATCGATGCCCAAGCCAATTTGGCTCGTGTCAGCAAAACGTGTTTCGTCAATGTAATCCGCGAATCCGAGTTTCGGGTACACCTGATCGCGGTTCCAATAAGTCTTGTCATCGCCATGAATGGCAAGTGAGGTGTAGCCGGATTCTTTGAGCAAGATGGGCAATGAGTTATATTCGTGGTCACCGTAGAGGATAAAGGCACTTCCGTCGGCCAAAGGATACATCGACGTATTGAAGAGCAGTTCCGCATCAGAGCTATTGCCGTCTTGGGTCTGTTCAATCACGTTGGAGAAATATAAGCTCTCATCCAGCAAAGCATTGATATTGGGGGTGATCTCGTACCCCATGATCTCTTGTCCGATCACGAAGTTTTCCAGTGACTCAAAATGGATAGCAATCAGGTTTTTGCCTTCAAGTGATCCGGCCAAAGCCTGATACTGCGGGTCCGTACCCAGATATTTGGCATTCTCTTCGTGCCAGGTGCTGATTTCGTCGACTTCGTCTCTGGTCAGGCTGACGTTCTCATCTTGAGTGATTCGAAATAACTCATGCAAATGAGAACCCAAAGGAGACATCGCCAGTGGCCACTTCGCCTGGTTTCCCTTCATGGCCGTCTGAGAAATGTAATTGGTGTAACCAAAAGTCAAAGCCAAAGACATAACAAAAGCCAACACCCCTCGCGGAACATTACGCTTCTGCCTCGCGCTCTCTTGATGTTTGAAGATCCAGAAAAGCAAGGGAAGATCCAAGAAGAGAATAAAATCCCCCGGCTTGAGGAGCGAAAGCACACCAGACCCAAGCCCATCCAGCACGCTACTCGCTTGCAGCATGCGTACACTCAGTAATTTCCCAAACGATCTAGCATACACTGCATCGGCAAACAAAAGTATAGACAGTATCAGGTCCGTAAAAAACAAGTAATTACGTTTCGCTTTCCCTTTCAGAAAAAAAGAAATCGATATCGAGATTGCAACCGGAATCACTGCAGCGAATAGGCCGAAAAGGTAATACGTCCCATTCATATCGTACAACATACTCAGAGGATAATTCGACTTCAAAACAAGAGAAACGGCAACGTAGACCCAAGCAGGGATTGCCAGTAATTTTTCGTATCGATCATCGTTCGTTTTCATTTCGGTTTTCATATCTGTTTTCATAAGCACTCCATGACTTAACATGTCTCTAACATATCAGTATCATTAGGGGATTATAGCACCCATGTTTAGATAAGGAAATATCAATATTTAACCAAAGAATGAACAATAAGTTTCAAGAAATTTCAGCTCTATTTCACTACATAAGTTTAAATTTAAACTTATGTAGTGAGTTTACTCCTAATTTCACCTCGTGCTGAGTGTTACGAAAATCACGTAAAATCAACAGTTGATGAGCTTCTTGAATGATCACGGGAATGATCATCGGCCATCAATCTTTTGTACTTGGAATGATTCTGTCAATCATTTTTTATTCTTTTGTATCATGTGCCATGTATTATGAATTGGTTGCAAGGCAGCCTTTGTGGTAAACCTATGAAGGAAAGACCGAAGTTGCCCTATTCATTTTTATGAAGTGGCTTCTCGTGGGAGAGACACCTCGCAAGATTTGCGGATTTGACCGATGAAATAAGTAGGACAAAGGTTAGCCTGAATAAACACTTGGAGAATTATTATGGTCGATTTGATTTTGTTTCCATCCAGCTACTTTAGTATTTCAAATGTGGACGAGGATTTACAACGAGAATATGACGCGGTTCGTTCAACAGGGCTTTTTGACATGGTTTTGTTTGGCTATGATCAATGGTTCAATGAGAATCGATTACTTGTAAACTATGTGCCCAAGGAAGAACGCCTTGCCGTTTATCGCGGCTGGATGATGAAGCCGGAACAATATGATCAGTTCCATAAACGTCTGTTGGAGAAGAAGATCCGTCTTGTTACCGAACCCGAGCAATATCGCTTGATGCATCTTTTCCCGAATGTGTACGAGGCGGTGAAAGAAGACACCGTAAAGATGATGTTATTTCCATTACATTCACAGATTGATGTGGAACAAGTAAAGAAATCCTTTCATAGATTCATAGTCAAAGACTATGTTAAATCGGTGAAAGGCACCGAATTTCCATCTTATTTTGATCAAAGCATCACCCAAGAAGAATTCGATCAATGGATGAACTACTTCTATAAATACCGTGGCAACCTCCTAACCGGCGGGTTCTGCATAAAAGAATTTGTCGATCTTAAGAAATATGGTGATCATACTAATGAGTGGCGAGTTTTCTATATCAACCATCAAGTGGCAAGCGTGTACAGAAATTCTGGGCAAGGGACAGATACACCTGAGCCACCAAGAAGCTTGATTGAAAAATACGGCAACCTTAGTAGCCCGTACTATACTGTAGATTATGCGGAGCTCGAATACGGTTCATGGAAGATCATTGAAACCGGTGACGGTCAGGTCTCTGGCTTATCAGAGGGACAAGATTACGAACAATACTACAGGGGATTACATCAGTGCTTTAATGAATTAAGCAGCTGATGCATGCTATTTTGACGTGAATTTTCGATTTATTTTGTCATCTTAAGTATCCAACCATCGATTCAGGGTATACTAGATCAGAAAGTCCATATCTTATGTCGAAATCGGGATATTAACTAACGCTGTAATATCAAATAATGAGGGGTGACGATGGCTAAGCATTCGGAAAGTACAAAACAAGCAAGTAGCACAGGAGAGTCAGACGTTCCTACATTGGAGAAATTGGAGAAGCAGACCCCTGTCAGCACACTCATGAAAATCATCTTTGCCCTTATCCCAATCATTGTCTGTTCCATGGTGGTCTTCAGGCCACTCGATAATGACATCTGGTTTCTCCTGACTCATGGACGCTACGTAGTGGAACATGGCATCCCCACCATTGAACCATTCACAATTCACCAAGGTTTCGACTTCATCATGCAGCAATGGCTCTCTGCTCTCATCTTGTATCGGGTGTATGCATTAGCAGGTGAACTGGGACTTAAACTGCTGGTTTTCCTCTGCTACGTCATCAGCGGAGCGATCTTCTACAAAATTTGCTATAAAATATCGCATAAGCACTACCTGAAATCAGTACTACTCACTTATCTCTATCTAGGCCTTCTGAATCCCTTCATGACGACTAGGCCTTTCATTTTCACTACGATCATTATCTTGCTGGAAATGTATGCGCTGGAAAGCTACTTTCTAACCCAAAAGCCCCGCCTGATCCCGATCCTCGCCATACTCTCCGTCCTCCAGATCAACATCCAAGCAGCCATGTGGCCGATGCTTCTTGTTCTGCTTTTACCTTACTTGATCGATTCATTCGCCTTCAAAATTGGGCCTTTCCAAGGGAGCGGTGTCAAGAAAACACCACTCTGGATTTCGGCCGTAGCGATGGTAGCAGCAGGTTTCCTGAACCCCTACGGCTTGGATGCAATGCTCTACACGAAAAACTCATATGGCGTCAAGACAATCAACAATATGGTTCAAGAGATGGCACCAACAACCGCCACCAGCCTTCTAGGTTTGATCATCATTCTCTTGACGACTTCCCTTTGCTTTCTCTATATCTTTGGCCAAAGCCGCCCCAGAGTCGTTCGCTACATCCTTTTAGCTTTAGGCACCGCCTACTTAAGCTTTACAACCATTCGAGGATTTCTCTTCTTCATTAACTGCGCACTATTCCCCCTGATTAATTATCTCGATTTCTCGAAACTTCCTCAGTTTGATAAACAAAACACGCGTAGAACCTTGCTCATCCGGAAAATCCTCATCATCGCAATTGCCCTCTTAGTTCCGGTCGTAGCGGTCGTTATGAGTAGGCGAGAAACGGATCTGGAAAAAGGCTGGAGGCAATTTGAGGAGGTCTTAGCGCCGGTCATTGAAGATCAGAAAACTTCAGAAGTTATTCTCTACACCGGCTACAACGATGGCGGATTGGCTGAATTCCATGGAGTGCCTTCATATATAGATCCCCGAGCAGAAGTGTTCTTGAAAGCAAATAATCATGTCGAGGACGTTTTCAGCGAATATTACATGCTGCAAGCAGGCGGAATCTACTACCAAGACGTGCTCAACAAGTACGATTTCACACATTTGATCGTCGCGGATTATGATCTCCTCTATGAATACTTGGCACACGACTCCAATTACGTATTGACCATGGAGAACGAGAACTATCGTTTGTTTGAACCTCAGGGTTGACTGCACAAGATTGACTACATAAGTTTAAATTTAAACTTATGTAGTCAATCTTACAGCAAAAATCCGCTTACCGAATATCCTGCGTGCGGATTACGTCCATGTCGTTAAAAGCCAGATTTTCGCCACCCATCGCCCAGATGAAGGTGTAATTGGAAGTGCCGACACCGGAGTGAATACTCCAGGAAGGACTGATTACCGCATCATATTCATGCATTAAGAGATGGCGGGTTTGGCTGCCTTCGCCCATCATGTGGAAAACGGCCTGATCCTCAGGCAACTCGAAATATGTGTAGACTTCCATGCGGCGCTCGTGAGTATGAGTCGGCATGGTGTTCCAGACGCTGCCGGGTGCTAATTCAGTCAGACCCATGGACAGCTGGCAAGTGTCCAGAACATCCGGGTGGATGAACTGGTTTATCACGCGTTTGTTGGCGGTTTCATCGGCGCCTTGAGGATTCTTCTTGGCGTCGGCGATGGTGAGCAAGCGGGTTTCAGTTGTGCGATGTGCCGGAGCAGAGACGCCGTAGAAACGAGCAGGAACTTCTGTCAGCGATTTGAAGGTGATGTCCTTAGCGCCTTTTGCAATATAAAGGCAATCTTTGTAGCCAAGTTCATATGAAGTGCCGTCAACGGTGACCACGCCGCGGCTGTCTTTGCCGATGTTGAAGAAGCCAACTTCGCGGCGCTCTAGAAAAAAGCGGGTACCGAAAGTCTTCCATACATCCATACCATCATCGATGGCGAGTTCCTTTGCGACGGGCATGATGCCGAGCGTGACCATGCGGTCGACGTGTGAATACACAGCTTGCACTGTGTCTGCCTGATAGAGATTGGTAATGAGGAATTCTTTACGAAGTTCCTCTGTCGTATAGCATTTGACGTCGTTGGGGTTAGTTGAATAGCGTGTATCCATATAATTGTCCTCCTAAATGTACTTCTAACAAGAAGCATAAGAAATAATCATCTTGCAAGAAGCATAACACAGAACAGCGTTCACGATTTGCAAGTTTTCTCTCTTTTCGAATGAGAAAACTTGCTTATTGGCTACTTTGGGCTAAAATAGGGGAAGTAGCGAGGTGACTTCTATGATCTTACATGACAACTGCCAGGCAGCCATTGACGAATGCTTGGAAACGAAACGCTTTGCCATCTCGAGGCTCAGACCGGAAGAGAAGACCTTTGATCTTCATTTACATAACGTCCATGAAATTTACTACTCCATTTCCGGAGCGCGAAACTTCATCATTGAGTCGGAGAGCTATCCGGTTGAGACGGGCGATGTGTTTTTTGTGAAGCGCTTCGAGAGCCACTGTGTCACGAAGCTCGACGAGGACAACCACGAGCGGATCACCATCATCGTCCACCCTGATTATTTGCAGAAACTTTCCTCGACCGAGACCGACCTCACGCACTGCTTCGACATGAGTGAGGAGGAGGGGGGACATCGCCTTTCTTTGGCCAGAGACGCCCAACAAACCTTCCGCTTCCTCATTCAGAAATTATCCACGATCAGCGGCTACGGCGAGGATTTGCAGGAAACCGCAACTTTCGTCGAACTCATGCTGTTGCTCAACAAGCAACTTCAAGAAGAGTCCGCTGCGGAGCCGAAGAAGCCGGACTTCGCCTACAACGAGCGAACCGCCGAGATCCTTGACTATATCAACGACAACCTTTCGGAGAACTTGACGCTCGAGAATATCGCCAACCATTTCTATATTTCCAAGTCCTACCTTTGCCGTGAATTCAGCAGATTCACCGGAACATCAATCAATAAATATTTGGCAGCACGCCGAATTAGTGTGGCGAAGCGTTACTTGGCTGAGGGGGAAACGGCCTTGACAGCCAGCCGCCTTGCCGGTTTCAAAGACTATTCCAACTTCCACAGAACCTTCATCAATACTCTTGGTGTGACGCCCAAGAAATACCAGACCCTTAGCCAACAACATGTTCTCTCCCAAGAAAGTGACGAAGATTTCCCAACAATCAAGCACGATTAGAGAGCCTTTCCAGACGGAAGTCACACGCCCACCAAGTATAATGAAAGAGAAATTTACTTGGAGGATAAGACAATGGGATTACTCGATACTTTTCGCCTGGATGGCAAGGTTGCGCTGGTAACAGGGGCCACACACGGAATTGGTTTTGCCATAGCATCTGCTCTTGCAGAAGCGGGGGCACAAGTCGCCATCAACGCACGCAGTGAAGACTCACTGAACAAGGGACTCGCGTCCTACCGCGAAGCGGGCTACCCGGAGGTCAAGGGTTATGTTTGTGATGTGACCGATGAAGCGCAGGTACAGCAGATGATTGCACAGATCGAAGAAGATTTCAGCGCTTCCGTTGACATTCTGGTCAACAACGCCGGTATGATCAAGCGCATCCCCATGACCGAAATGAGCGTCGAAGATTACCGCGCTGTTGTGGATGTTGACCTCACAGCCTGTTTCATTACGGCCAAAGCCGTCCTCCCCGCCATGGTGACCAAACGCAAAGGGAAGATCATCAACATCTGCTCCATGATGTCTGAGTTAGGTCGTGAGACGGTCTCTGCCTATGCTTCGGCGAAAGGCGGACTCAAAATGCTCACGAAGAACATTGCTTCCGAATATGGCAAATACAACATTCAATGTAATGGCCTTGGCCCCGGCTATATTGCCACACCACAGACGGCTCCCTTGCGGGAACCCGGTGTGCCTTTTAACGATTTCATTATCGGCCGAACACCAGCTGAGCGCTGGGGAACCCCCGAGGACCTGCAAGGCCCGGCTGTGTTCCTGGCTTCGGACGCTTCGAACTTCGTCAATGGGCATATTTTATATGTGGATGGCGGGATCCTGGCCTATATCGGCAAGCAACCGTAAGGATTTAACGTCCCTACTTTCATCAACCTACTGGATTCGTATGATTTATACTATATTGATTCACATATAGAAGAGGAAGGATATATTACAGAAGCAAACATATATGAATAAAGATTTAACACAATTTTAAGAAATTTTGAAAGAAATTTGAAGATTTTCTTGCAAAAGCGATAGACATTTTCGCACATGTACTTTATACTTCGTTTGACTGAAGTACAGAAGAATTAATAATCTACTGTATTGGATGCGTGTTACAACTAGTTTGGAACACCGAGCATGAAGCCGACGACTCTCGGAATCGAGGACGTCATCCATTTTTTAGGAGGATCCCATGGAAGTTTTAAGACGTTTGTTCAAAGATGAAGAGGGCCAAGGCCTGATCGAGTATGTCCTGATTGTTGGACTCATTGCATTAGTAGCCGTAGCAGCCATCCTTGCAGCTGGCGGTCATATCGGGAACATTTGGAACAAAGTTAGGGATACACTTGGTACAGTACCTGTAACCTGATAGAAGACCCTTACTCGCATTTTTCATGTGCCCAGAGTAATGGCATAGCCGTTAGGAGAGCGTCTTCTCGATTCAATGTTGTGTTCACAGGAGGATTACCTATGAATCTGCTTCGCAGCTTATGGACAGAAGACGAAGGGCAAGGCCTCATTGAATATGTGTTGATCGTAGGCTTGATCGCGTTGGCGGCTGTTGGGGTCATGATCCTTGCAGGCGACGAACTCGCCTCGTTGTGGGACAGGGTAGCCAATGAATTAGCCGTACAAGCAGCAAAGGTTCCCAAATGAGTAAACCGCTTGCCGGGTTCGATTCATAAGATGAACCTCTATCGGCAAAACTCAGGGGGAACCACATGATTATCTATTCGTATATCGCGTTAGCGACAGCAGCCTCGGCAGCGACGACCGATCTTCGAGACCATAGAATACCGAATGCATTGGTGTTTCCTGTCCTCGTGGTCGCGCTACTGGGGCATTTTGTTTTTGAAGGTTTGGATGGCCTGCTCTTTTCCTTTGCAGGGTTTGCGGTAGGCCTGCTGATTTTCTTCCTGCCCTTTGTCATTCGTATGATGGGAGCAGGAGATGTGAAACTCATGGCGGCCATTGGCGCGTTAATGGGTTGGCGGTTTATCCTCGTAACAGCCGTCTATGCCTCAATTGCGGGACTATTTGTGGGGCTGGCGATTTTGGCCAAACACAAAGGCTGGTTACTGGGATTGGTGAAGTATCTGCCGCAGAAGTTGGCAAGCTACTTGATTCCGAAGTTGGGTCCTCAGGTGCGAACTTCCGATTCCGCTTCCGTCAATAGCGGCAATAGCTACAATGGCGAAGATGCTACGCAAGCTGAAGCAGGCGGTACCGTTAAGGCAGATCGAATCATGGTACCCTATGGGTACTGCATAGCCATTGGGGTTTTCCTGGTGCTGGTGGGTGAAACTCTTGGGAATTGGCCTTTGATCAATTTCATCCGTTGATCCTCAGATGAAGCTCGACCGGTGAAGAAAGAGGAACCTGTATGAGAAGGAAATTTCTCCGTAGTGAGGAAGGTCAAGCGATTGTTGAAACAGCGCTTGTTCTTCCTTTTTTGCTTCTTTTGATCCTGGGGATGATTGAATTCGGCTGGATCTTAAATGGCCAGATCACCATCACCTCAGCCGCTCGCGAAGGCGCCAGAACTGCCGTTGTTTATGAAAGTGCTCCTTTAGCACAAAATGCTGTGACTTCCGCGGTTCAGCAATCCGCGGGTGCTTCCAGTTTGAAAAACGTGATCGCTACGACCACATTTACGGAGTCAAAAGCGATTGTCAAAGTCGATGCGAAAATTACGCCGATCATCGGCCTTTTTGTCAACAAAGATATGGATCTACACGCCAAGGCAGAGATGCGTCTCGAATAGTCGCATTTCGGACGAGTGGGAGGTAGAGTTATGTATAGGGTAAGAAAGAAACTCCGTTCGTTATTCCGAAAGGAAGATGGCGCTGTCAATGTTTTGGTCGTCTTTTTCCTGGGACTGTTCGGCTTGGCGTTTGCAGCGCTGGTGATTGACGCCAGTATCCTCTATGCCA
The DNA here is from genome assembly GCA_964479695.1 of uncultured Fastidiosipila sp. Classification (GTDB taxonomy): domain Bacteria; phylum Bacillota; class Clostridia; order Saccharofermentanales; family Fastidiosipilaceae; genus JAAYZH01. The sequence continues at coordinate 31,745 of CAYZSO010000011.1, forward strand.
AGCGCAGTGCCATGATCACGGCGGCGGATGCGGGGGCTCTTGCCGGAGCGAATGTTATTCGCGAACAGGTCGTGGCGGGGAAGTCGTCGACGGACTCAGCTGTCGTCAATTTAGCGAAGACAACAGCCAGACAACTGGCTCTGGATAATGGCGCGGACAGCACCTTAACAACGGTTGAGGTTGTGCAGAGACCGGTCACGCTGCCTAACGGATCGACAGAAACCCGTCAAGTCGTCGATGTGACGGTCGGCGTGGTTGAGCCGAGTATATTTGCCCGCTTTACGGGTAATACCGAGAACACCGTTCGGGCAAAGTCCACCGGCACCTGGGGTTATGTGAAGAAAACGTTTATAGGCAATATCTTGCCGATCTTTATTTTCGATTCCGCTTATAAAATCGACCAACAAACGTATCTGCATGGTTTGATTGAGGCTCCTCCCGAGGAGACCACAAGTAGTTCTAGCACGACACCGACTTCAAGCGGGACGCCATCTCCTACTCCTGCCGTTACACCTTCCCCCACACCGGGGCAGATTACTACGAATGCTTACGGCTATATTGAATTGAGCGGAGCCGGCAAAGATACGATCATGCAGGCTTTGGCCGGAACCTACACCGGAGGCCTTTTCATCGAGGAACCTGTCCTCGACGGCGCACCCGGCAAAGGGAATTTCGTCTCCAATGCCATTGAGGACCGCATGAAAGCCGCTGCTACACTAGGTTCCGTCGGAGAACGGCGCTCCTCCATGCTGGGCTTGATCCCCGTGATCAATTGGCAGAAGTTTAAGGCGATGCCGGAGAATTTCAAGAACAATGGTCAACTGGCCTCTCACCTGAAATTGCCCATTGAATATTTTGCTTACTACGAGATCACTGATGTAATCAAGAGCAATGATTACTGGGGTTCCCGATATGCACTAAATCCCTTCGAAGACGCGAATAGCCACTATAATTCGGTTGGTACCGGTGGCAGGCGAGACTACTCCGCCGTTGTTGGTGCGAAACCACCTTCCGACCTGATTGTAGGCCGCTTCACCGGCGAGACGGTTCAGGCGCGCACGTTAGTTGAACTGGGTGACCAATTAAACCCGAATCCGGACGGCGGACCGCTCGACGCCGCAGCCATGTATGCCAAGTTAATTAAATAGTCTTCGGCAATTTGGATTTCCGACACCTCAGTACCTCAGTACCTCAGCACCTCGGCGTGCCGGCACTCCGGTGCTGCGTTGAGATGAATAAAGTAAAGAAATGAAATCAAAATAAAATATCATTGCCCGGTTCTTTGGCCTGGTACTGTGTCATAATAAACTATACAACAACTAACAAGCTATACAACAACTAATCAACTGAATAATAGCAAATAAACTACACAGAAACCTAGATAAGCAAGGGGGTCCATTATGAAAGCAAGAAGAGTGGTACTGATCTTTTCCATTCTCCTAGGCATTGTGACCGCAATAGGGATTTTCTTCTACATAAGAAATCAACAGCAAGCACCCATGAATCCGATTGTTTATCGCAAAGTGGTTGTGGCTGCAGCGGCCATTCCCGAAAATTCAGTGATTACCGCGGATATGCTCGAACTGCGGGATGTCCCGGAACAAGCTGTGCATCCGGATGCTTTTACCGAGATGGACGGCTTGGTCGGAGCGGTCACTTCGAATGCCATTTTCAAAGACGAGCAAGTTCTGCGCAGCCGTGTCGTTCTGGGTCGGACCGACGACGCCAATAAACTGGCGTACCAAATTCCGGAGAACATGCGCGCGATTTCGATTCCGATTTCTGAACTTTCTGCTGTCTCAGGGTATATCAGGCAAGGGGATTTCATTGACATCTTGGTAACCTATGAACAGAACCTCTTATATCCGGTCCAGCCGACCCCCACACCTACCCCCGGCGCTCCGCCGGCACAACCCGGAGCGCCCACGGAGACCACCGTAACCGAGCGGCTCTTAACGACTGTGTATACGCAGTTTCAGAAATTAGAGGTGCTTCGCATCGGCCCTTCCGGTCGCGCGGCGGATGATACGTCAATTCCGGGAACGATGGTTCTGCTTGTGACGCCTCAACAGGCGGAAGAAGTGGTCTTCGCGATGGCCACCGGCTCACTCACCTTGGCTCTGCGAAATCCCGCGGATGGCGAAACGGTGGAAGTTGAATTCTATAATGCGGAGAAGTTCCGCGATCAACATATCGATCCGATCTGGGAAACGACAGCCACAACAGGGGGGGCGTGACATGGAGAGCATTCGCGTTTTGGTAGCGTCTGATTTGATTGAACTTCGCTTGAAAATCAGTCAGGACTTAGCTGAAATCGAGCAAGTTCAATTATTGGAGCCGGCTTCCGGCGAGGCGGAGGCGGAGGCCAGGCTGCAGGATCAGGGAGCCGATGTGGTGCTGGTGGATAATTCGCTGGACGGGAACGGCTATGCGGCTGCCCAGAAGCTCCACCAGGCTTTCCCCGGCACGGGAATTATCCTCATTGAGGAGACGATTCGGGATGATACCTTGCACAGAGCGCTCCTCGCGGGTGCCAATGATGTGCTGATCTACCCCTTCGAGCCGAAGTTGCTCTTGGAATCGATCACGAGATCGGCGGCTTTGGCCAAAGAACAAGCCGGCCAAGTGAGTGCCTCAGGGAAGAGGTTCTTACCTAAGACGCGTAAGGCGGAAGTGATTACGGTCTTCAGCCCGAAAGGCGGGGTGGGGAAGACGCTAACGTCTATTAATGAGGCGGTTTCGCTCTATCAACAGACGAAATCGGATGTGGCACTGGTGGATTTTGACTTGGATTATGGCACGGTGGCGTTGGGTATGAATTTGCAGCCGTTCTATACTTTGTCGGACATTCTGGAAGATATGCGCAATATCAACGCGGAAACGATCAGCAGCTACTTGACGCCGCACGAGAGCGGGGTGCTGGTTCTGCCCGGTAACGCGATGCCCAGACTGGAACCTTATGTCAGGCAAGACCAGATTGCTGCGATTATTGCGGCGCTCAGAGATTCGTTTGATTTTGTCGTGATTGATATGCCGTCGAGGTTCAGTGAAGAGCTGAGTCCGGCGCTGACTATGGCGAGTCGGATTTTCCTGATTGCGACGCCGGAAATCAGTACGTTGCGGAATATCAAGGCATCGCTGGTGGCTTTTGGAAACCTGGGGATTTCACTTGAGAAGGTGAAAGTCGTCCTGAACCGCGCGGATCTCAACCGCAGTATTCGGCCGAATGATGTGGCGAAGACCTTGGAAAGAGAAATTTACGGGAGCCTCCGCGATGATTCGAAGAGCGTCATTCGCTCGATGAATGAGGGGAAGCCTCTGGTGGCCTCCACGACGAGGCGCGGACTTGTGCGGGATTTCGAACTTCTGACGCATAAATATTTGAGCGAATCCGGCAGAATGCCGACACGCACGAAGGGCAGGGGGCAGCAGAGAGAGAAGAGCGAGCAGTAGATTGAGCTTCGCTTGCGTGGGTCGATTGCGATCCACGTACGTAGGTCGAGTAAGCTCTTCCTGAGTGGATAGATTGGGCTCTTCTTGAGTGGATAGATTGCGTTCCACTTGCGTGGATAGAAATCGAGGAAACGATGATCAATATGAGTGGCTTAGCAGGAGCGGGAACCGGTGCGGGCGCAGGTGCAGGTGCGGGTTCCGGCGCGAGAGTGGGTACGGAGAATGGTTCCAATCAGACGGACGGCCAGAAGGTCGGTTCGGTGACTGACAAGCGCGAGCAGCTGATGGATGAACTGAGTGCCGTGACGCTGAATCTGGTGATTGATAATGTCCAGATTCAGACGAACTCTACTGACCCGGCCGTTCGGAAACAGACTTTCGAGCAGATCCTCCGCATTGTGAGTGAGGTGTTGAACGAAAAAAAGGAACACCTGACGTTGGTGGAGAGGCAAAAAGTCGCTAATTCGGTGATGGATGAGATTTTCGGCTTTGGCCCAATCACACAACTCCTGAAAGACCCCACAATCTCTGAAGTTATGGTGAACTCAACTCACCAAGTGTACATCGAACGTAAGGGTAAACTGGAACTGACGAATGTGCATTTCCGCGACGAGAACCATATCTATCATATTATCGATAAAATCGTTTCCCCGCTGGGCAGGCACGTGGATGAGTCTTCGCCGATGGTGGATGCCCGCCTGCCGGATGGTTCGCGTGTAAACATTATTATTCCGCCTCTGTCGCTCAAGGGACCCACAATTACGATTCGTAAATTCGCGGCTGATCCGTTCACCCGCAATGACTTGATTAATTTCGGGACGCTGAATTATGACATGGCGGATTTCCTGAAGGCTTGCGTTGAGGGACGCATGAATATTCTGGTTTCGGGCGGTACCGGCAGTGGTAAGACGACGCTCTTGAATGTGCTTTCCGGCTTCATTCCGCATACGGAACGCATTGTGACGATTGAGGATGCGGCTGAACTTCAGCTGCAGCAAGAACATGTGGTGACACTAGAGAGCCGGCCTGCCAATATTGAGGGGCAGGGACGGATTGCGGTTCGTGAACTGGTGGTGAATGCTTTGCGTATGAGGCCTGACCGAATTGTTGTCGGAGAGGTACGTAGTGCGGAGGCTCTGGATATGCTCCAAGCGATGAATACCGGCCATGACGGCTCGCTGACGACGATCCATGCGAACACACCTCGAGACTCGCTCTCCCGTTTGGAGACGATGGTGATGATGTCGGGTATGGAGCTGCCGTCTCGGGCGATCCGGGAGCAGGTTTCTTCGGCGATTCAGGTGATTGTGCAGATTGCGCGTTTTGTCGACGGGACTCGTAAAGTTTCCCGCGTTTCGGAAATCACCGGGATGGAGGGGGACACGATTACGATGCAGGATATTTTCGTGTTTCAACAGGAAGGTTTGGACGAACATAATCAAGTGATTGGCCGGCATGTCCCTACGGGTATCCAGCCGACGTTCTTGGATCGTTTGGCGCGTGCGGGAGCGAAAATCCCGCCCGGGCTGTTTAAGTAGAGGCGTTTCGAAAACGCGTAAGGAGGGAAGCCATGAGTCAGCAAGTACTGATCATTTTACTCGTCGGAGGAGCAATCTCTGCCACCCTCTTTATCTATTCACTGCTGATGTTGATCTTCGCTTCGCGCATGCAGACCGGCAAGCGTTTAAAAGACATTAAGCGACTCTCAGAAGTTGATGACGGGAGCCAAGTCGACCTGCCCGTAGGGCACGATACTTTCGGCCAACGCATGGTCCGCGGCTTAGGGAATGTCACACAGGCCGTGGGCGGTAATCGCAGAGACCGCGATAAACAGAAACTGAAACTTCAACGAGCAGGCGTTCTCCTGAAACCGGAAGAATTTAATGGCATAAAACTGGGTTCGGTACTCTTTTTTGCCTTGCTGTTTGGCTTACTCAGCCGCAATCCCTGGTTCATGCTCCTGGGTATTCCGGTGGGGCTGCTGTTGCCGGAACTTGTGATTTCTCTCATGACCAGCAAGCGTTCCAAAACCTTGAATTCCCAGCTGCCGGAAGCACTCAACGTTATTGCGAACGGTGTTCGCGCGGGCTTTAGTTTCCCGCAAGCCGTTGCCATGATCGTGGAAGAAATGGATGGGCCGATCGCGGAAGAATTCGGGAAATTGCTTCGTGAGAATTCCTTGGGGAAACCAATGGAAGAGGCATTGCAGAATTTGTCCGACCGCACCGGTGATGAGGATCTGGATATCGTCATTACCGCGCTCTTGATCCAACGTCAGGTAGGTGGTTCCCTCGCGGAAATTCTGGATACCATTTCGGAAACCATCCGCGGCCGCGTGAAACTCAAAGGCGATATCCGCACACTGACTGCGCAAGGCAAGATGTCCGCGGTCATTGTGAGCATCATGCCTTTTGCCATGGCCTTCTTACTGAATCTGGTCAATCCCGGTTACATGAATATCATGTTCACCGATCCGATCGGAATCGCTGCCCTCGTCGCGGCTCTGGTCTTTATGGCCTTGGGTATATTCCTCTTGTCTCGAATTATCCAGATCAAGGTCTAGGAAGGAGCAAATTATGGATCCATTACAGATGCTCATGATCTTTGCCGGACTCGCCGCCGCCGGTTTATTCTTCGTGATCTTCGACAAAATCGCTTCCAAACGGGAGCGGGTCAAGAAGAGGCTTACGGAAGTCCAAGAAATTTCGACTTCCGTTGAAGACGAGTCCGAATACCGCAAGCCATTTTCCGATCGAATTTTGAAGCCCATGTACCAGAACTTCTTGGCTTGGATCACCAGACTCACTCCGAAGGCCATCCTCAACCGCTACGATGAGCTTCTCACGCAAGCCGGTCTCCGTAGCCATTACACCCCGATCCGCATGATCGGCATTCAGCTTTTGTTGGGGATCTTCACTTTACTTATCGCTCTGATCCTCATTCCACCGGGTACCAATATGCGGGTGCTTCTCATCTTCACGCTTAGTTTGGTTCTGTTCATGCTGCCCTATCTCATGCTTCTTAGTCAGGCCAAAGCCCGCCTCATCCAAATTGATCGCACTTTGCCAGACTTACTAGACCTGTTGTATGTCAGTGTTGAGGCTGGTTTGAGTTTCGATATGGCCCTTCGGCGTACCGCCGAGAAAACAAAAGGTCCCCTAGCCGACGAAGTCCTGCAAGCGCTGACCGAAATGAGCAAAGGCCGCGATCGCAAAGACGCCCTCCGCGGCATTGCGGAACGCACGAAATCTTCTGATCTCACGACGTTCATCAGCTCGGTCATTCAAGCGGAACAACTAGGCAGCAACATCGCCAATACTCTCCGAATCCAGTCTTCCACCATGCGCCAAAAACGCGCCCAAAGAGCCGAAGAACAAGCGGCGAAACTCGCCACCAAAATGCTTTTTCCCATCGTTTTCATGATCTTCCCCGCGCTTCTGCTGGTCCTTCTGGGACCGACGTTGATCCGCTTACTCGATATGATGACCGGCCTATTTTAGATGCTCATTCGAAGCTCCGCACCCACGCCTGGTCCCCGATGTTAGGTGCCCAGAACGTAAAATAGTAAAGAATATTAAAGAAACCTTAAGCGGTCTCTGGAAGCCCGGAAAAATGTATAAGTTGTGCTAAACTTGACTTCATATGAAAAATAGTGAGCAAAGAAAAACTTCATACCCAATCGTACCGAAAGCTCAGGGGGCTTTGCTTTTATTTGTTCTGATTTTGTCTCTTATTTTCCCTAACTTAATACTGGGAAAGGTGAGTAGCCTATCGGCTAGCTCCGCGCCGCCAACGACTGCGGCGGCGCGATTGTCGGCGGCATCGACGGCGCGATTATCTGCGCCATCAATAGCGCAATTGTCGGCGCAGACGATACCGCAGCGCAGCACGCAATCGGTGACGCCACCGGTTCGTGAGCCTGATTTGTCGGTGGTTCTGCTTGCAGACACTTCGGGAAGTATGCGTGATAACGATCCGACAAATTTGCGTAATATCGCGCTCAGTGCTTTTATCGACATGCTTGGGGCCGACGATTCTTTGAGCCTCATCACTTTTTCCACGACGGCGCAGCAGGTTTGGCCATTGACTCGCCTGGGGGACACCCGTGAGCCGCTGAAAGAACAGCTCACGGCCGCCATGGAGCCCGGAGGGTTTTCGGATTATGTTTCCGGCCTGCGTCTGGCACGTGAGACGCTGGCCGCCCGCACCGAGGGGACGAAGCCCATCATCGTCATGTTGACCGATGGCGAGCCTTACCCCAGCAATGAATACGCGAATGATGAGGCGATCCGCTCCGCTTATCAAGCACAGCTGGATGGGGAGATTGCGGCTTTGGCCGAAGCAGCTATACCCGTCTACTCCGTTGGTTTCAGCGAAGAAGTGGACTTGGCGGTCCTCGAGAACATGGCTTCGCAAACCCAAGGCCAAGTGAGCGTCCAGTCCTCACCGGCTAGCCTTGAAGTGGCCCTTTTCAATGACATTCGTATCATCAAGAACCGCACACTTGTGCTGGAGGAAACCCGCAATCTCGTGGCCGGCGATGAGCCGCAGATCGTGCGCGTTGAGATGGACGAACTGACCCGCCAACTGAAACTTCTCCTGACGCACACCGGCGTTCAGGATTACCGCATCCAAATTGAGCCTCCCGCCGGTGTCGACATGGCGGCAAATGCCACGCTCACCGAGCACCAAGACTATTCACTGCTGGTCATTGAACCGGCGGCGGGGGCGGGGCTCGGCACCTGGCAAGTGAGGTTGTCCGGCGTCGGCGAGGTGCGCCTCTACGCAGACAAAGACCTCCACACCAAGCCCGCAATTCTGGCGCCGCTGACGCAGAATCTCCAATCTGCCGACGGCGACTTGGAAGTGCTGGTCGAGCTTCGCAACGAGATGGGCCGAGTCACGGTTGACTCGCAACATTTTCAGGTGCGGGCGTCCATTACTTCGGATACCTCCGAAGGGGAGACGCCAATCGAGCTTCCGCTGACCTTTGCCGACGGCATCTACCATGGCGTGGTTCCTGGCCCGCACCCCCCGGGCAATTACCAAGTTACGGCTGAACTGGTTTCTGACACACAGTTGATTGCTTCGACGACGATGGCTTTTACGGTCAGTAATTTACCGTCGCTCACCGTCGACCTCACCACGGACAACGCACTCTATCGCCTCGGCAACAAGGACACGGTCACGGCACAACTGCTCATGGATGGTGTGCCCCTAGTGCCGGGCGAGGATCTGGTCTTGAGCCAGATCGCCTTGCAGCTGACCCCTGTGGACGCGGCAGCTGGTTCGAGTGGCCAAGCGGACGGCGATTCGAGCGGTCAGCCCGGCGATTCGAGTGGCCAGGTGGACGGCGATTCGGGCGTGCAAGCGGACGGCGATTCGGGCGCCCCAATAAGTGGCAGCCCGTCACTTTTCGTTTTCACTAACGACGGCACAGGTGTCGACGCCGAAGCCGCGGACAAGTTCTGGAGCACCGCCGTCACATGGGGCGAAGAAGGCACATTTCGTGTAACAAGCCTTCTCGAAGGCACCTACCGAGGCCAGCAATTTTCCGACACGCAAGATCTGGGTCTCATTCAAGTTTCCGGTGCCGGCGCCATCCGTCTCGAAGCCCAGCCCGCAACCTGGCTCACCGGGCGCGAGAACGTGCTGACCGTGACACTGATCAATAATTCAGCCTTCCAACAGGACCTGACTTTATCCATGTCCGCCATAGACAGCAATGTTCCGGTCGAAATAAACGGCGGAACGTTCGTCCTCCAGCCCGAGCAAGTGCTCACCACCCAGCTCCAATTCACCACCCTTCCGGAAAACACCCCCGCCTCATCGCTCCTCACCCTTCACATCACGCCCACCGATCAGCAAGTCGAAGTCAGCACGCAAGACCTCCAAATCCCGCTGACCGTCACGTCATCGGGTGCTTTGGCCAAAGCCGACCTCCTCACCTGGCTTAACCGCTGGGCTCCACTCATCCTCCTCATTGCGGCTATCCTTCTGATTTTCGTCCTCGGCGGCGTCATTCTGTACCGTCTCCGCGTGCGATCTCTCTACCAACTCCACGGTGAGCTTCACTTACATTGGTCGGCCAAAGCCCTCTACTCCGGCCGTCCTCTCCTATTGCTGCGTACCAAAACCGGCAAGCCCGTCAACGACATCTCGACTGTCATGACAGTCGTTGACGCTGTTGGCGCTGCCGCTGTTGGCGTCGGCGGTGCCACCAACGGCGCCGCTGCCTCAAGCACCGCTGCTTCTGGCACCGCTGCTTCTGGCGTCTCCGCTTCTGGCACCGCTGCTTCTGGTGTCGCCGCTTCTGGCAGCGTCGATAGTGTTGATAACAGCTCTGTTGAAGCAGCCCGCAGTGGTAAAGACAGAGGCAAAGACAGAGGCAAAGACAGAGAAAAAGACAGAGGTAAACGAAGTAGATTTTTCGCCGGAAGTAACGATGGCAGCATGGACGAAGGCAAAGCGACAAGTGGCAAAACCGGAGGCGGAGGCAATGCTGGCGGCAGAAGCAATACTGCCTCTAAGGCAGAGGAAGGTAGAGATGTTCTCTCAGGTAGATTCGGTGGGAGTTTTGGGGGGAGTTTAGGTGAGGGTTTTGGTGAGCGTGGATCAAAAAGTAGAGATGTACTCGCCGGCCGAAATGATGTAAACATCGGCAGCAATGCCGCTGACGTTGCAACCACCGATAATGCTGGTGTTGACGGCGCTGCCTATGCCAGTGACGCCGTTGACCGTACCGCCTCTGCCGGTGCCGACATTGACGGTGTGCCACCCAGTGAATCCCTCAGTAAATCTGATGGCAGAAATGCCCTCCCGCAAGACCCAATCAATTCAGTCAAGGGCACCGGTGCGCAAACTGATGGAGGTGCTGGCGGGGTTGCCGGTGGAGTTGTTGGTGGAGTTACTGGTGGAGTGGCTGGTTCGGTCACAAGTGCGCTTACTGGTGTAAATTCCATAAGACACAGCGGCGAGAATGAAGAACATGTTGAATCCGTAGTTATAAACTTGGATAAACTTCGTACCAATGGCATTTCGATTAGCCTTGGTAAAACTAAAACAAAGACAAAAACTGATTATACAATTCCTGACTCAAGTTCGGATTTCATTCTCTACATCGAATTAGTAGAGATCCCAATCCGGAATCCGGTATTAGCTGGCTGGGGTTCGCTGAGGAAGAGGGAGGGGGCTTTGGCCGACGTAATAGTTAAGGCTGACTCCCCGGGCTTCCTGGAATACAACGGCCGAATCAAAGGGCAGCAAATCGTTCAAGCGGGCGACAAATGGCAGGCTGGCGACGTTCTGTTTGCGTATCTTGAACGCGATGGGGCGGCTGCCCAAGCGGCTGGCGGCAAAAATGTGCTCGAGGGGAAATTGTGAAGCGGGTTGATGTGAAGCGGGTTACGGAGGATTCTGAAAGCGAGATTTTGTTCGCCAACATTGAACTTGCGAATACGATTTGGACTAGATTTAAGGGGCTTCAACTCCGGCACACACTTGGCTGTGACGAAGGTCTATTACTTGTTCCTTGTAGTAGTATTCATATGTTTTTTATGCGTTTCCCGATTGATGCGGTGTATTTGGATCGAAATAATTGCGTTCTGGCGATTCAGGAAGGTTTGAAACCGTGGACCGTCGCTCCCCTGGTCAAGCATGCTCACAAAGTGCTGGAATTAGCTGCTGGGCGGGCTGGTGAAGCGGGGGTCAGGGTAGGTGAGACGCTTTTAATTTCTAAGGTTTCGGCTTGAGGTTTCGGAGTGAGGTTTTAGAGTGAGGTTTTGGAGTGAGGTTTTGGAGTGAGGCTTTGGAGTGGGGCTTTTCGCTGATTATCTATCGTTGGCGGAGCGCTAACTGCGACTTATTGCTGTAGGTTCTGGTTTATTTATAGTTCAACTGTGATTGGTGGAACGCTAACTGCTGCTTATAGCTATAAGTCCTGCTGTTTCTCTCTTTCAAGTGTTTTCTATGAGAAGAAGAGAACACGTCGTCTAATGATCATAATAAACTTTACTGAAATTTTTAGATAGCTAGTTAAAGTGAACGAATCTGTGTAGCTCTTAATCTGTTTTATTTACATGACAAGCGAAATTACAAAATTATTTTGTCTTAGCCTTTATTTTTACGCAGACCAAGCGCTTACGAAGCCAAAAAATTTTCCAAACTGGTCCGGATCGGGATATTTGCGACAACAGATATTTTTCAGAAATGATCTTGCCACTTGTTTGCAGACAGATGAATGATTACTGACCTGGGGGCAGTAATTATTGAATGAATACTGACTTCGACGGCATCACGGTTTGCAATAAGCACGGAACGAACAGGAAACGAGCTTTCAAAGTGCTGCGTCTGTTAATCCGATGTCGCAAGTTTCCGGATCCCAACCAATCTGCAAATAAGATAACAACTACCCTAAGCTCCGAAGAACAAATTCAGGAGAAATACGCTCCCAAAAGCGTTCCGCCATTAAGAAACTGGAACAACATGGTAGTAGTGTAGAAACAATACGCAGCCAATACCGCTCCGCCATTGGAAACCACTACATAATGTTTAAAAATAAACATTATGTAGTCAATACGGCTGTGATCAATGCCGCGGGTTCTAATGTGTCATGTCACGTGACCCTGGCAGAGCATAAGTTTTCCTTAAATTTGATATTACATTATCTGTAGGTACTGAGTTCTTTTGCAGGTGCCAGTATGATGCAGATAGAGAACGCCTTCTCACGAAATTATTGAGCCGTAAGGCTAAAGCCCAAAGTTTGAAGCGCAAATTCTTAGGCCGAAGCCCATAATTTAAGCCCAGAAACCAGATTCTTAAGCGCTAATCTTACCCTAGAAATCAATTCCTCAAGGCCAAGATTGATCTTAAAAACGTGCAGAAGATGTTACCTGGAAAGGGGTGTCTTATGCTTCGAATTTTCAAGAAAACCCTTCAGAATTTCAACAACAGTAATCAGAATTTCAGCAGCAGTAATCAAAATTTCAGAAGCAGTAATCGGCTTTTGGGCAACCGTCATCAGACTATTAACAGCCGTCATCAGACTATTAACAGCCGTCATCAGATTAACAACAGTGGTCAGCGCATTTTCAAAAACAGCTATCGACAGCTAGTGGCTTTGGTGGTCATCTTGGTGATGAGTATTGTGATGAGTGCTCCGGCTCAGGCGGCGGCTTCGATTGCGATTTTTCGGGGTAGCTCAGCAAGTAAGAAGATGGCGATCACCTTTGATATGGGGTCTGATGCAGCGGGACTAGGGTCGGTGTTGGGGGCTTTGGCCAACTACAATGTGAAAAGTACCTTCTTCATGACCGGACAAGCGGCTGCGAATAGCCCTTCTGCTACCAGACAAATTCTGGCTGGTGGGCACGAGCTGGGGAACCATTCGTATTGGCATCCTGACTTCACCAAAATCAGCACGGCCCAAATGCGAAGCGAACTTAGCAAGACGGAGGCCTTGATCGAGAGCCAGACGGGGCAGCCGATTAAGCCGTATTTCAGACCGCCCTATGGGGCTTCGAATGAGTTGGTCCGCCAGGTCGCTGGGGAGATGGGGTACACGTACACGGTTTTTTGGGATATTGACCCGCGCGATTGGGCTGGTCCTTCGACTTCGACTTTGGTTAGTCATGCAATTAATTATGCACACAATGGCGGCATTCTCCTGCTACATGTGAGTGCGACAACGAATACACAATATGCTTTGCCTGGGATCCTCAAAGCGCTGCTGGATCGCGGCTATCAGCTGGTGACCATCTCTGAGATGCTCGGCCAGTCGGCTTCGGCACCTGCACCTTCACCTTCGCCTGCGCCTTCGCCTTCGCCGGATCCTGCTCCTGTCCCGCCCGGAGGCTCAACTTATACGGTTCGAGCCGGTGATACTTTGAGCCGAATTGCAGGACGATATGGGGTTACTGTGAGCTCGATTGCTCAAGTGAATCGCATCGCGAATGTGAACTTGATTTATGTTGGACAACTTTTGGTTATTCCTGGCACAGATTCGGCACCTGCGCCTTCGCCTGCGCCGAGTCCTGCACCTGCGCCGAGTCCGGAACCTACGCCGACGCCACCTTCGACCGGGAGTGTCCGCTACACAGTACGAGCTGGTGACACACTAAATCGGATTGCAGGAGTTTACGGTGTTAGTGTGAGCGCGATTGCCCAAGCTAATCATATTGCCAACGTGAACTTGATATATGTTGGGCAAGTCCTAGTGATCCCGGGAACAAGTTCTGCACCTTCACCTGCGCCGACTCCGACGCCTTCACCGTCGCCGTCGCCGTCACCGACACCGACGCCTTCACCATCGCCGTCGCCGTCACCGACACCGACGCCTTCACCATCGCCGTCGCCGTCACCGACACCGACACCACCTTCAACGGGCACCGCTCGCTACACTGTCCGGGCTGGTGACACACTGACTAGGATCGCCGCTTCTTACAAGACAAGCATCTCGGCAATTGCCCAGGCCAACCACATTGCCAATGTCAATCTCATCTATGTTGGGCAGGTGCTTGTCATTCCATAGAAACATTAGGCGGAAGTTTCTTATTCCATCCGTGTACTACGGATTTTGTGTTTGCAATGTTTTAGAAATCTAGCGGAACCTGTCACGCATTGTTGCGGAGCAGGTTCCGCTTTTGATTGTGGGCTAGTGTGCGGGGCTAGGTGAGGGGGTGTGTGTAGGCCTGTGTGCGGGGTTGTCTATGTGGTGGGATTTTAAGATACTAAATTATTCACATGAATTTTTAGGGTCATGAAATCGGATTATAGTAAAGCAGATCATATTAAAGCAGAGAGAAATTTCCAGGTTGGTCGAGATCCGGTATTCTGCGACATAGATTTCAGTTACAAACCAACTATCGCCACAAAAATGAGGCACGGAATGAATACTGACCTGTAAACTCAAAATGTTGAATGAATACTGACATTGACAGAAAAATTGTCAAATTTGAAGCAGCACCAAGAGAAAAACTCTCCTGAAATTGATGTGTAGGCCAGTCATGTGTCGCAATATTCGCGATCCTGACCAATTTGGAAACAACATAACAATTACTCTAAGCACCAAGTAACCAAAACAGAAACAATAAGCTGCCAAAACCGTTCCTACAACAAACACTTGACTATGGAGGAACGTAGAAAAGAAGCAATACGCCGTCAAAACAGCTCCGCCGCCCGCCCCCCCCAAGCTCCACCAGCCGCATCGCTCCGCCGACCGCGCCGCCCGCGCCGACTGCGCCGACCTCGAACCGACTCATGACTACATAAGTTTAAATTTAAACTTATTAGTCATAAGTCGCAAACGCCGCAAGCGCAGCTGCTAAGGTAAAATGTAAGCAAAACAGCGGGAGGCACACCCCAAATGAAAAAAGTCATTTTGATCGGGATTGCCGGAGGGTCAGCCTCGGGGAAATCGTCGATAAGCAAGCGGTTGAAGGAGTCTTTTGATTCAGATAAGTCGTTTCAGATCATCAAGATGGATGATTATTACAAGGATCAGCCTGAGTTGAGTTTGGAAGAACGCTACAAAACAAATTATGATCATCCGTTGGCTTTTGATACCGATTTGCTGTTGGAGCAGATCACGCTTTTAAAGCATCGAGTCGCCATCGACAAGCCGGTGTATGATTTTGTTGCCTATGCGAGGACGCACACCGAGAAGGTTTATCCTGCTGATGTGATTGTTTTGGAAGGGCTGTTTATTTTGGACAGCGAAGCGGTTCGCGAGCAGCTCGACATTAAGATTTTTGTGGACACGCCTGCGGATGTGCGCTTCATCAGGCGTCTGGTTCGGGATGTCAAGAAGCGCGGCCGCACGCTGGATTCAGTGGTGAATCAGTACCTCGAGACTGTGAGGCCGATGCATGAACTGTTCGTGGAGCCTTCGAAACGGTACGCCGACATTATCATTCCGGAAGGCGGCCACAATTTGGTGGCGATTGATCTGCTGACGACGAAGATTCGCAGCATCATCGAAGAGAACGAGGAATGGGGCGCTGACACATGAAGACACATGAAGACACATGAAGGATTGTGTGGCAAGGACCGCCCCCCCACCCCAGCGACCCGCCAGAAGCATGAAGACCCATGAAGACAAATGTTTGGAGAGGGCATGATGCTACGCTTTGGCCAAGAGAAAAGTGTTAGTATGGATGCATCAATTCGCCAAGGAGGATTTCGCAATGTCAGAAGAGAAGAAAAAAGAACTGGATCCCTTGTATGTTGACAAGAAGCAACCGACCATGGAGGAGATGGAAGCCGATGGCGGGCTCGTTGTAGGAGCCGCTGAGGATTCGAAGATAAATTCTTTGGACTCAATTACGTATGAAGATCATCAACAGGTTTTTGGTGCGAAGGTGGTTACCGATGAGCAACCGGCCGATGCGTCCATTGCTGATGACGACTCTGCAGGACCTGCCGATAATCTGACGGACGAAGAGGCTGATCAGGTTGAGCAATAAGCGTAATACCTAATAATTTATCAAAAAGGTTTCAGATTCTACAGCTGAAACCTTTTTTACGATGTAGAATAGCTATGTTTCTGCGATTAATGATAAACGCAACTAATCGGCGATTAATGATAAACACAACTAATCTGCGATTAATCATAAACACAACTAATGAGGTGAGTCTATGCAAGATATGAAGAAGGTGGTCCTGGTCATCATGGATGGTGTCGGGATTTCGAAGAAAGAGTATGGCGATGCGGTGAAGGCCGCGCATAAACCGACACTGGATCTTCTGATGAGAGAGAACCCCAACATTGAGATTCAGGCGCATGGTACGGCTGTAGGCCTGCCGGATGACACAGATATGGGGAACTCTGAGGTGGGGCATAATGCTTTGGGAAGCGGCCAGATCTATGCGCAAGGGGCGAAACTTGTGAATGAGTCGATTGCCTCGGGCAAGATTTTTGAGTCGGAGGTTTGGCAGCAACTGACGGAGAATGCGGTGGCGAACAATAGCACGCTGCATTTTATTGGCCTGCTGTCGGATGGAAATGTGCACTCTCATATTAATCAGCTGGAGGCTTTGGTGAGGAATGCAAAGGCCAAGGGCGTTAAGAAGGTTCGCCTGCATGCGCTCCTTGATGGCCGCGATGTACCGCCGACTTCCGGGCTTACCTACATTCAGGCGATTGAGGATTTCTTCGCGACTTTGAATGATGCGAATTTTGATGCCAGGATTGCTTCGGGCGGCGGTCGAATGAAGATCACGATGGACCGTTATAAGGCGGATTGGGGCATGGTGGAACTTGGCTGGAAGACCCATGTGTTGGGTGAGGGCCGTAAGTTCCTGAGCGCTTCTGAGGCCTACACCACGCTTCGTGAAGAGACGGGTGCGATGGATCAGGATTTGCCGCCTTTCGTGATTGCGGATGCGGATGGGCAGACACCTGTGGGGTCGATTCAGGATGGCGACAGTGTTGTGTTCTTCAATTTCAGAGGCGACCGCGCGATTGAGATTTCGATGGCTTTTGAAGATAGTGATTTCCCGTATTTTGACCGGGTTCGCCGCCCCAACGTCATCTATGCGGGGATGCTCGAGTATGATGGAGACCTTCACATTCCGAGCCGTTACTTGGTGAATCCGCCGTCGATTCATAATACGTTGACGGAGTTTTTGGTGGCCAAAGAAGTCAATGAGTTCGCTGTTTCCGAGACCCAGAAGTTTGGGCATGTGACCTACTTTTGGAATGGTAACCGCTCCGGTTATGTCAATGAGCAGTTTGAAAAATATGTGGAAGTTCCTTCGGATCGCGTTTCGTTTGACCAACGTCCGTGGATGAAAGCCGCCGAAATCACCGACGAAGTGATCAAAGCAATGGAATCCGGCGAATACGGCTTCATTCGTTGTAACTATGCGAATGGCGACATGGTGGGTCACACGGGTAATTTCCAGGCGGTCACGATTGCTGTTGAAGCCGTGGATCTCTGCCTCGGCCGCGTGTACGAAGCGGCCCATAAATTGGGTTACACCCTGGTAGTGACTGCGGATCACGGCAATGCGGATGACATGTACCAGAAAAAGAAAAAGGATACTGACCCGGATGTCCCGAAGACGGCTCATTCGCTGAATCCGGTTCCTTTCATCGTGGTGGATCCTTCCCAGGATTGGACATTCAAGGAAGGCAATTTCGGTCTGGCCAATGTCGCGGCCACGCTCGTGAATTTAATGGGCTTCGAGGCGCCGGAGGGCTGGGAACCTTCGATGCTGTAAGAGCAGGCGCACGCACCTGCGTGACTGCGAAATTCGCTGGCCTGCAGGCGTCCTCAAGCAGGCGGGCGCACGCACCTGCAGGTGCTGACAAGCGGGAATAACCGCTAAAAAATAATTTATTTTGCAAGTAGCTCCGACGCCCGACTTGGGTGCCGGAGTTTTATTAGCTTCGCTAAGGAAAAGCACGAATACAGCGGCTAAATACCGACGAAACAGCAAACGGTAATCACAAAATGTTTTCTTCCTCAGGGTAGCAAATGTTGTAAGATAAGCAGGGTTTCACTAAATGAGGTAAATATGTACAAATTAATGGGACGCTACATGCGTCAATACAAGTGGTATGCTTTATTAAGCCCGTTGATGATGATTCTGGAGGTGTTCGCGGATGTGATGGCACCTTTTCTCATGGCGCAGATTGTAGATAAGGCAATCCCCGCCAGAGACCAGAATGAAGTCGTGCGCCTGGGCTTGATCATGATCGCGATTGCTCTTGGCGGTCTCTTGACCGGCGGGGCGAGTGCTTTTCTAGGCGCTGAGGCCGGCAATGGTCTGGGTGCCAACATCAGGACGGAAACGTACAGGAAAATTCAGAGTTTCAGTTTCAAGCAGCTCGATCAGTTCTCGATCGCGTCGCTCGTGACGAGGCTGACGAATGACGTTTCCACGATTTCCATGGTGACGACCATGACTCTGCGCATGGCGATCAGGTCGCCGGTTATGCTTATTATGGCGATCATCATGGCGGTGAATATTAATGCTAGGCTGGCTTTGGTGTTCGCAGTGGCCGTGCCGATCTTAGTTGTGGCAATTGTGATTATTTTATATTTGGCCAAAGACCGCTTCCGCACCATGCAGAAGAAGGTGGATGATGTCAACGCGGTGATCGAGGAGGATTTGACTTCAATCCGCGTCATTAAGTCGTTCGTGCGTGAGGACTATGAGACGGAGCGTTTCGGCAAAAGGAATGATGACCTCCGCGACACGATGATGAAGGCAATGAATCTGGTCTTGATTCTGATGCCTCTCATGAACTTGATTATCTACGGAACGATTATTGCGATCTTCTGGTATGGCGGCAACCAGGTGATCATTGGCACGATGGGTGCCGGTGAACTGACTAGTTTTGTTACCTACTGCTCACAGATCATGATGTCTCTGATGATGCTCTCGATGTATTTCTTCCAGCTGACCCGTGCCAATACTTCGTCGGAACGTATTCAGGAAGTGCTGGATACCGAACCGGACCTCGTATCACCCGCAGAAGGCGCCTTGACGGCTTTGGCCAATGGAGATGTGGAATTCGCTGATGTGGACTTCCGCTATGCGACGAACGACCAAGACTCGCTGCAAGATGTGACGTTCACGGTGAAGAGCGGGGAGACGGTGGGCATTATCGGATCGACCGGGTCTGCGAAGACGACCTTGGTTCAGCTGATCCCCCGCCTCTATGATTCCACGCGCGGCGAGGTGAAAGTGGGTGGCGAGGATGTGCGCCGCTATGACTTGAAGACGCTGCGGGATGGCGTTGCGTTCGTTTTGCAGAAGAATACCTTGTTCAGTGGCACGATCCGCGACAACATGAAATGGGGCGACGAAAATGCGAGCGATGAAGAAATTATTGGCGTGTTGAAGTCGGCTCAGGCATGGGATTTTGTGAGCGCGCTGCCGGAGGGGCTGGATGCTTGGGTGGAACAAGGCGGCAGGAATTTTTCCGGTGGTCAGAAGCAACGTCTGACCATTGCGCGAGCTTTGCTTAAGAAACCGAAGGTCCTGATTCTGGACGATTCGACCTCGGCGGTTGATATGGCGACGGATAAGAAAATCCGCGAAACGTTCGAGACGCAACATAACGATATTACGACGTTTATTATTGCGCAGCGCATCAATTCGATTCAGGGTGCGGACAAGATTCTGGTTATGGATGAAGGGAAAATTAAGGCGATGGGGACTCATGATGAGCTCCTGCAAACCAATGAGATTTACCAAGATCTCTATGATACTCAAGTGAAAGGAGCGATCGCGGAATGAGTAAGAAACAAGATAAATTGAATTCTGCTGCGGGCGGCGGTGGACCGCGCTATCAATCTCGCAACATGACAGCGGAGAACCCGATGGGTACACTGAAGCGATTGCTGTCCTATTTCCAATATGTGAAGTGGATGCTGATTGCAGGGCTCGTGTTGTTGGGGATTTCGTCTTTGGCCTCAGTAGGCGTCAATGCGATGATCAAACCTGTCGTCAACAGCTTGATCATGGAGAAGAGCGTAGAGAAGCTGATCCAATACATTCTCATCATGGCCGGAATTATCGTGGTGAGCGTGGGAACGAGTTACCTCGGTAACCGCATGATGATGAATCTGTCGCAGATTATTACGCACAAAATGCGGTCTGATCTGTTCAACCACATGATGAAATTGCCGATCTCCTATTTCGACACCAATCAGCACGGGAACATCATGTCGACTTATGTCAACGATGTGGATATGGTGAGCCAGGCTTTGCAACAGGCGATTCCACAGACGCTGTCCAGTATTCTGATTTTTGTCGGTACGATCGTTATGATGCTGGTCTTGAGCCCTGTCTTGACGATTCTGGTCGTGGCCATGTTGGTGGTTATGATTATAGTGGCTATGCAGGTCGCGAAGCGTTCCGGGCGGTTCTTCCGCTCGCAGCAGAGTCAGCTCGCGAATCTGAATGGCTACATTGAAGAGATGATGGACGGCCAAAAAGTCGTCAAAGTTTTCTCTCATGAAGAGAAGTCTATCGAAGAATTCGAAGTGTATAACGAAGATTTGCGCGCCTCGTCAACGAGAGCGCAGGCCTACTCGATGGTGATTATGCCGCTGATGGGGAATTTGTCATATGTGCAGTATGCTTTGGTTGCCATGGTGGGTGCGATCCTGACGATTAATGGCTCTATGGATATCGGCACGATTGCCTCGTTCCTCCAGTTCACCCGTTCGGTCTCGCAGCCGATTACGCAGTTGTCGAACCAGATGAATGTCATCTTGGGCGCGATTGCGGGTGCTGAGAGAATTTTCAAGATGCTGGATGAGGAGCCGGAAACGGATGACGGCGTTGTCGATATCGACTGTGGCGTCTGTCAGGAACGTACTTGGCTTGTTCCGCAAGAAGATGGCAGCACCAAGCGGGTTCCGGCATTGGGAGATATTCGTTTCTACAATGTGGATTTCGGCTATGTGGAAGACCAGCAGGTGTTGAATAATATCACTCTGTGGGCGGAGCCGGGGCAGAAGATTGCTTTTGTTGGTTCTACCGGTGCAGGTAAGACTACGATTACGAATTTGATTAACCGTTTCTATGAGATTAAGAGCGGCAAAATCACGCTCGACGGGATTGACATCCGCGATATGAAAAAGTCCGCTTTGCGTTCGACCCTTGGCATGGTGCTTCAGGACGTGCACTTGTTCGAGAGCACAGTGCGTGAAAATATTCGTTATGGCAGACTTGACGCGACGGATGAAGAGGTCGAGGAAGCGGCGAAGCTTGCCAATGCGCACAGTTTCATTGTCCGTCTGCCGCAAGGCTATGACACCCAACTGACTACGGATGGCCAGAACCTCTCCGCAGGTGAACGCCAGCTCTTGTCGATCGCACGTGCGGCTGTGGCGAATCCTCTGATTTTGATTCTGGATGAAGCGACTTCCTCGGTTGATACCCGTACGGAGAAACACATTGAGGAAGGCATGAACCAGCTGATGAAGGGGCGCACGACGTTTGCGATCGCACACCGTTTGTCGACGGTCAGGCGTTCGAATGCGATTCTGGTCTTAGAGTCCGGCGAAATTATCGAGCGCGGCGACCATGATGACTTGTTGGCGCAGAAGGGCCGCTATTACCAATTGAACACCGGGGCTGCCGAGCTGACGTGATGGCCGGGGCGGCTGGCCGTTGCCGCGGCGCGCGGAGGTGTGGCCTCGTGTCGGTGGAGGTGATGCGCGGCCCAGTGAGGCCAACCACAATGACACCCGCCGACCGCCAACTGTCATGGCACTCGCCAACCGCAGCGCCATAGGGCGGCGACGCCCGCCCAACACACATGCATAAACTCAATAAACACACTTTCTAAAAATTCCGGTTTGACGCCGGATTTTTTAGGTGTAGGATAGATGTAGGAAAGAAGGGGGTTATTTTCGCTTGTCTGCAAAATTTAAGTTAAAAGGAATCGGTAACGTCAACACGACGACCGGGGTAATCTGGAAGCAGCTGCTACTCTTTGCACTGCCGCTTTTATTTTCGAATTTTCTCCAGCAATTGTATAACGCCATCGATCTTCTGATCGTGGGTAACTTTTCGACAGACACCGCCCTAGGTGCCGTCGGATCGACAGGAGCCGTCACCGGCCTTCTGGTCGGTATGTTTATCGGAATCTCAACCGGCGCATCCGTCGTTGTATCCCACGCCTATGGCGCCGAAGACAACCGCAAAGTATACGAACATGTCCATTCGACCATGTTTCTGGGACTCGTCTCCGGAATCATCATGATGGTCATCGGCCTTCTGGCCAGCCGGCCATTACTCGTCCTGATGAATACACCGGATGTGCTGCTGCCCGAGGCCGCTCAATACATGCAGATCATCTTCATCGGCATGATCCCGACCGCCATCTATAACATGGCATCGGGAATACTGCGCGCGGTCGGCGATTCCAAGAGACCCTTGATTTTCCTGATCATCGCCGCAATTACCAATCTAGTCCTGGATCTGCTCTTCGTAGCGGTGTTGGATTTCGGTGTAGCCGGGGCCGGATGGGCGACAGTCATCTCGCAGGCTTTGTCCGCAGTACTCTCCGTGGCAACCCTCATGCGCTCTGAAACCAACTACCGCTACTTTATCGAAGAAACCAAACCCCACAAAGAATCCGTCAAACAAATCCTGCAGATCGGAATTCCCGCAGGGATGCAGTCGGTCATCATCAACTTAGCCAACACAATCATTCAAACCAACATCAACGCATACGGCCCATACGCCGTGGAAGGCTACACAGCCGCAGGCCGCATCGACGGCTTCCTCTACATGTGTATCAACTCCATCAGCTTGGCCATCATGACCTTCGTCGGCCAAAATATCGGCGCAGGCAAGTACGACCGCGTTCGCAAAGGGATCAAAGTCGCCCTCGGCCTCGCCTGTGGCATCGCCGCAGGATTAGGCCTGATCATCTACATTTTCAGAGATCCCCTGCTGCGGATGTTCGGTACCAATGATCTGAGCCTCCCCACCGGTGAAACCATGCTGACAATCGCCGCCTCCGGTTACTGGATCTTCGCCATCGGTGACGTGCTCTCCGGTGCATTCCGCGGTGCAGGCAAAGCCACCTTCCCCATGGTCTCATCCATGATCAACATGTTTGGCGTCAGACTCATCTGGGTCTACGTTGCCCAACTCATCTACCCGGAAGTCGTCTCCGTCCTGCTGGCCTTCCCCGTATCCTGGATCGCCCAAGCCATCATGATGCTCATTTTCTTATTCCGAGCCGACTGGCTCCCCGCAGAAAAAGCACCCGACAAAGAAGCCTCGGAGGAAATTTATGTCTGAGTTCTACATCCCCGGTGTCGACCGCCAACCCCTATCCGACCCCGCTGCGTGGTCCTACGATCCCGAGAAGCCGAGTCCCCTCCAGCACACGAAGGACCAGCTCGACAAGCTCTTCACCACCAACGATTTCCCCTTCAAACCAACCGACTACACCCCCGGCGAGATGGGCTATTTGGCCTGCTTCGGCGACCGGCTCATCCGTTCCCTCAAGGACGCAGAGTCCAAGATCACCGAGGACGATCCCGAGCGCGAGCAGAAACAGAAGGGTGTCCTGGACCTCACCACAGTCACCACCAACCGCGTCCGTGTCATTCACCTCAGCCTTCAAGCGCTCATCCCCAACCTCGAGGCAATCCATTACTATCGTTCCCGCCACACCGGCCAGCCCTTCATCGATGCAGCCAGTCGCGTGTTCCTCTTCTTGGATCCAGCTGCTTTGGCCAAAGCCGCCTCCCTCAACGATCCCGAGTTTGATCTTGCTTCTGCCTCACCCCAAGTCCTCAGCCGCGCCCTCTACCTGAACGGCTGCGAACAACTGGTCGTAAACGACGGCCACCTCGCCTACAGCGCCTCCCTCACAAACTTACTCCCCGCAGTGGCTGATACTTCCGCAGCGCCCACCGCGGCGGCCACCGGTTCGCCCGCCCCCGCGGCCGCCGGCTCGACGACCGTCAGCTCGTCGCCCACCGGTGCCGAAGCAACAACAAGCCCCATGATCACCGAACACAACCGAGCCATTCGCTTCTTTTGCCTCGCCTTCTTACAAGTCCTGAAAAGCGCCCAAGAAGGCGACAAACAGAAAACCCTGACCATGTTGGAATCCCAAATCTCCGCTCGCCTTCTGCAGACCACACTATTTTTCAAAGCCAAACCCGCTGACTCCAGCCCCACAGGTTCCGACGCTCCGAGTGCCAATGCTGCTGGTTCCGATTCTGCCAATTCCAGCACCACGGCAGGCAACACCGAATTCCTCGTCCTTTCAGATGGCCAAGGCCACACAGCTCTAGGCGCTTATACAGACCGCAGTTCCATCCCACAAGATGGCGGTTTCTATCCTGAAATGCCAGTCTACAATATTGCATATCAACTCATCCAAGACGACAATCAGGTTGGCGGTATTATCCTCAACCCAGGCGAACTGAATTTCTTCCTGGACAAGAATTGGCTCACTCGCCTAGTCCGCTTCGCCCAAAAAATTGCCGAAGCAAAACAGCAAAAAGACGCCAATCAAGCCGACTCCAAACAATCAAAACCTTCTCAAGCAGACGCTTCACAAGCAGAACCTTTGCACTCGGACGCTTCACAAGCAGAACCAGAGCAAAAATAAATCAAGCTGACCTTTGCTGGAAGGCCGCTTATTGTTTCTATTCCAAGTTCTACAGGGTTTAGGGAACGCATGCGGCTACGTATTGCTACAAGTTCTGCTGTATACATTATCCAACACATTTGGAAGGAGCGCGTGAGGCTACGTATTGCTGCAAGTTCGGCTGTTTTCTATTATCCAACTAGTTTGGAAGGAGCGCCTGCGGCTACGTATTGCTGCAAGTTCGGCTATTTTCTATATTCAGAGCCAAAAGGGTTTCCAACTTGGTTCAGATCAGGAAACTTGCGACACGGATTACTTTATTTGTAACGAGCCTTCTCCTGTTAACTTGCAGATGAATGTTTATTGACCTGAAGGCAGAAGAAACTGAACGAATACTGACATGCAACATAAAATTGTTAGCTTGAAGTACAGCGCCACCCCAAATAGTCTCCACAAAACGATCCAAAAGCTAGCCGACCGTCGCAAGATTCCTGATCCGAACCATTCTGCAAAAAATAATATTTCCCGACCCTCTGCAGACCCATAAGTTGGAAGAATACGCTGCCAAAACCGCTCCTTCAATAGTACTGAAATGACCACTGTACTCGTGTAGATAAAATACGCTACCAAAACCGCTCCTTCAATAAAACCACAACGACCACTGTACTCGTGTAGAAGAAATACGTCGTTGATTCCGCTCCGTCGAAGCCAAACCAAAGCCAACCCTAAGACCAAAACTAAGACCAAAACCAAACCAAAACACCAAGACAAGCTACCTAATTGTATGAACTGGCTAAAGCATCGCAGTTGAAAAATCAATTTCAAAAAAGTGCAGTATTAGCTATATTTTTTCTCCAGTGCTAGGAGGCCTTCTTTCATTGCCAAGCCGCCGCCGTAACCGACGAGGGAGCCGTTTGCTCCGATCACGCGGTGGCAAGGGACGACGATTGAAATAGGATTACGATTATTGGCCATGCCAACAGCCCGAGAGGCTCGTGGATTACCAATCGCTGAGGCAATCTGACCATACGTGCGGGTTTCGCCATAGGGGATTGCGCATAGAGCTTTCCACACAGTCTTCTGAAACTCTGTTCCATAGAGTGCCATTGGGAAATCGAAAGTTTTACGTTCGCCTGCAAAATATTCATCAAGCTGGGCAATGACAAGGTCCGTCAAAGCACAAGGAACTTGTCCGTCGTCAGGAACTTGGCCGGCTGAGAGGACTTGGTCATCTTCAGAATCTTGACCATCTGCGAGAGTGTGTTCATTTTCGTCGAAGCGAACCGCAGCTGTGCTGTCATTCTCGGAAGTTGCATTTTCATTTTCAGTAGTTATGCTTTCGCTAACGGATTCATCATTCACATTCATATTTGCCGTCGTCTCAATGCCAATAATGAGGTCGCCTAAATAGCTGATGGTGAGTGGGCCGAATGGGCTGTTGTAGATTACATGATTTATCATAAATTTACTCCTGTTCAAATTCGTGTTTACGATTGATTGTCACGCTTGTTTTCATAATAGGCAAACGGGTACAGCCAATATTCAAGTAAATATCCAGCCATATTCAATCACATACCACTTACCAGCTAACTATACAGGCTAATATCCGCTACGGCTGCAATTTTTTCCCCACATCATCAACCACTGCAACCGAGAAACAGCAACACCACCCGCCCTCGCACCAGCGTAGGCCCTGCATCAACCGCCTCCGCCAGCGTCCGCTAGTGCCGAAGCCAAGGCGTCGGAGGCGGGGACGGAGATGTCGGGGATGAGGGGTTCTGTGAGTTTGCTTTCGTCGGGACGGGTGAAATATTTGTAGGAGACTTGGTAGATCATTTTCGAATGCGGGGCTTGGAAGAGCACAACATCGCCGTAGGAAGATGGCAGGTTGCCGGAGATTTCGCCGACGACTTTGCCAAGGTGATTGTCTTGGATCCAGACTGCGAAATCAGTCGCTGAGCTGAAGGTGTTTGTGCTGGTTAGGGCATAAAGTTGGCCGGAGAAAGACGGCGTCAGGCGCGCGTTTTTGCGAGGGCCGGTGGGGTTTTGGATGACAAAAGGACCATAACGGACGCGCGATGAGCCGCGATCGTATTGGTCAACGGCTAGGTAGCGCAAGAATTCGGTTGCGACTTGGTTGTTGCCGCCGGGATTGTCACGCAGATCGACGATGACCGTTTGGGTGTCGTTGGCGGCAACTTCCGTGAAAAAATCCTTCACGAGAGCCTGATATTCCTCGTTGTAAATGCAGCGACGGAGGGTAAAGATGGCGGCTTTGGCCTCCGGATCGAAGGTGTACTCCGCAAAGGGTTGCTCGGTGGATGTGATGTTGGGATTCTGCGGTTGGAGCGTGGGGGTGAGCGAAAATTCTTTGCCGTTCCGATCGAGAACCAGGGTTGGCCTGGGTGCGCGAATGGGGCTGTAGAGGCCCAGACGCTGCAGGGTTGGGGCTTCACTCAGGTCGAGCGCGAAGTTGTAGCGGCAGTAGGACTCGAGTTCGTAGGAGAACATGCTGCGATATTGTTCGTAGAGCTCCGCGATTGGCACGCCGCCGATGGAGATGACCTTCGAGGGTTGAGCGTTGGAAGTTCCTTGGGCCAAAACCGCCTCCCTACACATCAGATCGGTTCCTTCCCAGTGAAATTGTAAGGGCAGATAGAGTGGGGTTTCGAGCTTGACACCTGTGAAGGTATGGGCGTCACCCAAGGCGTGAAAAATGCGGCCGGCGCTTTGCCAGACTTCGGCGACGGTGACGATTGAACGGGCTTCCAGAGTAGCCGTTTCCTTCTTGACTGCCGCGGTGAAGGCCTCGGGTGGATCCTGGACGAGGAGCGGGTGAATGGCCGTGGCTCGCTCCACCATGGATTCAAGATCGTTGGCGGCGTTTTTGCCCGATAGTTCGGTGTCGAGGGGAAGGGTGTAGGGGGCCTCGGCATAATCGATGGAGTGGGCGTAGGGGTCGAGGAAGAGTTTGTATGCTGCAACAGCGCCTACGACAAAGATGAGGATGACGATGAGGAGTATGAGAAGTGAGTTTCGCTTCTTGTGCATCGGAACCTCCCGGGTGGTGAAATGATGTGACGTGCTGTGCAGTGTTGCGACGTGCTGTGCTGTGTTGTGTTGTGTTGTGTTGTGTTGTGTTGTGACGTAATGCGAAGTGGTTTTTATTATAGTGGTTTTTAGGTTTAGGTGCTCTATGGTAAGGTCAAAACAAATGAGAAATAGGCAGAAATAGGCATGCATGATTTTATCAATCAAACCCCACCGGTACATCCTTTGAAAAATATAAAAAAGCTGCCCCTCTGAGGGGGCAGCCATCCGGAAAGGCGTTGGAATTTTCTTCACGCACAAACGCGGAAGTGCTAGGTAACACGAATGATTTCTGGAACTCCGATGAAGTACCAGATCTCCGATGAAGATCCAGAACTCCGATGAAGATCCAGAACTCCGATTTAATTCTGGAACTTGAAGGCCTTCATGCCGAGGTATTCGGCGCGATCACCCAGTTCTTCCTCGATGCGGAGAAGCTGGTTGTACTTGGCCACGCGGTCAGTACGGGCCGGAGCACCGGTCTTGATCTGACCGGCATTCAGAGCGACCACGAGGTCTGCGATCGTTGCATCTTCGGTCTCGCCGGAACGATGGGAGACGACAGAAGTCATGTTGGCGAGGCGAGCGGTTTCCATAGCATCCATCGTTTCGGTCAGGGTGCCGATCTGGTTCAGTTTGATCAGGATGGAGTTAGCAGCCTTCAGCTCAATGCCCTTCTGCAGGCGGCTGGAGTTGGTGACGAAGAGATCATCGCCGACCAGCTGGATCTTGTGGCCTAGGCGCTCCGTGAGTTTCGCCCAGCCTTCCCAGTCTTCTTCTGCGAGGCCGTCTTCCAAGGAGACGATCGGGTATTTGTTAACGAAATCTTCCCAGTAATCGATCATTTCGTCAGAAGTTTTCACTTCGCCGGTCTTCCAGAAGAAGTAGGTGCCCTCGGGTTTGCCCGCTTCTTTCGCCGCTTCGTAAAGTTCGGTCATGGCAGGATCCATGGCGAGCATGAAGTCTTCGCCGGGTCTGAAGCCTGCGCTCTCGATTGCCTTCACCAGGTATTGCAGCGCTTCTTCGTCAGAAGCCAGGTTCGGTGCGAAACCACCCTCGTCGCCGATCGCTGTGGAGAGGCCGGCCTTCTTCAGGAGTTTCTTGAGGTTCTGATAGACGTCAGAGCACCATTGCAGCGCTTCGCTCCAAGACTTGGCGCCGACAGGCATGATCATGAATTCCTGAAGGTTCAGGTTCGAGTCGGCGTGTTTGCCGCCGTTCATGACGTTCATCATCGGGACAGGAAGGACGTGCGCATTGAGGCCGCCTAAGTAGAAGAAAAGACTCTCACCACGGTGGGCTGCTGCGGCTTTGGCCACCGCAAGAGAGACACCCAAAATTGCATTGGCACCGAGCTTGTTCTTGTTCGGGGTACCGTCGAGCTCAATCATCAGGGTGTCAATGCCGCGCTGATCGAAAATGCTCTTGCCGATCACAGCCGGAGCGATGACATCGTTGACATTCGCAACTGCCTTCAGGACGCCCTTGCCCTGGTAACGGGATTTGTCGCCGTCGCGGAGCTCAGTGGCCTCGAATGCGCCGGTGGAAGCGCCGGACGGTACGGCAGCGCGGCCCAAAACGCCACACTCTGTAATAACATCTACTTCTACAGTCGGGGTGCCGCGGGAATCCAGGATCTCTCTGGCCTTTACGGACTTGATCACATCACAACTCATAACTTCAATATCCTCCTTATAGGCTTCACCCGAATGGGTGAAAGCAAGACATGTGTACCGTCTCATTATAAATTAACGGGCAGGATTTTGTTATACTTATTGTGATTCTGCGTGAAACTTTGTGCGATTTTTATCAATTGTCTAGTTCCGCGCAGTGGGGGGAGGGTGTTTTGGCCAAAGCCCCTGCCAAAGCCCTTGCCGAAGCCCTTCCCGAAAGGAGCGCAACATGGCGGAACTTGGTGCTATGCCATTTATTTCTTCTGAGGAGTTGGAGGAGAATTTCGGTTCGCAGCGGACGGAACAGCTGGCTCGCGACAGCGAATACAACTTCTTGAAGAGTGTTACAGATATTGCTTACGAGGCGGCGTGGAGCCGTGAAGTGAAGGCGATTTTTATTTCCGGTCCAACCTCGTCGGGGAAGACGACTTTTGCTGACCGTTTGGGTTCGGCCATTCATTTGTATGGCCGCCCGACGAGGCGCATTTCGCTGGATGATTACTATTTTTCGGGCGATTATGAGTTTGATGAGCAAGGCCGCCCCGACATGGAATCGATTTCGACGATTGATGTGGAACTTCTGACGGCGCACCTGGCGGCCCTTCTCCGCGGCGAGGAGGTTTCGGTACCTTCGTATGATTTCACGACGCGGACGCGGACTTACTTGCCGGAGAATCAGTATTCTTTGGCCAACAATGCCATCTTGGTGGTGGAGGGCCTTCACGGTCTCTCGGCTCAGGTGCTGGGCCGCCTTCCGCGCGAGCAGACGATGGGCGTTTTCATTTGCCCTTGGGCAACGCTTGTTGGTGACCGCAAGCTCTTGGTGCCGGAGCAGATCCGTCAGCTCCGCCGCATTTGCCGCGATTTCCTTCACCGCGGCACCGGTCCCCTCGCCACCCTCGACTACTGGACTGTGATCAGTGCAACGGAAGAGGTGACGTTTGAGGAATATGTTTCGCGCGCGGATTATTTCGTGAATTCTGTGATTAAGTATGAGTTTTTTGTCGTGGGCCCTCTGGCAGCCGGTTACCTCAAGCAGGATCTGGCCCGCCTGGAGTCCGGTGAGATCCTCACTTCGCCTTTGACCCGCACAGGTGAGTTCGCTGATCTGGATGCTGCGGTGGCCAAAGCCCGCTACCTCATCTACGTGAGCGAACGAATGCCTCAGCTCGACACGGATGTTGTCCCTCCCATGTCCATCTTGAATGAGTTTATTCATTAGGTTTGGGGTGTCGTTGGTGCTGGCTGAAGTGACTGAGGTGGCTGCGGAGGTTGCGGTGGCCAAAGCGGCAGAAGGCCACTGAGGTACGATAGAGTGACTGAAGTGCGAGAGGGCGGCTTTGGCCAAAAGATAACAGAAGCTGCGATTTCTGAGCAGTAGTAATAGAGGAGATAGTATATGCCTATTAAAATTCCCGCGGGCATTCCGTCCGGGCGAGTGCTGGAACAAGAATCGATTTTTGTCATGACGAATGAGCGTGCGTATCATCAGGATATTCGCCCGCTACATATCTTGCTACTTAATTTGATGCCGAACAAACAAGATACGGAGGCGCAGTTTTTCCGTCTGCTGTCGAACTCACCACTGCAGGTGGAGGCGCATTTACTGTATACGGCTTCGTACCAACCGAAGCACACTTCCGAACAATACCTTGGGCGTTTCTATAAGACGTTTGAAGATATTGAGGGGCACTATTTCGATGGCATGATTGTTACCGGGGCGCCTGTGGAGCTTATGGAGTTTGAGGATGTCCACTATTGGCGTGAGTTTTGCCGGATCTTGGAATGGAGCAAGACGCATGTTTTTTCGTCGATGTTTGTGTGTTGGGGGGCGCAGGCGGGGCTCTATTACTTCTATGATGTGCCGAAGTATCGGTTGGCGAGTAAATGTTTCGGGGTGTTTCCGCATACTTTGGTGGCTGATCCGGATGAGGAGCTTTTCCGGGGATTTGATGATGTGTTCTATGCTCCGCATTCTCGGCATACCGAAGTGCGCACAGATGATTTGCGCGACCCGAACCTTGAAATTATGGCGGTTTCGCAGGAGGCCGGTGTTTTTGCTGTCCGTGACAAGGAACGCCGTTTCTTCGTTACCGGCCACGTCGAATATGACCCGCTGACACTGAAAAAAGAATACGAACGCGACAAAGCCCGCGGCCTAGACATTCATGTCCCGCAGAACTACTTTGAAAATGACGACCCTACGAAACAGGTGATCGTTCGCTGGCGTTCTTCTGCGAACTTGCTCTTTATGAACTGGCTGAACTACTACGTCTACCAGCAAACGCCGTATGACTTGGAGGGCATTGGCCGGCGCGCATGAAGTAGGGTAACAGCAGTTACTAAGACTGGGCGAGGCGATTTGTTATACTCCGAACATACGTTAACTATTGGTTAACAGTGCTAGAGATATACGGGAGGCGGACATGGCTCTGGAATTGAATCATGAGAATTTTGAGGCAGAGGTTCTGCAGGAAGACACCTTGGTTTTGGTGGATTTTTGGGCGGAATGGTGTGGGCCCTGCCGGTCAATTGCACCGCTAATCGATCGTCTGGATGAAGAATATGGTGACCGAATGCTCGTGGCCAGTGTGAATGTGGATGACGAGATGGTTATTGCTGAAGAGTATCGTGTTTCCAGTATCCCGACTGTTTTTATTTATCAGAATGGCATTATTGTTGAGCGCCTTGTGGGCGCACATTCCTATAAAGAGTATGTAGAGGCTGTCGAGAAGTATCTTCCTGATCAGCCGGTGAATTCTCCTTCTTAATGAGGTTTGAATCGTGATGAGGTTTGATTGAGGAGCCGTTTGTCAGTTCGGCATCAAGCCGGGCTGCTTTCTAGTTGGCTGCTTGGCTACTTGGTTACTTGGTGCTTAGCTACTTAGCCACTTGGCGCTAAAGAAAGACCTCACGCCTATCATGTTTTTCCTGCTCCGTCTGTTGCGATTTCTGCGGGTGTTGGGACAGGGGGATTGGCCTTTTAAACGCAAGCATATGGATTTTAAAAGTCACATAGCCGACAAGTTCCCAGCCATCTTGGCCCAATTCATTTAATAATTGCTCAATTTCTTGGTCTGCTTTACTTGAGTAGAAAGCTTTCTCGACATTCAGAATTTTGTATTCCCACTGCTGCATTTGCTTGTCCTCCCATTCTACTTAGGCTGTAGGTTTCAGGTTACAAATTAACTTAGTACATTTACTAGTCTACTTGCTTATGGGGAAGGAAACACCAATATTTCTCAAGTTAAGAAATATTTAAGAATTGTTGTTGGATTGTTGTTGGATTGATGGGGGCGACAACGACTACATATGTTTATTTTTAAACATATGTAGTCGTTGTCTGTCGAAGTCACCCCTCAGCCCCAAGTGTGGACAATGTAGAACTAGGCCATTTCAGGCTTGCGTGACTATGAGAACCGCCTATAATTGGAACTGAGGGTAGCTTTTTTGAGGCGAATTAGCTGGTGAAATAGCGATACAGCGATACATTGATACAGCGATACAGTGACGCAGCGATGCAGTGTTACCGAGGTTTTCTGACATGTCAGGGGAAAAGGAGTTAATGAAGATGAAGATAAGAAATATGAGAAATACAGTTCTTTTACTTCTATGTGTCGTTCTGTTTGCTGGCTGTGCAGCACAGAATCAAGTCAAGTTTACCGAAGGTAAGTATGTTTCGACACTGGAAGATAAACGTGACATCGTGTACTTGCTTGAATTCAATTTCACCGATCAGGAGAACGTTTCAATCGACAATGCTTTGTCTTCCTATTTATTCCGAGACTCGAAATACAAGGTCTCCGGAAACGAACTTGAGATCAACGGAACAGGTTTGCCTTCGGGCGAAACAGATACGTACACACTTGTTTTTACACGGAAAGGTGAAACGATTGTCTTTGATGAGTCGCAATCTACGAATTATAAAGCGTTTAACTTAAGAGACGGCAATACATTTGAACGGAACGAAAATAGCAACATTGGCAATTTATCGAATTGAAATGTTTGGGTAGAGAACGAATCCCGGTCTAATGGTAACAGCGGATTCGTGGGAGGATTCTGACGGCATATTTGCTCGAGGGATCTTAGATAGATAATAATTACCAGTATTGAGAGAAAAACGGTTTTTAATTGGATTTTCGAGGGACATAGGGTGAGACATCGAGCCTCATCTATGTACCGAGTGCTAAGATTTGCTTTTTTAGCGGAAATGTAACTTGTGATGACAAGTTAACCGAGAGTGGGAAAGACGAGGAGATAGGATGAGACTATTATCGCGTGGACAGCAGAAGGCTTTGGACCAGTTTCTGGTTGATAAGGGGATACCATTGATGCTCCTGATGGAGGCGGCTGGGACTGCAATTGCCGATGCTGTGGAAGCTAGGGAAAGCGTTTGGGAAGAACATGGTACGCGTAAATCCACAACGCCAATTGATCTTCTTGTCGGACCCGGCATGAACGGAGGGGACCTTTACGTGGCCGCTCGCAAGTTGGCATCCAGTAGGCAGGATCGGAAGATTCGGATATGGGAGCCGGGAGAGCCGGCGGGTGGTTTGGTAGGAGAGATGAGGGAGGCGGCTTTGGCAGTAGGAATACCCTGTAAACCTCTCAAGAAATATAAACCGCGCGGGGTGATTGTTGTGGATGGTCTTTTGGGCACCGGATTTCAGCCTGAGCGCGAACTTTCGGAGGAACTTGCGGGGGCTCTGTGGAGATTAGCGTTGGCCAAAGCCGACCACGCCTACATCATCGCCTGCGACTTGCCTTCCGGTGTTGTCGCAGATTCCGGAGCGTGCCACGAGCTGGCTGTGGCTGCCGACGAGACAGTGACGTTTTTTGCGCCGAAAATTGGCCAGATGATGTCGCCTGCCTGCCAACTGAATGGCGAACTCAGCGTGAGCACGCTTGGTTTTCCGGAATCACTGCTTAGCGAATTCTGGGAAGCCTGGGATGCCGGCTTGGCCGACGCTGACTTGGCTGAATCTGACTTGGCTGAGTCTGACGGTATGGACCAAGGGACTTCCTCGGCCTCAGCCACGAATAAGCGGGTTGGTAAGCCTCTTCGCCAATATCCAGACGATGTTTATACGTATGAGATGTCGGACTTAGTCGCAAACTTAGCTCCTGTGAAAACGGATGTTCACAAGGGATCCCAAGGGTATCTGCTGATGTTGGCGGGAAGTTCAGGAATGGCCGGAGCTGCCAGAATTGCGGCAGAGGCTGCTTTGCGGTCAGGCGCAGGTATGGTTCGTCTTGTGTGCGAACGAAGTGTGTATCTTGAACTGTTTTTGTCTTTGCCTTCGCTTTTGTACAGCATTCCAGATATAGAGTACGATCAGCGGTCTGAGGGTGGTTGGACATTCTCGGAAATTTGGGATGAACTTGATCTCATAAAAAAGGGAAAAGCGGACGATCAATCAGAGGTTTCAGCAGGACCTATGACCATTCAAATGCCTGAAAATTTATCTGAGTCAGAGAATAGGTCTTCGGCCTCACCTATGGATGCATCGGCTCTGTACGCACAAGAGGCGTCAACACAAGCGTGGCTTGAGGCATTTCTTCCCTTTAAGGCCAAGGCAAGTGCCCTCCTCATCGGTCCGGGACTTGGAAGGGGGGAGAGGACTGAAGCTCTTCTTCGGGAGTTGTTGACTTGGGAGCAGCCTTTGGTGATTGATGCGGATGCTTTGTTTGAGCTCGCCCAATCGGAATCGTTGCGTCAGGCCTTGCGTGATAGGGCAGGCGTGACGGTTCTTACGCCTCACGGCGGTGAGGCGGAGCGGCTGGCTGAAGCGTATGGGATTGACTGGCAATTGCCCCGACTGGGGCAGGCAGCCGCCCTTGCGCACGCCGCAGGTTGCTGGGTCGTGCTCAAGGGCGAGGCTACGCTGACTGCGTCGCCGGCCGACCGTATCTATGTGAATACATCGGGCGGCCCCGGCCTTGCCAAAGGCGGCTCCGGCGACATCCTTGCGGGTCTTTTGGCCGGACTTCTGGCTCAAGGGTTGCCACCGGAAGTCGCGACTCCTGCGGCCGTATATTGGCATGGTGCCGCGGGGGACCTCGCTACCAAAGAGATGGGCTGGCATAGTGTCACCCCTTTAGACACCATGATTGAAATTTCCGAATTCATGGATAGAACCTGTCGGGCTTATTTAGAAAGCAAGAAAACAAGGCGCAAACGTAAGAAGCCGGAATACGAACCCAATTGGTTGTAAGCAGTCTATCGGTAAGCAATCTACCACTAAGCACTCTACCGATAAGTACTCTAGGGCCAAGCGCTCTATTGGTAAGCATAACGATCAATGACAACGATCTGTGGCAGCGATCTATGCATCAACCCACAGGGGCGGATTGTGAGATAAAATGTAGGGGTTGGTTGAAGCTGACTGGAGCTGACTGAATCTGGATGAGCTGGTTGAAGGCGGCTTTGGCCTAAGCAAAAGTACATTTGACATGGGAAGTGCATAATAAGATGAGCCAGGAATACATTAATGGACGTGAATTAGCAACCATCTGCGGAAGAACTTGGGCGGAGGTCGACCTTGACCAGGCCAAGCGGAATTTTCTCTGGGTGCAGAAGCAGCTCGCGCCTGATGCCGCGATCGTAGCTGTTGTGAAAGCCGGCGCTTATGGGCACGGTGCCGCTGATCTTGCTCAAACGTACCTCGAAGCCGGCGCGGCCATGCTCGCTGTTTCTTGTCTCGATGAAGTGCTGAATCTGCGCCAGGCCGGCATTACGGCTCCGATTCACATGCTCAGTGAGGGCGAGGAGGAGCGCCACGCCGAGGGTATCGAGGCTCGCGCGACTTACACGATTTATCGCACGGCCCAGGCGCAGGACCTGAGTCGCATTGCGCTGGAGATGGGCACACGCGCAACTTGTCACATTAAGATTGACACGGGGATGGGGCGGATTGGTTTTCCGGCTCAAGACCCCGAAACTCTGGGGCGCATCATCGAAATTTGCCAGCTTCCGGGCCTCAATGTTGAAGGGATTTTCATGCACTTTGCGACGGCGGATGGTTTTGATGAAGCGGATCCTGTGGTTGGTGAGGAGCATGGTGAGGCTTTTGTGCTGAAGCAATTCGTGGAGTTTAGGACACTGCTTGCAGATCTCGAGGCTCGCGGGTACACGTTCCGCTATCGGCACTGTTGTAACACGGCCGCCACGCTCAAACACAAAGAAATGCACATGGATCTTGTGCGTGTCGGCTTGGGGCTTTATGGGCTTTTGCCGGACAACTATATGAAAACGCACACCGGTCACTCCGAGATTCTCTCGCTTCACAGTCGTGTGTTGCAAGTCAAAGTTTTGGAACCCGGCCAGAGCGTCAGCTACGGCCGCCGTTTTGTTGCTCCCCGCCGCATGACTGTCGCCACTGTGCCGGTTGGCTATGCTGATGGCTATCGGCGAAGTATGTTGGGGAGTGCTTTTGCGCTCATACATGGGAAGAGGGTGCCCTTGATCGGGACGATCTGTATGGATGCGTGCCTTTTTGATGTGAGTTCTATTGTTGACCCTGAGGGGGCTGTTGATGGGAGCGCCGGTGGAGTCAAATCCGGTGACCCGGTTGTCCTTTGGGGAACGCAAGGATCTGAAACGATTACGATGGACGAAGTTGCTTCTTGGCAGGACACGATTAATTACGAGGTGCCATGTCAGCTCTCGATTCGCATTCCACGCGTTTACCTGAAAAACGGCCAACCGTGGAAAATCACTCACCAGTTGTATTAGGGTTGGGGTAGTGTTGGAGTAGGGGAGAAAGTGACTACATAAGTTTAAATTTAAACTTATGTAGTCACTTTCATTCTTACTTATGTAGTTAAAACGAACGAACACCGCCCCCTACAAAACCCCTACAATACCCCTACAAAACCCTACAAATACCGCAGCAAACACACCTTCGGGTAGGGACGCCCGCTATTCACGCTGTAAAGGAAGAAATCGTGCCTTTTGTAAAAATCCAGCAAGCGCGTATTATTCTGTGCGGTGTAGAGATACACTTCGCGAATTCCCTGCCGTTTCAGGAAACCGCACGCCGCCTCCATCAAATCATGCCCAATCCCCAAACTGTGATAACGCGGATCCACACAGAAACGGGTCAATAGAGTCTTCCCCAACGAAAAATCCGACACCAGACGCACCGAACCAACCCAGCGGTCGCCAATCCGAGCCGCCAGCAGATCCTCATTATCCATGGCATCCATGATGTCGCCACGCGTTTCATTAAGTGACGCCAGAAAATAACTGCCATCACGCTTGTAGAGCGGAATTTGAGCCTCTTGGGCATAAAGCATCATCGCTCGCTTCTGCAAGTCGAGCAACACCTCCGCCTGACTGTGGTCAGTGACTTTTACAACTACCAGAGCATCCTGATCGATCCTCAAACTTAATTTCCTCTCCCAGCAAGATCAATCTCACAAGTATGTATGCTCACGATAGCACAAAGAATCGGTCAATGGATTACAGAGCTGTTTCATTTCGCAAATTTGAGGAATTACTTTGGCCAAAGCCGCCCCCAACCACCCTCGTCACGCACCGCCAACACTCGCCACGCGCACTCACTCCCAACCACTCCCAACCACCACTCATAACTCCCCTAGGATGGTGTAGATGAGGGCAGCCTTCTGGGCGTGGAGGCGGTTTTCTGCTTCGTCAAAAACCACCGACTGCGGCCCTTCAAAAACCTCCTCCGAAACCTCGTACCCACGATACGCTGGGAGGCAATGCATGAAGATGGCTTCGGCTTTGGCCAAACTCATCAACTCACGATTCACCTGAAAATCCTTGAAAACCGGCACCTTCTCGCGCTTCAGCTCCTCCTGCCCCATGCTCACCCACGTGTCCGTGTAAACGACATCCGCGTCAGCTACAGCCTCGGCGGGATTCGAGGTGAGGAGGAGCTCCGAACCGCTGCGGCGCGCGAGGTCTGCCGCCTGGCGAACCACCATGCGATCAACTTCGTACTCCGCCGGAGAAGCGATGGCGATGTTCATTTTCGCAAGCGCACCCCCAATCATCAGCGAATGCGCGACGTTGTTGCCGTCTCCGACATACGCGAGCTTCAGCCCGGTCAAAGTCCCCTTCTTCTCGCGAATGGTCTGGAGGTCCGCCAGAATCTGACACGGATGAAAGCGATCCGACAAACCATTGATCACGGGCACCGACGACCATTTGGCCAGCTCCACCGTCTCCGAGTGGCTGTCGTTGCGGATCATAATGGCGTCAAGATAACGCGAAAGCACACGCGCCGTATCCGCAATGGTCTCGCCGCGCCCCAACTGAATCTCGCGGCTCGACAAAAAGAGCGCGTGCCCGCCCAGCTGATACATCCCGGTCTCAAAGGAAACCCTCGTCCTCGTCGATGACTTGGCAAAAATCATGCCCAAAGTCTTCCCCGCCAAGTAAGGATAGTACTTGCCGCGGCGGGTTTCGGCTTTTAGTTCGTCGGCCTTGTCCAGGAGTGCAATCAGGGTTTCGGGGTCCAGGTCAGCCAGGGTGAGAAGATCTTTTTTCATGTGCACCTACTACATAAGTTTATTTTTAAACTTATGACAAAAAAATTGACAGAAAAATTGACGAAAAATTCCTTACGCCAAAACCTTACGCCAAAACGTCTGCCAAAATCGCAATGAAGTCGTCGACGTCGGCTTTGGTCAAAATCAGCGCGGGCAAAAGTCTTATCGTCGACGGAGCCGGGTTGTTGACCAAGATCCCGCGGTCGAAGAGCTTGTCGCGCAAAGCGCCTGATTCGAGAACAGGCAGGTCGAAACCAATCATCAGGCCTTCGCCGCGGATGGCGGTGATCAGACCATCCGCGGCCAGGGCGGACAGGCGGTCTTTGAAATAGGAGCCGACCGTGGCCGCATTTTCCAGAAGGCCCAGTCGGTCGTATTCGTCAAGGACGGTGAGGGCGGCGCGGCAGGCCAGGGGGCCGCCGCCAAAGGTCGTGCCGTGCATGCCGGGAGTGAAGCCCGTGGCAACTTCGGCTGTGGAAAGGATCGCACCGATCGGAACACCGCCGCCGAGGCCTTTGGCCAAAGACACAATATCCGCCCGAATCCCATAGAGCTCCTGCGCCAAGAACTTGCCGGTTCGCCCCATGCCGGACTGGATTTCGTCCAGAATGAGGAGAATTCCCTCCTCATCGCAGAGCTGACGCACCGCCTGCAAATACGCAGGGTCAGCCGGCCAAATGCCGCTTTCGCCCTGGATAGGCTCCAGCATAATCGCCGCAGTTTGGGGCGTCACAGCTTCACGAAGCGCAGCCAAATCATTAAACGGTACATACTTGAAACCGGCGGGCAGCGGCGTAAAGCCCTTGTGGAACTTTTCCTGACCGGTAGCGGTCAAGGTCGCAAGGGTCCGCCCGTGAAAAGAATGGCTCGCTGTAATAATTTCGTAGCGATCCGAACCGTTTTTATAATAATACGCACGGGCAAGCTTCATCGCCGCCTCATTAGCCTCTGCGCCCGAATTAGCAAAAAACGCTTTGTCATAACCGGTCCTCTCACACAAAGCCACCGCCAACTCCGTCTGCGGCCGGTTGTAATAGAGGTTAGAGCAATGGATCACCGCCTGTGCCTGCTCAGCAATCGCATTCGCCAGCGCCGCATTCCCGTGCCCCAGCACATTCACTGCGATCCCGCCGACCAGATCCAGCCACGCATTCCCCGCCTCATCGTAAACATAACAACCATCACCGTGATCAATCACGAGCGGAATCCGCCGCCCGAAACAATCCAGGTAATATTGCTGATCCAGATCGATAATTTCTTGTGTATTCTTATCCACAGTCCGTTCCTCCTCAAACTTTTCTCTTTCGTTCATTTTCAAGTTTATGTTCCAGTGGCCAAAGCCGCCTCCAACCAACTCAACGCTTCCAGTGGCCAAAGTCGCCTCCAACCACCTCAGCCGCCGAATCTCAAATTCGCTCGCCGGGGTAGTAAGGCCGCCTCTTCGTCATAATCATCGTCCCGATACCGGTGTGAGTGAAAATCTCAAGCAACAAAGCATGCGGAATCGTGCCGTCCAAAATATGCGTGCGCCCCACGCCCCGTCTCACCGTGTCAAGGGCGCTGCGGACCTTCGGAATCATGCCGCCGTTAATCGTGCCGTCCGCAATAAGTTCCTCAATTTCTGTCTCCACGAGGACCGTATACACAATGTCCTCGCCTTTTTCATTCTTGCCTTTCACGCCCGGAACGTTAGTCAAAGTCATCAACTTCTCCGCCTGCAACGCAACCGCCACCTCCGCGGCAACCTGGTCAGCATTCACGTTGTAGCACTTCCCCTCATCATCCACCGCAATCGGCGCAATCACCGGGATCGAGCCCATGTCGGAGAGCGTGTGAATCAGGTCAACATTCACCTTTTCCACCTCGCCCACAAAGCCCAGATCAATCGGCTCGCCCGCCTGATTCTTCGTCAACTTGTGGCAAACCAAAAGATTCGCATCATAGCCCGCGAGGCCAATCGCCTTCGCGCCATGAGCATTCAATTCCGTAACAATGCGCGCGTTCGTATTGCCAATCACCGCCTCGCGTATCACCGCAATCGCATCCTCAGAAGTCACTCGGAGACCCTCTTTGAACTCGCTTTTGATGCCGGCTTTGGCCAAAGCCGCCGAAATATCCGGTCCTCCCCCGTGCACCAACACCGTATGAATCCCCACATATCTCAACAGCGTAATATCAGACATCACGCTCGACAGCATCTGCGGATCCGTAATCGCATTCCCGCCATACTTAATGACAACCGTTTTGCCGGCCAAAGAGCGGATATAAGGCAAGGCCTCAA
Organism: uncultured Fastidiosipila sp.; assembly: GCA_964479695.1. GTDB lineage: Bacteria > Bacillota > Clostridia > Saccharofermentanales > Fastidiosipilaceae > JAAYZH01. The sequence goes on from CAYZSO010000011.1 coordinate 72,843, forward strand.
TCAAAACCTCCGCCTTCGTCCCGGCTGACATGGCCTTCAACTCTTCCTTATTAACCTGATACATCATGTGACACCTCAACACTTTTGACTTCACATTTGACTACATAAGTTTAAATTTAAACTTATGTAGTCAAATGTTCCTTAAATGCACCTTAAACAAACTGCGGTAAATTCGTGAGCCCCATGTCCTCCGGGAACCCGTAATGAACATTGAGTGCTTGTATTGCCTGCGCCGCCGCGCCCTTACCCAAATTATCCAGCGCGGAAAACAGTTTAATTACACCATTTTCACGATCGACCGATCCGGAAATGGTGACATAATTCGTCCCAATCAAAGGACGGGTTTGCGGGAGCTCTTTGGCGGGGAGAACCCGAACAAAGCGCGCATCTTTATAAAATTCCTGTAACAAAGAAGTCAACTCGTCCTGGCTAACTTCGCGCGACGGTTGCACATAAATGGAAGCCAACATCCCTCGACGAATCGGCGCTAAGTGCGGAGTGAAAATGACCTGATAATCTGTAGATTCCTTATTTTCCTTATTAGTAAGGAGGCTGAGCTGTTCTTTGATCTCCGCCTGGTGCCTATGCCCGACAACCCCATACGGCTTGAGATTTTCACTCATCTCGCTGAAACCGTACTCCGGCTCAGACTTGCGCCCGGCTCCCGTAGTGCCTGAATAAGCATCAATGATGATTTGGCCGGATAAGAGGTCCGCTTTGGCAAGAGGCAAAAGAGCCGTCAGCGAGCAGGTGGGGTAACATCCGGGATTGGAAATGAGACGGGTTCCGGGGAGCTTCGAGCCCCAAGCTTCCGGCCACCCGTAAACAGCCTGCTCCAGAAGTTCCGGGCGCGGATGCGTAAGCTTATATGTATTTTCATAGAGAGAAAGATCCTTGAAGCGGAAATCCCCACTATGATCCAGAATCGTCACACCACTGTCGATCATGCGGCTGACCCAATCAGAAGAAACGCCATGGGGGAGCGCGGTGATGACAAGATCGCAATTTTCAGCAAACACCTCCGGCCCCTCATCCGTCAGCACGAGATCCGTAAGTCCGCGCAGCGTGGGTGCATATTGATCCAATCGCTGCCCTGCGTAGGAGCGAGAGCCAGCCATCACCAATTGATAGGACGGGTGCCCCAAGAGGAGTCGGATAAACTCCAAGCCGACATATCCGGTTGCTCCGGAAACACCAACACGTATCTTTCGGTTTTGTGCGGCCAAAGCCGCCCCCGCCACCTCAGCAGCTGATTCAGCTCCAGCCGTGAGGGCAGCAGGCGAAGAGGAAGGGAGGGAAGATGATGGATGAGACATGGAAATTCTCCGTTTCTGTTTCATTTACTTCAGTTTACTCTATTGCGATGCACTTCGAAACCGAATCCGAACCGAATCCATTTTCGAAGATGTCTGTTGGTCTTCGCAAAAGATGACTGAATTATAATGATGGAGCCCTGCCTTGACAAGAATTATTTAATATTTCATGCATAATATGCAGAAAAATGTGATAAGGAACATGCAGAGACAATCCAAGCAAGATTTTATTGTTCGGATCATTATCTAGAGATCGGTCGAATCCCTAGTCATGTTAGCTACCTAAAGAAAGATCAGGTAATGGTGTAATGATAAGCGGCTGAGACGAAAGAATAGTTCAATGCGGTTCCCTTGGATTACTATGCAATCACACAAAAATAATCTTTCACAGATCCTTCTACAATTCATAAATTTATTTTTTCCACAAACCGAACATTAAAATCTTGTTAAAAAACTTGCAGTTTGCAAAATTGTACATTATTCTAAATGTGGTTGATTCTTTGGGAGATGAGGAGGATTTTATCATGACAATATTCTCGTTACTTAAGAAACAAGCATTAAGAACGAGCCTCTTACTGATCATTTATATCTTTCTGATTTTATTTATGGCGGTTTCGTTGGTTCTTCGTGATTCTGCTCAAGAAGGGAAAGATCAGCTACTATCGACCATAGGCAGCTATATTCAAATTGAACCGAACCACGAGTTACTACAACAGCAACTTGAAAATAATGAAAACATTAGCGAAGAAGAAACATATGGAGAGCCGCCAGAACCACATAGTGAGCAAGTGATACACTCCTTAGCAGAAATTGACCATATTACAGGATATGTGCCTAACGATGATTCATCGTATTGGCAATGCGTTCCACGCAATTTTTCGAACTCAAAAACACATACGGGAGTTTCCCCTGTTGGTCAGGAAGCACAATTTCTTAATGATGAAACTGAAATCTATGCCAATAGTATTAGCCTCCATGGAGTGCCGCAGAGCATTCTTAATCATGAAGATTTTCAAATGGGTTACTCACAGATCACAGATGGTGAGTTACCCACTCAGAGTAATCGAGGACTGGCTATCAATGAAGTTTTAGCTAGAGAGAATCAGCTTAAAATTGGTGATGAATTGGAGTTTACTCTATATGATAGCTATGAGAAGAAGTTGCTCTCAACGGCCAAATTACCTATCACTGCAATCTATAAATCCACTCTCCATTTTGAAATTTTACCTGAAAACGTTTTTGGAATGGCTGTTTATCGCTTCAGCCCCTACAACAGGGTTTATATAGATTATAGCGCTTTGTGTGAAATTGCCGGGATCAATGAGGAATATACATACATGCGCATTTATGTTGATGACATGAATAACATTCCCCAAGTTATTTCTGATGTGGAGAAACTTTCGATTGATTGGACAGAATACTCTGTCGTTAATGCCATGGAGCAGCGATACTTGATTTACGGTGAGGCCATTGAGACGGCTTTTACAAACTCAGAGAGTCTCATTACTTTTTCATTGTTTAGTACACTGATGTTAGCGATTCTTCTGGCGTTGTTATGGAATAAAAATGAATCGTATGAGTTAGGCGTGTATCTCGTGCTCGGCAAAAGATATCGAGACATTGCGAGAGATAAGATCATTGAAAATTCTCTTCTTGCTGTTTGTGCGCTCATCCTGGCTTTGCCTCTTGGCTACCTAATTCTTTATGTATTTCAAAATCTAGTACCTTCTACCGGCGATCTGCTTTCTTCTGCGATTAGTTCTTTTGACACCGGAGCAAGACTGCTTAGTTCTTCATTATCTCTTGTCGTAAAATTGAGGACAATACTGGTCATGCTTATCTTTGCACTACTCACGGCATTACTCTTTAGCGTAAATCAAATTCGCTTGCTGCTAACCAAAACACCTATAGCTGTAATTGAAGCGACAATAGAGGAATAAGTAAATTATCGAGAGGTGAAAAAATGATCAAGGTAAATGATTTATACTTCTCCTATCCGAAAACAGACATCATACTCATTAATGATCTTTCGATAGAGTTTGAAAGTGGAAAATTGTATTCGGTTTTTGGTGATTCGGGATCGGGGAAATCGACGTTACTTGCCCTTTTGGGAGGCCTTTTGCAACCCACTCGTGGAAGTGTGGAAATTGATGGTCAAGTACTTTCCGCAGAATTAAACAAAGAGGATTCATCGCTAATTAGGCGAACACTTGTATCGTATATATTCCAAAATTATATGTTGTTACCATACCTCAATGCAGTTGAAAACGTTCAGCTTGCGGTTGGAATATCTAATAATGTTTCGTCAAAAGAAGATAGCGAAATTTTAGGTTTACTTGCAGAATTAGGGATTGATGAAACGACTGCTTTGAGAAAGGTGAAAAAAATGTCCGGCGGTGAGCAGCAGAGAGTGGCCATTGCACGTTCTCTTATGTGTGAGAGTCAGTACATTTTGGCGGATGAACCAAGTGGGAATCTGGACAAGAATAATACAATCAATTTAATGAAACTTTTTCGAGGTCTTGTGAGAGACCGTGGACTTGGCATTATCATTGTCACGCATTCAGATTTAGTCCGAAGTGCTACAGACCTTAGCTATGAACTACACGAGGGGAAATTGCGTGCCTATCAAGAGGAAACAATAGAATGGTAATGCTGAGACGTATCTGGCAAGTGCTCTATCGTAAACCCCTCATGACATTTGTGACAGTGTTACTTTTTGCAATTACCATTTTACTCATGTTGGTTATCGGGAGGCACGCTTATCTCTATCAAAAGGTAATCGATAACCTTGATCGATACTATCCGCCAACCGTGCGTTTTCTGTCTTTTGATTCTGCCATCTACTCTAAGGAAGTCTTGGATAAGATGGAGGCATATGGTAAAGAACATGAGAGTGTCCGTGGGGTCTTGTATGGATCAAACCATCAAATTACTGTAATGCAGTCTGAAGTGATAGAAAAAAGAAGTTCATTGCGTTTTGAAGATGATCTTACTTTAAATTTCTACGTGCTCGCGAATCAGATTGAGTTGGTTGAGGGAGAGTTTCCAAGTGAAGAACAAAGTGGATTTTTACTTAACGAGAGTACAGCCGCTGAACTGGGACTTAAGCTAGGTGATGTACTGCAGATTGAGATCTCGGAACTGGCTATTAACAATTTGATCATTGGTATTTATCGTCCAACAGATCATGCTTGGAGTACACCGCATCCAAATGATGTTTTCTTTGCTACAGGCGATCGTCAACTTAGCGCGTATTTCGAAACGAATACTTTTGAATTTGTTCTGGATAGTCATGCCTCTACTGCAGGATTCCTTAATTATTTAAGTAAAGCTGATTTCGATCGGGACATCTACACATTTTACGTATCAAATGAACCTTATATTGAGATGATCGTAACTCTTATCAACTTAACAAGTTCGACGTCCTATATGCTAACCTTTGCTATTCACTTGATCAGCATCATTTTCATATGGATAATCGTGGCTCTCTATAGACGAAACTACATACGTGATGCAAATGTATATTCTATTCTTGGTCTTAAAAGGGGTTTAATCATTCGACAGTTTTGTATTCAGACATTGATCCTGTTGCTAATCGCTCTAGCTCTCTCGTTCATCACCTTCTCTGCCGCAAGACCAGTTATCGACCGGGAGTGGCATGCATTATTTATTTCACAGAACAAAGAGTTGTATGAACAGAGTCATACATCAAGTAAAATCGTCTCTTTCCTAGCCGGGGAACAAAGTCAACAAGGTAATTTGATCTATCCTTTTCTTATCATATGTGAAGTGATTGCAGCTGCTGGAACAGCCATGTTTCTTCAGGCCTTTCGGATTCGCAAGCAGGTTTAGCTCGAGTGAGTACAAGTTAGCTCGAGTAAGTACAAGTTAGCATGAGTCAGGCGCTCGATAGCATAACTAAGAATGTTCTTAAAAACGCGGTAAGCCCGGGGTTCTTGTGGATTTTGTCAGAAATCGGCCTCTGTTTTCGGCATTTTGAAAAATTTGTAAAGTTTTAGACAAAAACACCCTTAAGCAAAGAATTTACATGGCAGAGGCTGGGAAAATGACAAAATCAAACCACCTTGTTCTGCAAAAAGTGAATATATGCCCTTGGAATTCGGCTCTTCGTCAAAAAAACAGACACTTTCTTTGGTGAATCAATCATATAGAGGTATAAAATTGGTAATGGTATAGTTTTAAGAGAACAGAAGTGCACGACTTACGTGTATTCGGAGGTAGAAAATGGCAAATGTAATTCTGAAGAATGTCTACAAACGTTATGAAGGCGGCGTGGTTGCAGTCTCTGACTTCAACCTCGACATCGCAGACAAGGAATTCATCATTCTGGTAGGTCCGTCCGGTTGCGGCAAGTCCACAACCCTGCGTATGATCGCCGGTCTCGAAGAAATATCTGAAGGTGAAATCTACATCGGCGACAAACTCGTCAACGATGTCCAGCCCAAGGACAGAGACATCGCCATGGTTTTCCAGAACTATGCGTTGTATCCCCACATGACCGTTTTTGACAATATGGCCTTCGGCCTGAAACTGCGTAAGATTCCGAAAGATGATATCAAGCGCCGCGTCAGCGAAGCCGCAAAAATTCTTGAAATTGAACATCTCTTAGATCGTAAACCGAAGGCTCTGTCCGGCGGTCAACGTCAGCGTGTCGCCCTAGGCCGCGCTATTGTCCGTAACCCTAAGGTCTTCCTGATGGACGAGCCTCTGTCGAACTTGGATGCGAAACTCCGCGTTCAGATGCGTGTTGAGATCACGAAACTCCATCAGCGCCTGGCCACAACATTCATCTATGTTACGCATGACCAGACCGAAGCGATGACGATGGGCTCCCGTATTGTGGTTATGAAGGATGGCTTCATCCAGCAGGTCGACGATCCAACCACACTTTACAGACACCCCGTCAACACCTTCGTAGCCGGCTTCATCGGTATGCCTCCGATGAACTTCTTCAATTCCAGATTGGTGAAGGACGAGAAAGGCCTGGCCTTTGAACTCCACGACAACAAGATCTATCTGGATCAAGAGAAGTACGACGTTCCAACCGTTGACGACTACATTGGCAAGGAAGTCATCGTAGGGATCCGCCCCGAATTCATGAGTGATGATGAGGAATCAGTTGCCCGTTCCAAGAAGGACGGCAGTACCTTCTCCGCACACGTAGACGTCGTCGAGAAGTTGGGTGCCCAGTCCTACCTCTACTGCACCGTCGGCGAGTCCTCGATCACCGCCAGCGTCGATCCGATTGCATCGCAGTCGAAGGTCGGTGACCAGGTCGTGATTGCTGTCGACAACAAGCGGATCAACATCTTTGACAAGGAAACGGAGAAGAGCATTATCTCCTAAACTTTGGCCAAAGCCGCCCCCCAACCACCCTTTCCTCCTACTTAAGTAGGAACTTGGTGCATAAGTTACGCATTTGGCAGAAGAATTCAATAATTATTATAGAGAGGTTCAAGCGCGAACCTCTCTTTTTCTGTACAATGAAAGAAAATCTAAAAGTTCGGAGCGAAGGCTTTGGCCAAAATAACTTGCGGCCATGCTGAAGAATATTACAAATCGAAATATTTTTGAAATAAAATTGTAATAATAGTATAGTAGTCTGCGGACTCCGTACAAGAGATGAAAAGGAGACACTTATGGAAGAAATCATTCAAGTCATGAACGAAGCTGCTGGTATTCTCGATCGCGTCGCCGGGGTAACGGACTCGGACGGGACGGTAATCGCCTGCACGAATCAATCCCGTGTCGGCAGCGGTGACAAACTGGCTTCCGAAATTTTTGCGTCAGATGATGTATTCGCCGTAACCGGCAAGATGACGTATCGCAAATTCGGCCCTAATGATACTCCGGAATATGTCTGTTTCATTGAAGGAACGGATCATAATGCCCAGATGCAGCTGGAACTGCTGACCAATTGGTTGATCCAGGCACTGCGTGACGGGAACAAGGATTCCGATCGTGAAGCCCTGCTCAAGAACATCCTCTTAGAGAACGAACTACCGGGTGACATCCCGCTGAAGGCCAGGGAGCAACGCATCCCTTACGCAGCGCTGAGAGTGGTCTACTTGGTACGCATTTCGGAAGAGAACAGTCTCGATTGTTTAGAGATCATGAAAAATCTCTTCCCGAACCGTAAGATGGATTATGTGCTGGCGATGGATGAAGAGAACATTGTTCTGGTCAAGGAATTTTACCGTGACGAACTGTCGACGGTGCATACTTTGGCCGAAAATATCTTGGACACCCTGAACAGCGAATCCATGAGCTCTGTCTTCATCGGCGTTGGTATGCCGGCTGAAACGCTGAAGGACTGCGCGAAGTCCTATCGTGAGGCCAGCCTTGCACTCACTGTCGGCGGAATTTTCAACCCTGACACCTATATCGTCCAATATGACAAACTAGGTCTCGGCCGCCTGATTTATCAGTTGCCGCCGACACTTTGCCATATGTTCCTGGACGAGGTTTTCCCGGAAGGTTCTTACGAAGCGCTTGATCATGAGACACTCATCACGATCGACAAGTTCTTCGAGAACAACCTCAATGGTTCCGAGACTTCACGTCAGCTCTTTGTTCACCGAAACACACTGGTCTACCGCCTGGATAAGGTGGAGAAGATCACCGGCCTGGACCTCCGTACCTTCGATGACGCTGTGCTCTTTAAGCTCGCGTCGATGGTACGCCAGTATCTGGAGTTCTTAGAGAGGGATTCGACAACCACGACCAATACGAAGTGGTGGCGCAACTAATTACCTATGGTAGATTTTTACAACGTCAGCATGTCTTATTCCAAGAGCAGCCCATTGGCTCTGAAGAATGTGACATTCCATGTCGACAGCGGCGAATTTGTTTTCATTATCGGCACCAGCGGATCAGGCAAATCGACAGTCGTTAAACTCTTGACATGTGAGGAAAAAGTGAATTCAGGAGAAATCGTCGTCGGCGGAACCAATGTGACCAAGATCCGCCGACGCGCGGTTCCCTATGTCAGGCGCAATCTCGGCATGGTTTTCCAAGATTTCCGTTTAATCGAAACGAAAACCGTGTATGAAAACGTCGCCTTTGCCATGGAAATCGTTGGCGCTTCGAAACGCCAGATCAGCCGCCAAGTTCCGATTGTCTTGAGCACCGTCGGCCTCCGTCACAAGATGGAAGCCATCCCGACAGAGCTCTCCGGTGGCGAGCAACAGCGTGTGGCCATCGCCCGCGCCCTGGTTAACAACCCCAAGCTTCTCCTGGCCGATGAACCAACCGGGAACCTCGATCCCACCACGAGCGAGCAGATTATGGCCTTGCTCCGGGAGATTAACCGCGACGGCACAACCGTAATTGTCTGTTCACACGACAATGAGCTGGTTGACAAGATGAAACAGCGCGTGATTGAGATCCGCAACGGCGTCTTAGTTCGTGATGAAGAGAATTCGGGCTATGCCTTTGGTGAAATCGATACGAAAGGATAGCTGCGGCACAACCAGCGGCACAACCATATGAAAATCAATGTAATAGGCAATACTTTCCGCGAGGCGGGGCGCGGCTTCACCCGCCATCCCATGATCACGATCGCATCCATCACGACCGTTATGCTGATGTTAGGGGTTCTGGGAATCTTCCTCCTCTTCACGATGAATGCGAATTTCATCGTTGACAAGATCGGCACGGAACCTCCGGTGCAGATCTGGATGCGGAATGGTGTCACTCAGGAGCAACTCAGTGCGATCGACCAGGCTTTGGCCAAAGACCAAGACATCAAGTCCTACTCGATGCAGACGCCCCAAGATAACTACAACAATTACCGCGATACTCTGGGAGCTGATGCGGCTCTTCTGGATAGCCTGGAACCTAGCCGCTTACCCTATTCCTTCACGATTCAACTGACGAGCCCCGAGGCAATTCAGGGGTTCCAAGCCCGCATGCAAACCTACCCGGGCATTGATGACATCCAATACAGCAAAAATGTGCTGGATTTCCTCTCGACCACTTCGAGAACGGTGAACGTGGCCTCATTGGTCGCGGTTGTCGTTCTTCTCTTGATATCGCTCTTGATTATTTCCAATATGGTGAGAATTTCGATCCTGGCAAGATCTGAGGAAATTGCCATTATGAAATATGTTGGAGCTACGAACAGTTACATAAGAGTACCTTATTTGCTTGAAGGAGCATTCACTGGTATAATAGGCGCGATTATAGCTTGGGGGATCTCGGTCTTCCTCTATTCTCGAATCTATGACTGGGCAATGCAAGATACGCAGATCACGAGTGCGTGGGCACTCTTGCCGCTTCGTGATCTTGTGTGGCCGCTGCTTGGTGTCTTGTTGCTAATCGGCATTCTGGTTGGCGCTATGGGCAGCAGCATTTCCGTGAGACGGCATGTAAACGTCTAAGGAGGATTCGAACTCATGAAGAATAAGTCAATACTTGCAGTGTTGATTGCAGCATCATTGCTGTTCACCGCTGTGCTCCCGGGGCCCTCTATGAGAGCTTCCGACGAATATGCGACCCAGGAGCAGAGGGATGAACTGGCAGAACTGCAGAGGCAGGAAGCAAATCTTGCCGCACAGCAAGCCGGTTTGGACAGCCAAATGTCCACGATCCGCAACGAAGTTTATTCTCTGCAACAGCAGAGCGGGGAACTTAATTCCCAATTAGACAATCTACTCGCGGAGGGCAAGATCCTCCAGAGCGAATATGATACTTTGATGGCGCAGCTGGCCGCGGCCAAGCAAGCGATGGATGATGCCATCGCGGCCTATGACGAGGCGCGCAAGGAAGTGGACGACAAGCAGGTCGAATATGAGAACCGCCTCGTCGCCATGTATAAGAACAGCAAACAATCTCCCTTGGAGGTCCTCCTTGATTCGGACGGCATTACCGGTTTCTTCACCAATTTGGAGTTACTGAGTGTCATTGGCCGCTCCGACCAGCAGATTCTCGAAGAATTGACTGCTGCCCGCGAAACTGCGCAAGTCAAGAAACAAGTGGCTGAAGAGAGCAAGAAACAATACGAGCAGTTTGTTGCCGATAAGCAAGCCGAAATTGATGTTTTATCGGGCAAGGTCGACACCACTGAGAACGACATTGCCTATCTGCAGAACCAGATCATCAACCGTAACGGCGATCTGAGTAACCTGGAGAGTCAATACTATAACAACCAGAGCCAGCAAGGTCAGCTTACTGATCGCCAGAACCAACTGGAGGGCCAGATTGCTGCCCAGGCCGAGGCGACCCAAGCCGCCAGAGCCGAAGCGACTCGCGCCGCCCAGGCCGAGGCAACCCGCGCAGCTGCCGCCGAGGCGGCCAGAGTGGCGGCTGCTGAAGCAACGAGGGCTGCTGCCGAAGAGGCTGCCCGTGTGGCTGCCGCTGAGGCGACCCGCGCTGCCCAAGCCGCTTCCGGGTCCGGTAATCAATCAACCCAAGGCTCCGGCACCCAAGCGCCTGCCGCCCCTGCAGCGCCGTCTTCAGGTTTCGTTTTCCCGGCGCCCGGCAACACGTCGATCAGCTCAGGCTATGGCTGGCGCCCCTATCCACTTAACCCTTCCTATTCGGATTTCCATGACGCTCTAGACTTCCCCGGCTATTTCGGAGACCCGGTTGTGGCTTCCGCATCCGGAACCGTGATTCGTGTTGAATACCCTCTGCCCGGCGCTAACTACGGCTTGTACGGCTATGGCTATGCCAACATGATCATGATCCAGCACGAGAACGGCTTCCAGACAGTCTATGGCCATCTGAAAACGATTAACGTCTCTGTCGGCCAATATGTCGCACAAGGCGAGCGCATCGGCACCATCGGTTCCACCGGTTCTTCCACCGGTCCGCACCTCCACTTCGAACTGCGCCGTCCCGGCTACTCCTCCAACGCCCGCAACACCGTCAACCCCTACCCCTACCTATTCGGCTAGGGCACCTAGCTGAATAGATAGGGCACCTAGTTCGCCAATGCGCTTAGCTCGGCGAGGTGCGTAGTTCAGCGAGGTGCTTAGGCAACTAGCTTTGCTGGTTTGTCAGTTGGTTGGTTGGCTGTTTGGGCTCGAGTTCATTGATTGAAAGAGCGCGTTTAGCGACGTATTCTTCCTAGTGCAAGTTCGCTGATGTTCTAGTTCGATGATTGTTGGAGCGCTTTTGGCAACGTATGGTTTCTGGTACGAGTTCGCTGGTGTTCTAGTTCGAAGATTGTAGGAGCGCATTTAGCGACGTATGGTTTCTAGTACAAGTTCGCTGGTGTTCTAGTTTGATGATTGAAGGAGCGCTTTTGGCGACGTATCGTTCCTGGTACGAGTTCGCTGGTGTTCTAGTTCGAAGATTGTAGGAGCGCATTTAGCGACGTATTCTTCCTAGTGTTTATTCGCTGGTGCCCAAGTTCAATGCTTGTAGGAGCGCGTTTAGCGACGTATTGTTTCTGCGAATCGTTTTCTGACAGTTTGCCGTATTGGATGACATGTCACCCAACTTGCGCATATCTTCAAATTTGCTTTTATGTGCATGATAGAGCCGAAGTCAATACGTGACAAATCACCTAGCTTGCGCATATCTTCAAATTTGCTTTTATGTGCATGCTAGAGCCGAAGTTTATACGTGACATATCACCCAGCTTGCGCATATCTTCAAATTT
>CAYZSO010000012.1:0-61483 GCA_964479695.1 uncultured Fastidiosipila sp.
CAACGAGGATATGATCGCCGACTACGTGATTTTGGACGCCCGCATGATCAAGAATTTGCCCCGCAGCATCGCTGCTGCCACGGGCATCGACGCCCTCGCCCACTGCATCGAGTGTTTCACCTCGAAGAAGGCCAATCCGTTCAGCGATCTTTATGCTCTGGAGGGCTTAGATCTCATCTTGAACAACATCATTCCGGCCTGCGACGATCCGGAAGCGATGGAAGCGAAGAACCGCATGCAGCTGGCGGCCTTCTACGGTGGGCTTGCGATCACGGCCTCGGGTACGACGGCGGTTCACGCCCTGAGCTATCCCCTGGGTGGCAAATTTCACATCGCCCACGGGGTATCGAACGCCATCTTGCTCGCCCCGGTCATGCGCTTCAACGAGCCCTCTTGTCAGGATCTCTTGGCCAAAGCCTACGACCGCTGCTGTCACGACACCTCCGACCGCCTCCAGAATCCGCCCGAGAAGAGCGCTTGGGTGATTTCTGCAATCGAGAAGATCGTTTCGCACTTGGATATCCCGAAATCGCTTACGGTGTTTGGGGTGAGCGAGGCGGACCTCGATGACTTGGTGGAGGCTGGCATGCAAGTTCAGCGTCTCCTCGTGAACAATCGCCGTGAAGTGACACCGGACGACGCCCGGCGCCTTTATTTGGAAATTTTGTAAGAACCGAACAATTGGAAACCTAATTACCTAAAGGAGGGTACTATGAAAGCAATTGAACTGAAAGGCATCGTGCCGCCGATCATCACCCCTATGTACGAAGATGAGTCCATCAACTTCGACGAACTTCGGGTGCAGGTGAATCGCATGATCGAGAACGGCGTCCACGGACTTTTCCCCTTCGGTACCAACGGCGAAGGCTACATCCTAAGCGCTGACGAGAAGAAGAAGGTCCTGGAAGTGGTCGTTGATGAGACCCGTGGCCGCGTCCCGGTTTATGCCGGAACCGGCTGTATCTCGACAAAAGAAACCGTCGAGCAGAGCAAAATGGCCGAGGCAGCCGGTGCGGATGTGCTGTCCATCATCACCCCGAGCTTCGCTGCGGCTAGCCAAGACGAACTCTACACCCACTACAAAACCGTGGCCGAAGCCGTGGATCTCCCCATCGTGCTCTATAACATACCGGCACGTACCGGAAACACCTTAGCCCCCGCAACCATCGCTCGTCTCGCTGAGATCGAGAATATTATCGGGGCCAAAGACTCCAGCGGCAGTTTCACCAACATTTTGGACTACATCAATGCTGGGAAGAAAAAGACCAACGGCACGTTCTACACCTTGTCTGGCAACGACCAGCTCATCATTTGGACTTTGCTCGCCGGTGGAAGTGGCGGCATTGCCGGTTGTGCGAATGTGTATCCGCGCACCATGGCCTCCATTTACGACCTCTTCGTGGCCGGCGATATCGAGGCGGCCAAAGAAGCCAATGCCAGCATCCAGAGTTTCCGTGCCTGCTTCAAGTACGGCAACCCGAACACGATTGTCAAAACCGCAACCCGTATGTTGGGCTTCGATGTCGGTCCTTGCCGCGCTCCATTCAACTCTGTTCCGGTCGAAGGGGTCAAGGCACTGGAGAAAGTCTTAGCTGAAAACAAGGAAAAGGGCATGGCCTAAGAATTCTTAGGTACTCTCGCACAGTCGTTTCAAGGGAAAGGTGATACATTATGCAACTGTTACCAATCGTTGGTATCACGATGGGAGACCCGGCCGGGAATGGGCCGGAGATTACCATCAAAGCACTCAGTGACCCAAGTCTTTACAGTCGTTGCCGCCCGCTCGTGGTGGGGGATGCCAAGGTTTTTGAACAGGCAAAGCATTTCGTGGGCCAGTCTGCTCTTGTGATTCATCCGGTTCATGAGGTAAGTGAGGCACAGTTTACCCCCGGAACGATTGATGTCTACCAACTGGATCTCATTTCAGATATCACGCAGTTTACACTGGGTGAAGTGAGTGCGAAGGGCGGAATGGCCGCCTTTCTGTCGGTGAAAAAAGTCATTGAGCTGGCCATGAATCACGAGGTGGATGCAACGGTTACCAACGCGTTGAATAAGGAAGCGTTGAATCTGGCACTCGCCCCGGAAGGGAAACATTTCGATGGCCATACAGAAATCTATGCGACCTTCACTGGCACAAAAAAATACACCATGATGCTTGCCCATCATGACTTCCGCGTGGTTCACGTTTCAACGCACATCAGTTTGCGTGAGGCTTGCGATCGGGTAAAAAAGGATCGCGTGCTCGAAGTCATTGAGCTGGGGTGGAAAGCTTGTCGCAATCTGGGCATTGCAGAACCCAAAATTGCCGTCTGCGGACTCAATCCTCATGCGGGAGAAAATGGCCTTTTCGGAACCGAAGAAATTACGGAGATCGTGCCGGCGATCGCTTTGGCCAAAGAAAAAGGCATCAACGCAATTGGCCCGCTACCAGCAGACACCGTGTTCTCGCAAATGCTCGGTGGCTGGTACGACATGGTGGTTTGCATGTACCACGACCAGGGGCACATCCCTACGAAGACCATCGGCTTCGTCTACGACCGGGCCTTGCAGAAGTGGAAAGCCGTCGAGGGCGTGAACATCACCCTGGGCTTACCGATCATCCGAACCTCGGTGGACCACGGGACGGCCTTCGACACGGCGGGCAAAGGTACTGCCAACGAACTCAGCCTCGTGAATGCCATCGACTATGCGTTGCGGCTGGCTGGAGGCAATTGAATTTGAAAATGATAGGGATCATCCCTAATTTACTATAGAGTAATTTTGATGTAGGAGTGAGAATAATGTCAAAGGATCGTAAAGGAATAACAGACCAGCAGCTTGTGAATAAGTGTGCATTGGTTACTGGTGCCGGAAAGGGAATAGGTCGAGAGATTGCTATCCAGCTTGCCATGGAAGGTGCAGAGGTAATCATTAACGCGCGCAATCAGAATGATTTATTTACTCTACAAGAAGAAATTGAGACTTTGGGGCGCACGTGCACAGTCATTGCTGGTGATGTGTGCGACCAATCCACCATTCGACACTTTGTTGAGGCTGCTGAGGCTAAAGGCGGTCTAGATATCTTGGTTAACAATGCTGGTATGTTGGATAGAGATGGTACACTGCAAACGACAGAAGAAGCATTTGAGCGAATTCTACGAGTCAATCTGACTTCCGTGTTTTCCATCACAAAAGCACTTCTTCCTTCACTAATCGATAAAAAAGGTTGCATTATCAATATAACTTCTTCTGCCTCAAGAGCCCCGCACCCTAATGCAAATCCTGCTTACGGAGCTTCTAAGGCCGGGGTCACCGCACTAACTAAGCAATGGGCTCTTGAATTTGCTTCTCAAGGTATCCGAGTGAATGCGGTTCAATGTGGACCTATTGAAACTGAGATGTCAACAAGTTGGACGCCTGAATATAGAGAAAAAGTAATGACTCTTATCCCATTACACCGCTTGGGAACTCCTTGGGATGTAGCTCGCTCTGTTGTCTATTTGGCTAGTGAACAGGCTGCTTACATTACCGGTGCAAGCTTGAATCTGAATGGAGGAAAGCTGATGGAGTAAATGATACGATCTCAGAACAGTCTGTAAGTTTTGGGTGTCATATATTGGCATCTATGGGTTGATACATGTATCAACTTACGATTAATTTGTTTTTTTTAATTCTCACATCCCCAAATTATTGTAAATTGGAGTTACAGTTATGACTATACAGATGATTATTACTATTGTTATTACATTAATCATGCTTATCTTAATCATGAGCGATCGACTGCCCTTCGGTGCACCACCATTGCTTGCGTGTTTACTCTTGATTATTACGGGCATTTCTACACCCTCCGAGGCGTTTGCAGGCTTTTCAAATAATACAGTCATCATGTTGGCCTCTTTCTTGATCTTGGTTATGGCATTACAGAAAACAAGACTGATCGCAACATTCCGCGAATCATTGTTTAAGATGGCTGCAGGTGGAGGTTTCAAAGCTTACGTGATGTTGATCCTCATTGTTATGGCCGGCGCAAGTTTCTTCGGCATGGGCTCAACTGCATACTATGTTTTGACTTTGGGCTTGATTTCACTTATCCCTTATAACAAGAACCTACCAAGTTCAAAAATCATTATTACAGCTGGTAATGCCACCAATCATCCTCTAATTCCTTTGTTTGTTGCCTTGCAGTACAGTGTGGCTGTTGGATCATTGGAAGCTGCGGGCGTTGCAACAGAGATTAATACCGTCAGATTCTCAATACTTACCTTTATTGTTTCCGTAAGTTATTTTATCTGGTGCTTGATCTCTTACCGATTCTTGCCCGACAGGCCGGTAAAGCAAATCGAAGAAGTGAATCTTGCACAGCAAAATGCAGAAGAGCAGTTTCTTCCTCGCTGGAAAGAAAATGTCACCTATACTGTGTTCCTGGCATCTGTTGTTGGCATGGCTTTCCAAAGTCAAATTGGCCCTGCTGGCTATGCCATTCCAGGTTTAGCGGTCGCAGTGCTTATGTTCATCGGAGCATTGGATTTTAAAGAAGTACGTGAAGGTTTGGCATCTCCAGTAGTTATCATGTCAGCTGGTGTAATTGGCTTAGCGAATGCGTTAACTTCAACTGGATTAACAAATCTTGTTGGAGAATCTGTAGCCAATTTGTTAGGCTCGAATATCAGTCCTTTCGTTCTCATCTTCGTATTCTGCTTGCTTACAAGCGTTCTAGCGAGTATCACTGGAGCAAATATCGGTACCGTCTATGTTTTCGCTCCTCTGGCGATTGCAACCTGTGTCAATATGGGTTTAAATCCAACGGGTGCTGCCGTCGCGATTGCCATTTGTGCATGGTGCAACCATATTCTTCCTATTGATGGAATGCCAGCCATGGTCTTCGGTTTGGGCGAGTACAATCTAAAAGAATGGTGGAAATTTACTGTCCCACTTCATTTCATTCGCTTGCTGGCCATCACATTAGGCACGCTTCTTCTGTTCCCTCTTTAACAAGCCATAAAGACTTCGGTTGACTCGTTTTAGTTGCTTTTTGACCCGATCTTCATGTAGATTAGTTATGTACGTTGAACTGATGTCACAGCTAAAGCAAATAGAAAGGGAGAAGGAACCGTTATGAAGAACGTTTTTGAACTAGAACATGTAGGGATTAATACACCGAATCCGGAAACTGCAACGGAGCTTGCTGAGCTCTTAAGCCTCGTCTTCAATCTGGAGCCTCGCCAAGGCAATAAGTCTGTGTTCGCAGGCAAGTATTTTGAGCTGATGAAGACGCCTTTCCTCGGCACGAATGGGCACATCGCCATGAAAACGGCTGACCTCGAAGCCGCCAAAGTGGAACTCGAAGAGAAGGGTTTTACCTTCAACATGGATACAGCTGCCTATAATGAAGAAGGCAAGTTCAAGAATGTCTATCTTGCCGGTGAATTCGGCGGCTTCGCCATCCATATTATGCAGAAGTAAAGATCCCTTTGAAGTGGAAAGCAAACAGCCGAGTCTCGAAAGAGCTCGGCTGTTTGTTGTTGGAATTTCGTAGTGATCGTTAGCATAGCGCACAGCAGTCGTTTTCCGGCTACTTAGCCACTTCATGTTAGTTGATTCAAACCCCTGTAACAACAACCAAGCCAAAAGTGCAAGAGGCTATCCTTGAACCACACCCCACAGTTCCAACTGCGTTAGGGCAGGAAAAGGGGAGGGGTCGTCTGCTTGGATTAGGTTTTCTAGGACAACTGTGCGGGTGGGGGCGGCTTTGGCCAAGTGGAAAATTTGCGGTAAAGATGTTTTCTCGATCGCTAACGTCAACACTTCGCCTGAATCTACGCGCAGATCAACGGAGGTCCAATAACTATCGTGTGGGAAGTCGGTTCGAATCGTCAAGCGTATTTCATCTAGCAAGCAGGGAACACCGAGATCGATCGTCAGAGCTGCCTGAGGGTCACGATTGATGCCCCAACTTTGGTAAGGCCATGGGCCGTGACCGCGGTTGGCGTGATAGCCATCGATTGCATTGGCCGCAGCGAACACGGCTTCATTACGCGTTTCGACATTGGCGGAGGCATGTGGGTAAAAACTAGTGTTTTCATGCTGATCCAGCGTGTTGAGACTAAGGCAGCGTCTGGCTTGCACTTCTTCTGTCGTGGCCACTTGCGCATAAGCAATATGCCGAGAGCCCGAAAAGGCTTGTTGAGGCAGATTCTTCCCGACGTCAGCTGTGTGGATCTGGTAACGCAGTTGGCCATCCGGCAAATAAACCAGGGACTTCTGAATTGCGGGGTCCGTTTGGAGCCAGACCCAGAGTCCCTTTTGGCTGCCCTTTTCACTGTCGGGTCTACTGCCCACTTCACGACTCGACAAAGTGAAGGAATCACCATCGGCATACACGTGATCTGTCACTAGAATCGTGTAGGGTGAGGGGATACTTTCGGCTAGGATATTGCCTGAAACATCGTGTAGGCGGAGGGTTAATTGGGGCACATGGGAGGCCGGTGTCGCATGTATCTTCATTGTATGATCCTCGTCGATTTTCCTCAATCACCAATAAGGTGTCCAGTTGCCGCTCAGTCGGGTCAGCGCTTCCATGTAGAAGTAATCCCCCCAGGATACGCATTCATCGACGCCTTTTTCGACAACATCATTGAATTCGGATTTTTTGCAGTACGTACCGTGGAGCAGTAGCCCATTCGAGTCAGTCGAATCATTCGCTTCGCAGTTGGCGATGAGTGCTTTGGCCAAAACCGCCGCCTTCCACCTCAAGTCTTTCCGCTCATCCTCTTCCACCAACTGGGCCATCTCCAACATCCCACATATAGCAATTGCCGAAGCGGATGAATCCCAGGGCTGATCCGCACCATCCGTGAAGAAGAGATCCCAATAGGGAACCAAATTCTTCGGCAGATGGTCTAGATAGTATGCGAGCGTCTTATCGAATGCGGCCTTATAGTTTTGCTTGCCCGTGTATCTGAAGCTCAACGCTGTGCCGTAAATTGCCCACGCCTGCCCTCTGGCCCATGCGGAATCATCTCGGTACCCCTGATGTGTGGCGCCTCGTACCGGTTCCCCGGTCTCGGGATTGAAGTAGAATGTGTGGTAAGAGGAGCCGTCTTCACGAATACAATTAGCCAAAGTTGTCGCAATATGTTCTTCCGCTCTCTCTGCGTAGCGTGAATCGCCGGTTTCTTCAGCTGCCCAGTAGAGTAGCCCTAGGTTCAGTAAACAATCGATAATTAAACGATAGTGGTCAGGGCTGTCCATCGGACCCCAGGCTTGGAAAAATTGTCCTTTCTCATGCCAGCGACTCATCAATTGATCTGCTGCCAGAATAGCCGCGGTATAGGCATCCTCATCACCAGTCAGACGATAGGCGGAGACACAAGAAGGCGTGTATAAAAAACCCATGTCGTGGTGATCCACATCAATTTTATTTTTAATCCGTGCCAAGAAGCTTTGAACCAAGATTCTCCCGGCATGTTCTAAATAAGGATCACCGGTTCGTTCGTAAGCCAACCATATTTCGCCCGGCCAAAATCCGGTGGTCCACTGGACATTTTCCGTTTGCCAATAACGGTTATCTCGGCTGAAAACAGACTGTAGAGAAAACGTAAATTCTGGAATATTCCGGTAAATCCGGGTGACCGCACGATCGATTGCCTCTTGCAGCTCGCTGACCGTTAATTCTGGATAAGTCGTGAAATTAGGCATGAAGACCTCCTTTTGTTGGGGTGAATCACCTTTGTCTCTCAGTCTAGCATAAGCAATTAGGTCAATCGTTGGCGGAACTTGGGAATTCTGACACATTATCTGAGAGGATCGGGCTGAAAAATCTTGGCCTGTAAGTAACCGCCAACAGAAAGTCAAAATGAGAGAAATTGGGAAGCATTTGCAAAGGTTTAGTTGCTATAATTTTGAATGAATAGTTTTATCCAACACGAGAGAAACGCAAGATCCGTGTTTGGCAGTCCCAGGACTAGAGAAAGGCAAGTAGATGGAAAAAGTAAGAATCGGGATAATCGGTTTAGGTATTCAAGGCACGCACTACGCCAGAATGTTGACAAATTTCGAAGAGAACGGCAGACCCAAATGCCCAGAGACGGCAATTCTAGCTGCCTACTGTGACATCGACCAAGCAGCATTGGACAGAGCTGTTGAAGCCTTCGGTTCAAAACCATGCTTCAAAGACTATCAAACAATGATCGACAGCGGCGAGGTTGATGCGGTGATCACAACGGTTCCACATTATTTCCATCCGGAAATGTCGATCTATGCGTTGCAACATAACACACACGTGTTGGTAGAGAAACCAGCTGGTATCGATGCCAAATCCGTTCTCGAAATGAATCAAGTAGCCTCCGAACATCCGGAGCTCGTCTTTGGTATCATGTTGAATCAAAGAACGAATGCCCTCTACCGCAAATTGAAACAGATCATCGACAGTGGTGAGCTGGGTGAAATGCGCCGTTCCAACTGGATTATCAACACATGGTGGCGTTCCACTGCCTATTACAAGCAGAGCGCCTGGCGTGCGACTTGGGGTGGCGAAGGTGGAGGTGTTCTCGTGAATCAGGCACCGCACCAACTGGATCTCTTCCAGTGGCTCTGCGGTGTGCCAGATCGAGTGTATGCGAAAATGGTTTTCGGCGCCCACCGAGACATCGTGGTTGAGAACGACGTGACCATGACCCTCACGTATCCCAATGGTGCCACAGGTGTTTTTGTGACCTCTACGCATGATTCTTTAGGGACAGATCGTTTGGAGATCGATTTTTCCAAGGGGAAAATTGTCGTAGAGGATAGTAAGTTGGCCAAAGTCTATCGCTTCAAGTACGATGAATCGGAGTTTGACCGGATTAACACACCTGAGCTGACTCGTAAAATGATGGCTGGCAACAGCGCAGGTGACAATGAGCTTTACACGGTCGAGGAAATTACCAATCAAGGTAAGTGGGGTTTCCAACATATCGAAGTGATTGAACGTTTCTGCTCCCAAATCGTGACTGGAGAAAACTTATTGGCAAGAGGTGAGGAAGGAATCCTTGGCGTCCAGTTAGCCAATGCTGCCTATTTATCGGCTTGGTTGGGTGAAGAGGTCAGTTTGCCGGTTGATGAAACCCTATTTATCGAAGAGCTGAATAAGAGGATCGCAGAAGAGGGCAAATTTGCTTTGCGTCCCTTGTGAGTCGTACAAAAAAGGATTGAGAAGCTTAGAACTGAGAGAAAGAAGGACGTAAAATGAGTAAAGGTATGATCGCTGTCCAGATGATGATGCTGAAGGAGCAAGTTGCCACAGAGGGTGCACGCGAAGTGTTCCGGCGTTTGGCCGAGCTTGGTTACCACGCCGTTGAATTGAGTCAAATACCGATGACCCCTGAGAATGTTTCTGCGATCAAGAGTGCCTCCGCGGAATTTGGTATTGAGGTCATTGCAATGAGTGCCGCACTAGAAGGCGCAGGCAAAGAGAACCTGACTGACCACTTCGACAAAATTGTTGCCGATTGCCACACGTTGAAGTGCAAATATCTGCGCATTGGTATGCTCCCCATTGAATGCATGGGGTCGAAAGAAAGTGCCGTAGCCTTCATCGAGAGGATGGAGGCAAAAGCACAGGATTTGGCTGAGCACGGTATTGAGCTCTACTATCACAATCACCATGTGGAATTTGCCAAATATGACGGGAAATATCTCCTCGATATCATCAAGGATCAGACAAGCAAAATTGGTTTCGAAATCGATGTCCACTGGGTTCAGCGTGGCGGCGAAAATCCGGTTACTTACCTCGCTGGCTTTTACGGCCGCCTGAAATTGCTCCATCTTAAAGATTATCGGGTTCTGCCTATTGAGACCATGGCACCAAGTGACAAAGAACTCACTCCCGCTGAACAACGAAGCCGTTGGCAACAACATTTCGTTGGCAACATCCAATTCGCTGAATTAGGTGAAGGCAGCTTGCCTTTTGCTGAGATTATTCCCAAAGGACTGGAAATGGGCAGTGAGTATTTTATTATCGAACAGGATAATACCTATGGCCGAGATGTCTACGAATCGTTGCGGATCAGCCGAGACCATTTGTACAAGCTAGGCTACAAAGACTGGTTTATCCGCTAAGCGAATATAAATGGGTGAAAGTGACACTTAGTGGGTGGTGATTGCCGTTTGATGAACACGTGATGGAACCGACTTGGTGTTACAAGGAGTTATTGACAATGG
This sequence comes from uncultured Fastidiosipila sp., assembly GCA_964479695.1. GTDB lineage: Bacteria > Bacillota > Clostridia > Saccharofermentanales > Fastidiosipilaceae > JAAYZH01. Next base: position 10,183 of record CAYZSO010000012.1, read on the forward strand.
TGGAATATGCGGTAGAATCTGCGTTAACAAGTTTTTACCGCCAATTCTACCATCGTATGATTTTGAGAATGAATGGAGAGGATCAGACGTCTTCTCATTCGAGGCTATAAGCAGTATAGAAAAATTCCTGAGATTCATTGTCCAACATTGTACATAGATACAGATAATCCTTTTATTTTGCTTAACGATTTGTTATAAATGCTTTTGGCTCATAGCTGCAACGCACACAACGAGCAGGAAAATTTATCGTGTATAGGATAAAAAGGATGAACAACGAAAACAGAAGGAAAAACGTAATCTCTCGACAGCCCGTAAAACGGGGCTGGTTTCTCTCATACCTCCTCGTCTTCGCTGTACCACTGGTGCTTTGTCTCGGTATCTACCAAGTCTCTTATCAATCCATCGAAGCAGAATCGGAGAAGAATTACAGTGCGTCTCTTCGCCAGATTTCCAGTGAATTTGATAATTTGCAAGGAGAAATCCGGCAAATTCAGTCGCAAATTCTTATGTATGATAAGGTGCAGAGCGTTACCCGTATCCGAGGGATCGCCACGCCGGAACAGCAACTGGATCTGGTCGACGCAACAAATAAGCTGAACCAAATGAAACTCACCTATAGCGGCATCGAGCATATGTTTCTGTTCTTGACCAACCCAGATGCTGTCGTATCGCATGGCGGCTACATGTCTTTTGACCTCTTCTGCTCAATCTACTACCCCGACAGTAACTTGACGACCTCGCAACTTAGGCAATACTTGACGAAGCGACACAGCAGTAACGATTTTCTCAAGATCAACAATGGTAACAAGCAATCCTTTCTGTTTCCGCTTACTACGATCGATAATACGTACGGAAAGGATGACGGCACGATCGTGGTTTCTGTGTCTCAGGAAACGCTAAATGAGCGCTTGAGCACTTTCCAATGGGATCCTGCTCTGGAACTGGATATCTTACATCCATCTGGCACGATTATTGCTAGTACAGTCCGCCAATCGGCGTACCCATTGGCTTTTGGTTCTTTGAAGGAAAAGAGCACCTTTCACTATTATACAATTCATGGACAAGTCACTGGCATGTTGGCTAAACCATCTCAAGTGTCCACTTGGCGTTATGTCTTATTGGCACCAGTGTCCATGCTGAATCAGAGTGCAAGGGAAATTCAATTCTATGCATTAGGAGGCTTGGCAATCTGCATGCTCGTGGGTATTGCCTTAGCCATGCAATTAACCAAGCAGCACTACCATCCTTTGGCCTCGATGATCCAGAAATTTAAAGTGCGAGAGCCTGCTATCCCTTCTGAGAAGAATGAATTTAACCAACTAGAACACTATTTGCAATCGTTTCTTGAGAAAACTGGCAACACGGAACATGCCCTGTACAACAGCCAACAGGCTTTATTCAAGTATCAATTGTATGGGCTATTGGAGCGTCCCTATGACGCAGCTTATGATTCGGCTGAAGTAGGCACATCTGACATGCAAATCCAACTGCCCGGCCCTAAGTATCTGGTCGTTTTATTTACACATAGTCCCTTACCGCAAAATGGTTCGCAGGATTATTTACAAGAAAATATAGTGCAATTTGCGATTTCCAATATTTATCAAGAAATTGCCGGGGAACATGTGCCTGTTGCCCTGACCAATGCAGGGAAATATGTTGCAGCGATCATCAGTGCAATGGACGACAGTAGCTCAGAAATCATCCAGAATGATATTCTGTTCACCCTGCAGAAAGTACAGGAAATTTTGCACATCTCCGCATCTGCTGCTGTGGGAGATCTTCATCCCGAGAAGCCGGGGATTCATCATTCCTATCTAGAAGCACTAGAAGCGATTGGGTACTGCAGCGAAGAAGACACACTGGTTCTCTATCGTGACATTAGGGACGCACGCGGTGGCTATGTCTTCTCGCTTGATGATGAACAGAAACTCAGTGATCTGGTTGCAGCAGGTAAAACAGAAGCAGCGACGGCGCTGATTAAGCAAATCTACAAGGCGAACCAGGACAAAGTTCAGGCGGTTGGTGTAAGCCGCTGTCTGGCACATAATGTTCTTTCTGCCTTGCTCCGCGGAGCCAATCAAGCGGACATCAACGGATTAAGCATTGTTAGCTTCGTCGAAGTCGAACATGCTCCGGTCAAGGACCTGGAAAATCGGCTTCTCCGGATGGTTGATGCACTTTGTACACGCGTGAACGAGCAGACTTCGAGCCAAACACCTGCCCATCAGTTGTGTGAAGAAATCCGTACGTTTATCTTGGAAAACTATCAGGATCCGGATGTAAATATTTCGCAGGTCGGTCTGCATTTCAACCTTACCCCGGCGTATGTATCTGGTATTTTCAAGAAGGGGACAGGCTTAAGCCTGCTCGGCTTTATCAATACTGTCCGCCTTGACAAGACGAAAGCCTTGCTCTCACAAAATTATTCTGTTACCAAAATTGCAAGCTTGACAGGTTTCAGAGATAGCGGTGCCTTGATCCGTGTGTTTAAGAAAGAAACCGGCCTAACCCCCGGACAATATCGCGCTATCCATGGAGGCGAGGAAAAAGAGCCAGCAGACACACCCGTGTGACCGGAGGCCATCTGCTGTTCTCTCTTGCTATTTGCATGAATGGAATCGCCCGAATTTAGTTGAATTGACGGCTAATTTCGCTCGTTTCGAAAAAATGCGCATTCCACCCGAAAAATGCACATGCCCGATTCAAAATTTTTCCTATCGATTACAAGATTTTTCTATTTTGGGATGACCACGCTCATGGTAACTTACACCTAACGCAGGCGAGGAGGAGAGGGACGTCACTCGGAATTACCCGCTACTGCAAAGCTCATATTCAAACTACGATTATTTCTGTTCGGCAGACACATATTGGTCTCCCTATCAGAAATGTGAAGGAAAAAGAAGGAGTCAAGAAATTATGAAACACGCGAAGCAAGCGCTCGCGCTCGTCATGAGTGCTTCTCTCACGGTCGGTATACTGGCCGGGTGTGGAACCTCGGGTACCACTTCTGGAACGACTGCTACACCGGGCAATACCACCGGCGCCAACGTTGAAGGAACAACCGCAGGGGAAACAGGCACATCTGATTTTGCTTATCCAATGACCGGTGATCGCTCACTTACCTATTGGGCAGATCTGAACACCAGCGCAGCTGCCAATTATACCAATTTAGGGGATACTCCTTTTGGTAAAGGCTTGATGGAAAATACGGGTGTGAACATCACTTTCTTGCACCCGCCGACAGGTCAGAGAGAAGAGCAGTTTAGCCTTATGCTCGCAGATGGGGATTTGACGGATCTGATGGAATACCACTGGATGACTTTTCCAGGCGGCCCAGAGAAGGCAATCGCCGACGGAACGATCATTTCTTTGAATGAGGTGATTGATAAATATTGCCCCAATTTGAAGAAGTACTTGGCTGAGCACCCAGAAGTAGACCGCCAGGCGAAAACCGATGACGGCAACTACTATATGTTCCCCTTTGTTCGTGGTGATGAAGAACTTCGTGTAACGAATGGCTTGTGGATTCGTCAGGACTGGCTGGATGAACTTAACCTCCCTCTGCCCACCACGATTGATGAGTGGCATACGGCACTTACAGCATTCAAAGAGCAAAAAGGTGCCAATGCCCCTTTTACTTATGAATATAACAATGATGCGTTGAATCAAAACTTCCCATTCCAGTTCTCGTTCAATACGACCAAGATGTTCTATGTCGGTGATGATGGTAAAGTTCACTTCGGAGCTGCAGAAGAAAACTTCAAAGAGTATCTCACGGTTATGAACCAATGGTACAGTGAAGGCCTCTTGGATCCGGATCTTGCTACACAACAGGTTGACCAGGTCAGTGCGAAAATGACGAATGGTACTTCCGGTGCATCGACCGGTTGGGCTGGAAGTCGCGCAGGAGTCTGGACGAAGGCGGCTTTGGCCACGGATCCTAACTACAATTTGCAACCCGCCCCTGTACCGACCAGTGAGAATGTCCCAGTCGTTACCATGGGTCAGATTGAGAATGTGATCCCAAATGATGGCGGTGTGGCAATTACAACCAGCTGTAAAGATATCGAGACCGCAGCCCGCATGTTGGATTGGGCGTACAGCGAAGAAGGCCATATGTACTATAATTTCGGTACAGAAGGCGTCAGCTACACCATGCAGGATGGCAACCCCGTCTACACTGATGAGATCATGAACAATCCGAATGGGTGGCCGGTTGCCCAGGCCATGTCTGCCTACATTCGCGGCAACTACAATGGTCCTTTCGTTCAGGATTTGCGTTATCTGAAGCAGTACTACACCTATGACGGTCAGAAGAAATCTAATGCAACATGGTTTGTTGAAGACTCCGGCAAGCATAATCTTCCTCCAATCACCGCTACCGCTGAAGAGAGTGATGAATTCAGCACGATCATGAATGAAATCAATACCTATCGTGATGAAATGATGTTGAAATTTATACTCGGAACCGAAAACCTAGATAATTTTGACACCTATGTACAGAACATGAAGACAATGGGTCTGGATCGTGCTCTGGAGATTGAGAATGCGGCCCTTACTCGTTATAACAACCGCTAATCCCAATTGACAAGAACACTGGCCTGAAAGTACGTAAGTTTACCGGCAGCAGGCTCACCTACGGGTCTGCTGCCTTCTTTCCACTTGTCCCTACTTAGGAGAAAAAAGATGTCACAAAATTCAACGATGACAACCCCCCTGCGAAAAGGGAGTAGCATGAAAAAACCACTAAATCGGAACCGTTTTTCTTACCGAGCCGGTAAGGATTTCTTGCGAAATTGGCAGCTCTACCTTTTGGTTCTTCCTGTTCTGATTTTCTATTTTTTGTTCAGCTACAAACCGATGTATGGCGCTGTGATTGCTTTTCAAAACTTTAAACCCAATTTAGGCGTTGAGGGAAGCCCGTGGGTCGGCTTTGATAACTTCACGCGGTTCTTCAACAGTCCTTTCTTCGGGAGACTCCTGCGAAATACGGTTGTATTAAGTCTCGAATTACTGGTCTTCGGGTTCCCGGCTCCGATTATCCTGGCGCTGCTTCTGAATGAAGTGCGCAACAAAACTTTCAAAAAAACCATCCAGACCGTCACCTATCTGCCGCACTTCATCTCAATTATCGTTGTTGCGGGGATGCTTACAGATTTCTGTATGAGTACAGGCCTCATTAATGACATTATTGTTTTCTTCGGCGGTGAGAGAAGCCCGCTGCTGCAGAACCCTGCGCTGTATAGAACCATATATGTTGTTTCTGATATCTGGCAACAAATCGGCTGGGGATCCATCATTTACTTGAGTGCCTTGTCCGGCGTTGACGCACAACTATATGATGCGGCGTCCATTGACGGCGCAGGTCGTTTCCAGCAACTCTGGAATGTGACTCTTCCGGGAATTACACCCACGATTGTGACCATGTTAATTCTCCGAATTGGCTCCATCATGAGCATTGGTTATGAAAAAACAATCCTGCTGTATAATCCGTCGACTTATGAAACAGCCGATATTATTTCTTCCTATGTGTATCGCGTGGGTATTCTGGAACAAGGGTGGAGCTATTCAACCGCGATTGGTTTGTTCAACTCTGTCATTAATTTAACCTTGCTCTTGGTCGCGAATAAGCTGAGCAAGAAGCTGTCGGATACCAGTCTTTGGTAAGGAGAATTTCCCAATGAATAATGAATTACAGGATAAAATGCGACAGAGCACAGGCAGCAGAATTTTCAATGTGTTCAATATCATCTTACTAACTCTTATTGGACTACTTTGTCTGTACCCCATGCTCTATGTTGCCTTTGCTTCATTCAGCGATTCGAGTTTGCTGACCCAACATACCGGCTTACTGCTCGCTCCACAAGGATTCAGTGTGGAAGCCTATAAAAAAGTGTTTGCCAACCCGATGATTTTACGCGGTTATGGCAATACGATGTTTGTGTTGGTCATCGGGGTCACTTTGCAACTGATTATGACTTCTCTCGGGGCGTATTTCCTATCACGGAAGAATGTCATGTTCCAGAAGCCGATCATGATGTTCATCACTTTCACGATGTTTTTCTCCGGTGGCATGATTCCTTTTTACCTTACACTGAAAGACCTGCATCTGACGAATACCCTCTGGGGCTTAATCATTCCGTTTTTGATCAGCACGTATAACCTCATCATCATGCGTACCTCATTTTCGGCTATACCGGAATCGCTGATTGAAGCGGCGCGTATTGATGGTGCCGGACATATCCGTGTCCTGTTTAATATTGTGCTCCCTCTGTCGAAGGCAATTCTTGCCGTTATGGTCCTGTACTATGGCGTCGGTATCTGGAATGGCTGGTTCTGGGCTTCGACCATCCTGCGTGACCGCGAGATGTACCCGCTCCAAGTTGTTCTTCGGGAAATCCTCCTGCAAAACAGCACACAGGGGATGACTTCCGGTGTGGGTGCAGGTGATCAAGAGTCTGTTGCGGCAACCATTAAGTATGCAACAATTATGGTTGCCACTGTTCCGATTCTCTGTGTCTATCCTTTCCTGCAGAAATACTTCACCGCCGGCGTCATGATCGGGGCTGTGAAGGAGTGATGGGTTGCGCTGTTGCTGAACGGCGCGAAGAACGATAAGCGCTTGTAGCAAATGGCATTAGCAGCGAATGACGAGAAGAACGAGGAGCACTAGCAGCGAGGCGCGTTAGCAGAGAACGGTGCTTGTAGCGAATGGCGCGTTAGCAGCGAACGGCGCGAAGCACAACTCCAAAAGCAGCACAAAAAAAACAACACAAAAAACTGATCGGAGACTGATTGACCATGCCGGACAATAATACTGACTTCACAGGCAACTACAAGACTGACAACACGAGAGACAACACAGCTGACCTCCCGCTCTATCATCTGATGACAGAAGAAATCGAAGAGAAACTGCGTCGCGCAATGCCGCACTTCACGGATCGTTTCCCGCACATCACCACAACCGCCCCGAAGGGACTCAAGTACCCGCCGGAACTCAACAAATTATGGACCTCATCGTTCTTCCCGGGGATGCTGTATTTAGCCTACGATCGCACACAAAACCCGACATTCCTCGCCAATGCCGATGCACACCTCAGAAGCTTCACCGAAAGACTCAACAACCGGATCGGCATCTCGCATGATTTAGGATTTCTCTACACACTCTCCAGCGTAGCCCTCTACAAAGTAACCGGAAGAGAAGACGCCAAGGCGGCAGCCCAAGCGGCTGCCGATGTATTGGCCGAGCGCTACAACGAGAAAGGTCGTTTCATCCAAGCCTGGGGCAAGATGGGTGAAGGGAACCCTTATGTCAAAATGATCGTCGACACAATGCTGAACCTTCCCCTCTTATTCTGGTCAGCCAATGAAGCACACCATGAGATGGCCTTGAATCACGCCAACACTTGCGCAGACTACCTCGTCAGAAACGACTACTCCTCCTATCACACCTATCTGATGGATCCGGAAAGCGGCAAAGCTATCGTTGGACGCACCCACCAAGGTTACCGAGACGAAAGCACCTGGGCACGGGGACAAGCCTGGATCGTGACGGGCTTTGCTTTGGCCTATTCATACACCCAAGAACCCCGCTTCCTCGAAGTTGCCCAAAAGAGCGCCGAAGTCTTCCTCAAGAACCTGCCGGCTGATCACGTCCCCTACTGGGACTTCACCTTCACCGATGACGTGCCCGATATTCGCGATACCTCCGCCGCCTCCATCTTCACCTGCGGCCTCCTCGAATTGGCGAAATACAGCACGCCCGACCTCGCAGAAACCTATCGCAATCACGTGTACACCATCGTTCGTAGCTTGTATGATCACTACTTCCTCCACGATCCGGACCGCATCTGCGTCTTAACCAATGGGATGTTTCACCGCGACAGTGGCAGCACAGGCACGATCTGGGGCGATTATTTCTTCTACGAAACCTTGATCCGTCTGCAGAAAGACTGGGATAAATTCTGGTAAAGACCTATCTGGTAAAGGTCTATCTGGTAAAGATGTATTAGGTAAAGCACTACCTAGTAAAGATCTAGAGGCACAACTCTGGAGGTACAACTTTGAAAGATGAGCTTCTTCGTGACTGGACAGACGCACTGATCCGTTATCAAATCGCTGACACAGGAAATCCCCGTCTAGATGGCGGCATCCTCTGTCCGGCCTGCATGCGTGTACATGGCCGAAGTGGCGACGCCGTCCTGCCTTTATGTGCCCAGTACGCTCAGACCGGTCAGACCCATTATCTCGAGGCCGCTCAGAAGCTCTTCTCCTGGTCCGAGCACATGGTTCGCCCCGACGGAAGTTACAACAACGACACCAACTCCAGCTGGAACGGCATCACCGTGTTCGCCGCGATAGCCCAAGGCGAGACATTGCTGCACTTTGGCAAGCACCTTCCCGCTCCGTTCCACGCCGCCCTCCTGCATCGCTTCACCGTCAGCTCTCATTATCTCCTCCAGAACATCGAGCAAATCGGCGGTAATATCAACTATCCCACCACCTGCACTTATGCGATGGCTTTGGCAGCCAAACTCCTCCCAGACGAGCAAGCTTCATTTCAGGCCAAAGCCGCCTCCCTCTCCCATTTCGCCCTCAGCCACATCACAGCAGACGGCCTGTTCTATGGCGAAGGTCACCCCATCGAAGCGGTAACTCCCCGCTCCTGCCGCCCCGTCGACATCGGTTACAACGTCGAAGAAAGCCTCCCCTCCCTCGCCCAATACGCGCTGCTCGCCGAATTGACCGAGCTCGGTGAGCTCACCGGGCCCACCCAGCTTACCAGGCCCACCCAACTCACCGGGCTCACCGACGACCAGCCCATGATGCAAGCCATCCTCCAAACCGCCAAAACACATCTGGATTTCATGCTGCCCGATGGCGGTTGGGACAACAGTTTCGGCAGTCGGAGCTACAAGTGGACATACTGGGGCAGCCGCACCTCCGATGGTTGTCTAGCAGGGTTTGGGGCTTTGGCCAACTACGATCCAATTTTTGCCAAAGCCGCCCTCCTCAACCTCAATCTACTGCAATCTTGTACGCACGATGGCCTACTCCACGGCGGTCCCATGTATTTCGCTGCCCACGAACCACCTTGCATTCACCACACCATTTGCCACGCCAAAACCTTGGCTCTCACGGACGAGGCGGCTCTCATGGAACAAGCTGCCCTTCTTGATGAAGTGGCCATGATAGAAAAAGCTGCCCATCTTGATGAAGCGGCCATGATGGAGAAAGCAGCCCTTCTTGACAAAGCGGCCGTGACGGGAAAAGCTGCCCTTCTTGACGAAGCGGCCGTGACGGGAAAAGCTGCCCACTTGGACGATGTAAACCCGCTGATAGATGAAGAAAATTTTCCGACTCACGATACCATTACCCAGCCGCCGGAGGGCATTCACTATTATCCAACCATAGACACCGCAATCCTTCGTAAAGGACCGTGGCGAGCAACCGTATCAAACTATGATTACCAATATTTGGATGGTGGCCATCTGACAGGGGGAGCAATTTCGCTGCTTTGGCATCCCGCATGGGGCACGATCCTTTTCGGAGGCATGGATCCCTACAGGCAAAATGAGCCCAACAATATGCAAATGCCTGCTTACCAATTTGACATCTGTCCGTCTCCGCGATTCCAGTTGGTGTCTGGTGGTTCTGAAGATGTTGAAACGTCTGGCTCTGGCTCTGGCGCTGGCTCTGGCTCTGGCTCTGGCTCTGGCGCTGGCTCTGGCTCTGGCTCTGGCTCTGGCGCTGGCTCTGGCGCTGGCGCTGGCTCTGGCGCTGGCTCTGGCTCTGGCTCTGGCGCTGGTGCTGGTGCGTCTGGCGGGTCTGGTAGTTCTACATGGTCTGGGAAATCTGTAGATGCTGGCGGGTCTGGTGGTTCTACAAGATCTGGGAAATCTGTAAATGCTGGCATTTCTGGCGGGTTTGTTGGGACTGGAGGATCTGGTGATGCTGGTGTGGCTAATGTTGCAGGGGATCGTAAAAACAGGAGCAGTTACTCATCCTCGAATGACCTTTCTGCGAGGATGACGTTTGGAGAGGAAAGCCACTCACTGTGGGTTAAAAGTTCCGGCCAATTACGCACTCCCCAACAAGCATCAGGCGGAGGTTATTCTTTGCAATACAGCATAACATCCGATACATTTTCCTTGACCGGTAAAACGGAAGCAAAAAAAGCGGTCTTCCTACTGCCAATTGTCAGTGGTGATGACGACATCGTCAGGTGGCTTGATTCCACCACGGTTCAGATCCAACGTGGGTCAACGATTTTAAGTGTTACAGCAGATACGCCTCTTGCACCTGATACGCAACTCACACCACCTTCGGCCATCACAGTTCCGGATGAATATCGAAATAATGATGGAACGTTTAGGCGCTTATTCAGCCCCGTTGGTGGATTCCAGGCACTTGTCCTTTGTGTCAAAGGTGGGGAGATGAAGGTGCGGCTTCAGGTGAGTGCAGGGCAAGATAGCTAAACAACCTGAATCCGAAGAAAACACAATACCATCAGCGTATTATGGAAGTGAGGTAATGTGGTTTATTACAGCCCAATTTGTTTTGCATGTGTTTCAATTTTCTTCTTTGAGTAAGCTGAGGGTCATAAGACACGAATTATGATTGTCTTCTTACAATAATAAGTTGTCAAGAAGTCAGTGCGCATTATCTATCCTATCTATCTTAAAAAATTGGCTCTGAAATATTATCGACAATATCGTTTGAAAATATCCACAAAAATTATCGTTTATCTATTGACTCAAAAAGTATAAAACTTTAATATATTAGCATATTGGCCAATAACATTAATTATTAGAACGACAATAGTTGATATTATGCATGAACCAATTGCGTTCGAAAAAGCTATTAATTTGACATCAATAATTTCTTTATATTCGAGAGAATACTTTGATGTCGGAAGAGTAGAGAAGCCACGGGGAAATGTTGCCCGTAAGAGTGAATTTGGAGGAAAAAGTATGAGGAAAAAACTAGCAGGCCTTTTGGCAATAGTTATGTAAGTAGCGAGTACGGCAGCGTGCAACACTACAAACAACACAGAGGGTTCCAATGGATCCTCTCAAGATCAAGTTACTGTTCGAATAGCCTTATGGGACTATTCAAATGTTAGCTACTTTAAGGAAATGTTCGCTGGATTTGAAGCAGAAAATCCTGGAATTAAAATTGAACCAGTTGAGTTTGCTTCTGATGAATATCCCACAGTTGTAACAACACAACTTTCTGGAAAACAGAATTTTGATATTGTTTTTTCAAAGTCTATGCCTGATATTAGTGGGCTCATCAACCAGGGTCATTTAAAGCCAATAACTCAATATATAGCAGATACGCCAACGTTTGATGAAGCAAAATTTTCTGGTTTGTTAGAATACATGAAGTCAGATGGCGAGGTCTATGGGCTACCATTTCGCAAAGATAACTATTTACTTTACTACAATAAGGATTTGTTTGATGCTGCAGGTGTTGAATATCCTACGGATGGAATGACGTTGGACGAATATGCTGACCTTGCTGAAAGAATGACTAGCGGAACTGGCAATGAAAAGGTATATGGTGCACATTTCCATATCTGGCCGGCTGTCTCAACAAACATTTACAGACGTCTAGAACAGTACCAACCATTTGACACTTCCACTTATGACATTCAGAAGCCACTATATAAGTGGCTGCTAGATTTGCAAGACCGCGGGATTATTATGGATTATGGAATGCTGGAGTCAACCAAGCTCCACTATTCTGGGGTATTTTACAATGAACAAGCAGCTATGATTCAAATCGGCACTTGGTTCACCAATATGTTGCTTGAAAATGCGACTTTCAATTGGGATGCGGTTTCTTTGCCTAATGATGATAAAGTAGGCAATACAGTTGGTGTCGGCGGTATCACCCCAGTCTCTTTAGGAGCATATGGAGATCATCCGGATGAAGCATGGACTGTTCTTCAATACATTTGCGGAGAAGGTGGTGCTGTTAGTTTGGCCAAATCCGGAGTGGTTCCTGGATATTCATCTACGGCCGTCAATGATATTTTTGATGCTATGCCGGATAACAATGAATTTGCACCCGCCAATTTTTCAAGATTCATTGACTTACCCAAGTTCGTTCCGGAAGCACCGATGGATCCACACGGTGCTGAAATTGATAGAATTCAAAAAGAACAACATAGTGCGATCATGACGAAAAGCGTTTCGGTTGACGAAGGTTTAGCAAAACTTGTAGAACGAGTACAAGCAGCTCAAAATAAATAACTTATTGATAAAGCCCTTACTACTGTAAAACTTAGGTTTAGTGGTAAGGGCATTCTTTTAGAAAGGCCTCTGCATATGAGTATGTCCACTACGCAAAGTTTACATTCAGGTAAGCCTACTCGGTCTAGCAAGACATCTCTTAGAAATAACTTGATTGGCTATTCCTTCATTCTGCCAAACCTGTTAGGCTTCTTTGTCTTTACATTCGTTCCTATTGTATTTGCTCTTTTTATGAGTTTTTTTGAATGGAATGCAGGTAATAAAATTGAATTCATCGGGCTGGATAATTACGTCCGAATGTTCACTAATGACCCTAGCTATCGTATTTCTCTGATTAATACACTATATTATACTGTAGTTACAGTTCCTCTTATGATGGTTATTTCGCTTGCGCTTGCGATAATCATGAACAAGCCAATTAAAGGACGCGTCTTCTTCCGGTCCGTTCTCTTTTTCCCATACATCGCTTCACTTGTTGCTGTGGCAGTTGTCTGGATGGCACTGTTCAACCCAGATCGTGGGCCGGTCAATAGTTTGCTAATTGCCTTGGGAGTTGAAAATCCACCCAGATGGGCTGCTTCCCAGCAATGGGCCATGCCTACAATTATTGGCTTAACTATCTGGAAAAACATGGGTTATTATATGATTGTATTCCTAGCAGCACTGCAAGGGGTGCCATATGAACTGTATGAAGCAGCGTCTCTAGATGGAGCTAACAGTTGGCAAAGGTTTAAGAACGTGACTTTACCTAATATCACATCATCGACTTTTTTCGTCTTGATGATGCTAATTGTTCTCACCTTCAAATCATACGATATCATGTACATTACCACTCAAGGAGGGCCTGGAGAAGCAACAAAAGTTCTAGCCTACCACATATTCAATACTGCATTTGTTTGTTCTGAATACGGTTATGCGAGTGCCATTGCAATGACGCTATTCGTCTTAGTTGCCATTGTCACACTTATACAATTCCGTGTTGAGAAGAAATTCACGGATTACTTATAAGGAGGGGATGATATGGAGGCAATAAATAAGAAAAAATCGACTCAGTTTATATCAAAGTTTTTTTTGTACCTTGCTTTGATTATCGTAGCATTCATCATGTTAATCCCTTTTGCTTGGATGTTATCAACTTCTCTTAAGGTTGAAAAAGATGTTTTCACTTACCCAATACAGTGGATTCCACAGGATCCGCAATGGAACAATTATGTTGAAATATGGCAACGAGTACCGCTATTAACTGGTTTCTATAATTCGTTTAAATTAACCTTTTGGACAACTCTGTTGCAGTTAATTACATCAAGTTTTGCTGCTTATGGTTTCGCAAAACTGGAGTTTAAAGGTCGTGATGTAATTTTCGTTTTTTACATCTTAACGATTGCTATACCATGGCAAGTCTACATGGTTCCACAATATGTTATGATGACGCAATTTGGTTTGACGGATAGCCATCTTGGAATAATTCTTATGCATGCATTCACTGCTACCGGCGTGTTTCTGATGCGTCAGTTCTTCATGGGGATACCGAATGACTTACTTTCTGCTGCAAGAATTGATGGACTGAATGAATACGGGATATGGTGGAAGATTATGATGCCTTTGTCAAAGCCTGCAATCTCAACCTTGATCCTAACTTCATTTGTATTCGAATGGAATGATTTTATGGGTCCATTGATTTACCTTTCAACTATGAGCAAACGCACATTGCAACTAATGTTGCGTATGTTCAACTCACAATATTCTTCCAACTACGCTTTGATTATGGCTGCTGCGACTGTTGCCCTAATCCCAGTATTTATTGTATTTATTTTCTTACAACAATACTTTGTTGAAAGTGTCGCAACCGCTGGTATTAAAGGGTAATGCATTTAGATTTTGTCCACCCAAAGGCGGGAGCTGTTCTATAAATGGCTCCTGCTTTTTGCTCTCAGTTTGTATTATAAAGACCAGGCGAGCTTTGAGAGTTAACAGTTAGCAAACGTAAGATAATTTTGACCAGCGCCGACATTGCGCTAGCCGGTTTACTCATTGACCAGTTATGATTTTAGTATGGATTATTATTGACGCTTCACTCCCATTGAGCGGAGCCGTTGCACCAGAAGATTCGGATGATGACGAAGATGATCATTCGGTGTCGTGATTTACTCCTGTATTGGTGCAACCTATGTGAATGATGGCTTCAATGTGTAGAAGTTACTCATCAAGCAGAAAGAGGACTTTTTTAGTAGTAAATAGAATAAATGTTTATCTTGTGATTTAGCGGAGGAGAAAGAGATGACAATGAAACAGCAAGTAATGACGAAACCAGGAGAGATCAAATTTCAGGAAGTTCCTATCCCTGAACCCATGCTGAACGAAGTGCTAATCAGAGTAATGAGAATAGGGATTTGTGGATCTGACATTCATGTTAACCATGGTGAACATCCATTTACAAAATATCCTATTACACAAGGACATGAAATTTCTGGTGAAGTTGTATCCTTTGGAGCGAATGTTACAGATTTTCATGAAGGCCAAAAAGTTACGATTCAACCTCAGGTGTTTTGTGGGAAATGTCACCCTTGCCTGCATGGGAAATACAATCTCTGTGAAAACCTCAAAGTGATGGGGTTCCAAACAACAGGATTAGCATCTGAGTATTTTTCTATTGACCAAAGTAAAGTAACGCCATTACCTGAGGATATGACATTTGAAGAAGGTGCACTAATGGAACCACTCGCAGTCGCTGTTCATGCGGTGAATAGGGCGGATGAGCCCGAGGGTGCGAATATTGTCGTTATTGGTGCGGGCCCTATTGGAAACCTTGTTGCCCAAGCGGCGAAGGCTCTTGGAGCGAATCGTGTATTGATTACTGATGTGAGTGATATACGCCTGGGTATCGCAAAAGAGTGTTCGATTGATTATTGTTTAAATACGAAGAACGAAGATCTAGGTGAAGCGATCACAAAGTATTATGGTTCAGATAAAGCTGATTACATATTTGATTGTGCAGGAAATGACATTACCATAAATCAGGCAATCAAGTATGCTCGTAAGGGGAGTAGAATCATCTTGGTTGCTGTTTTTGCAGATCTTGCAAAGGTTGATCTCGCAGTACTAAACGACCATGAATTAACATTAGACACATCGATGATGTACCGCAACGAAGATTTTCTACAAGCAATACAGCTGGTTAATAAAGGTAAGATTGACTTATCTACATTGATATCAATACAATTCCCATTTGAGGAATTCAAAAGTGCTTATGACTATATTGATAACAACCGAGAAAAAACAATGAAAGTAATCATTAATGTACAATGAGGTTTTTACATTTGTGATTTATTACACGTCACAATTGCTATGATGTTTAACTTCCTTTGTTATCCTCTAACCCAAATGCTTTAAGTAGTGTTTTGTCAACTGAAAAACGGTCCACTTAATCGGTTGAAAAAGGGTCCACCTTCCTTTCCATCCATTGTTTAGTTTCCCGGATCCGGTAGCTGTCAGCGCTCATATCGACAACATAAGAAATATGGGCCAATCGGTCAACGAGGGCTCCAGTCAGAATGGGGTCTTGAAACACTTCCACCCACCTTTCGAACACTAAATTGGTTGTGATAATCATGGATCCGTGTCCTTTCCTGCTAGAGCGCAAATTAAAAAGAATGTCATTGCTTTCTTTGTCGAAGGAGACGTAGCCAAGTTCATCCAGGATGACAAGATCAAATTTTTCAAACTTTTTCCGGTACGCTGTGACTTGATTGAGACTCATCGCTTCCCGCAGTTCGATCACTAAGTTGGGCACGCTGGCATACAAGACTCTCAGATCCTTCATACAAGCTTCTATGCCCAGAGCAATAGCCAAGTGCGTCTTGCCAACGCCCGGGTTGCCGATTAGGATCAGGTTCTCTTGGTTTTGGATAAACTCAAGAGAAGAGAATGACTGAATCAGCGAAGCCGTTTTTTTCTCATAGGGAGTCCGGTCGAAATCGACCAGATATTTTAGGTAAGGGAAGCGTGCGGCGCTGATGCGCTTCTTGAGCCGATTGGCTCGTCTGTACTCGACTTCGCGGAATAATAGTTCTTCGAGAAATTCTTCGCGAGGCATCGCTGTGTGCGCCGCCTCCTCAACGTGACTTGGATAGTTGTTTGCGGTGTACGCAAGCATGAGACGTTGAGCAGATTCCTTAATCCTCATTTTTTTCTCCTCCTACAGGCATAAATAAGTTGCTCAGTTCGCGCAACTGTGAAAGCGTCTGACGGGTCACATGGTCTTCGATTGTTTGTGAACGGACACTCTGTAATGGGTTGGCAGCACCCTCCAGGTGTGCGAGCAGGCTGGGGAGATCCATGGACTGGTTTTCTCTCAGGAGAGTGATAAAGTCCTTTTCACGAACGACATTGTCGCTACCAGCCTAATTTATCCGTCAGTTGCCAACCCATAATGTCCGCCAGTTTATGAAGTGCGTGTCCATCTTTGGGAACAAAAAGGGCTGCTCATGGCAGCCTTTGGTTCTACATTTCTTGTTTCATTACGAGTTTAGTATTCGTCGCCGAAAGGATTTTAGGTCATAAAAGAGTTCAAAGTACTTTTCAATGACAGAACCAAAGTCCTTGGCTTGATTGGCGTGACGTTTCAGAAACATCTCCATCTGCCCGAGAAAAGGCTCAATCGCTTCTCTTTCGGAAACCTCTTTGTTAGGACTGTGGAAGATATGAAAATACCGCTCCTTTTATCCGTCTGG
Source organism: uncultured Fastidiosipila sp. (assembly GCA_964479695.1). Taxonomy (GTDB): domain Bacteria; phylum Bacillota; class Clostridia; order Saccharofermentanales; family Fastidiosipilaceae; genus JAAYZH01. The sequence continues at coordinate 27,173 of CAYZSO010000012.1, forward strand.
TACAGTTTGTGCTTCACGATGTTCCCGGAAACCCGATACTCACGGATATGATGGAGCCGTTAATTTTCAAGCGTTCCTTTTTTCTGCAGAACCAGTTGATTCACGAGGGAAGCCATTCCTTTGACCATGACGACAAAGCTGTATCCGCACTGGCCCACATACTCAATGTTTCCCAGGCTGAAATACCCACGGTCGAGGATAAAGCCAATCTTTTTGTACCATACGCTTTGCTTTTGTCCAGCATGCATTGCAGCTTGGGCACACATCATTAATACTTCCCAGATAAGACTCATAAAATAGAGGCGCTTGATTCTGGGTGCCGCAAGCGATTACGTAGTTGAAGAGGGGAGTTCCTTGATCTACCTTCGCATTGCCATATTCCATCATTTCGATATCACCAGCCTGGCAGTTCTTGTTTGTGGAATCATAGGAAATTTAGATCTTATCTCGGTGATCCCTGCCCTCGTTCCATTCATTCAAGAAGCCGATACTCTGCTCCAGTGTAATTTCTTGCAAAAACCTCAATACCGTTGAACCGCTATAGATCGTCATACCTCTCGTTAATACGAAGTGATTGTATGCGTAATCCGGATAATACTGTGACGCATTATTCTCAGTGATGGTGTTGTATGCGGCAAGATCCAACAACAAATCCAGATCCTTTTGCTCAAAATACTTCCACAAGATCTCAAGCATACCGGACCGCTTCATGAGCTTTCGGATGACAATCATGGAGCCCACACGAAGGCAACTACTCCACACCGTTCTATCCCTTTCTTCCGGGAGTTCCACATCGGTAAAAAATAATGAAAGTAATCATTACAAAGCAGTGAGATACTTGCATTTTCTGTTTGCCACACTTTTCAACCACCCAAGTGGTTCACTCAGCATATAAAATTCGCCAAACAACTCTTGCTGGAGTGTGTGCGGCACGAGTTATCGATCAATAATCGCTAGTGGACTTCACGCTTAAATTGATTTAATCAAAGTTATCAAAGGTATTTTCATTAGGCGTATTGTACAATCTATAATCTACAAGTATAATTATTTTTGTCGAATACCTTTTACTGAAGGGAAAAAATTTCTTAATTTCTATGCAAAAGGAGAAATATTATGAGAAAAGGGAAAATCCTGTCAGTCGCTTTGGCAGTAGGGCTCTTGTTGAGTTCTTGCGGTGGTAATGGAGGTACTACTCAAGGAGGGGATGGAGGTAATAATGGTACAACTGTTGCTTCACAAAATGAATCACCAGGTACAAGTGATGTGAAATTAAGTGTATCTATTTGGGATGAGAATCAACGTGCCGGTATTCAGTCAATTATTGATGACTTTGTAGCGGAAACAGGTATACAGGCAGAAATTCAGGTTATTAACTGGGAAAATTATTGGACACAACTTTCAGCTGGTGCAAGTGGTGGACAGTTGCCTGATGTTTTTTGGATGCATTCGAATGAAGCGCAACGATACATGGAGAATAATTTACTCTTAGACTTAGATAGTTATGTTGAGGGTAGTGACCTGATAGATTTGGGCAATTATCCCTCTGATATCACTACGTTATATCAGAGCAATGGTAAACAATACGCAATCCCTAAGGACATCGACACAATTGCTCTTTGGTACAACAAGAAACTTTTCGATGAAGCCAAGTTGAGTTACCCTGATGACACTTGGACTTGGGATACTCTGTACGAAAATGCAGTCAAATTGACTGATAAGGATGCAGGAATTTATGGTATTGCGATCATGCCTGATAATAATCAAGCTGGTTACTATAACGTAATCTACGACTATGGCGGCTACATTATAAATGATGATAAAACTAAATCAGGATATGATGATCCCAAAACTGTTGAAGCTATGAAATTTGTTGCAAAACTAGTTGAGGATTGTAATCCGCCGATGAATATACTGACAGAAAATAAAGAAGATGGCCTGTTTACTTCTGGAAAGGCAGCGATGATTCTGCAAGGGTCATGGATGCTTCCAGTTTATAAAGACAATGAGTATACAAAAGAAAATGCGGACATTGCCGTCTTACCTAAATATGGCGACAAACGAGTCTCTATTTATAATGGATTGGGTTGGGCTGCAGCAGCAAACACTGAACATCCTGAGGAAGCATGGAAGCTGATTGAATATTTTGGAAGCGAAAAGGCGCAGAAGAAACAAGCGGAGCTAGGGGTTACTATGTCTGCTTATAAAGGGACTTCCGATGCTTGGACTAAGTCAACAGATTTATTTAATTTACAAGCGTACTTGGATATGATGGATGATATGGTGATTCGCCCTTATTCAAGAAATACTGTTGTCTGGGAAAATAAGGCTAATGACACATTTAAAGAAGTCTGGTCTGGAACTTTGGGGATCGAAGAAGCATTACAACGTTTAGCTGGGGAAATGAATTCGGCATTAGCAAGTGAATGAAGTCATCATTTACATCATGAGGAGGAGGAGGCATTGTCCTTTTCCTCCTTAATATTTGGAGGTAATCAATGGCGCTCAGAAATAAAAAAGTGAATCTCCAACAGAGGAACGAGACTGCATGGGGATGGTTTTTCATTTTACCAACTGTGATTGGACTCGTGATATTGAATATCTATCCAATAATTGATACTATTCGCCTTAGTTTTTTTAAGACCGGTGATTTTGGATTGAATAATACTTGGATTGGATTACAGAATTATCAAAGAGCAGTGAGAGATCCTGAAATAATTAACACTACAAGAAACACTTTTGTCTATATGCTGCTTGAAGTCATACCTTCTGTAGCGATATCACTTGTGTTAGCATATTTGCTAAACTTAAAAATAAAAGGTCGTACTATATATAGAACTATCTTTTTTATGCCTATGGTCGCAGCCCCTGCAGCAGTGGCAATGGTTTGGAAATGGCTTTATAACACAGAATTTGGACTTATCAATAATGTTTTTAACCTCAACATTAGCTGGATCTCTGATCCGAAATATGCTCTGGGGTCGATTGCAATTATTGGTATTTGGTCAATACTTGGTTACAATATGGTACTCTTCATCGGAGCACTCCAAGAGGTTCCAAAGGAATACTACGAAGCTGCTACTATAGATGGAGCGGGTCGTGTTCGGCAATTTTTCAAAATAACGATCCCTCTTATTTCACCCACGATATATTTTGTACTTGTTACCCGTGTGATTGGTGCATTACAGGTTTTTGACACTATTTTCATGGTGATGGAAAAAACGAACCCAGCACTTAATAGTGTGAAATCATTGGTTTACCTATTCTACGATTACTCTTTTATCCAGCAGAATAAGGGTTACGGGGCAACTATAGTTGTTCTATTGCTTATTATTACAGCTTTACTAACACTATTTCAAAATTTTGGGCAGAAAAGATGGGTTTACTATAATTAGGAGGTCAAAAGGAAATGGGGAAAACTAGTACAAGATCGAAGATATTAATTCATTTCATTTTGATCGTTTTTTCGATTATTATGATCGTTCCATTCTTATGGATGATTCTAACAGCTTTTAAGAGCAATACTGAGGCAACGAGCGTTGATCCTTTCTATATTTTTCCAACAGTATGGCGCACTGATGCGTTTGTGACTGTTATGAATAACTTCGATTTTTTAACACTTTACAAAAACACAATTCTGATGATTATTGGAAGAGTTCTATTCGCTGTTGTATCGGCTAGTATGGCAGGTTATGGTTTTGCTAGGGTCAAGTTCAAAGGCCGGGATTTAATGTTTAGCCTTGTGCTATTACAAATGATGGTTCCAAGCCAAGTCTTCATCATTCCACAGTATGTCATGATTAGCCAAATGAAATTAACAAATACACTTTTCGCACTGATTTTTCCAGGCCTCGTTACAGCCTTCGGAACGTTTTTAATGAAACAAACTTATATGAGTTTACCAAAAGAGTTAGAAGAAGCAGCCAAGCTAGATGGTTGTAATATCGGAAAATCCTTTCTTTATGTAATGGCTCCACTTACCAAGTCCACTATGGTTTCTTTAGGTATTTTCACTGCTGTGTTTGCATATAAGGACCTGATGTGGCCGATGATTGTAAATACAGAAAAAGATGCAATGACATTGGCACCTGCATTGGCAAAGATGCAAGGGCAGTTCGTAACTAAGTACCCGGAACTTATGGCGGCGTCTTTGATCGCGATTGTTCCTATGATAATAATCTATTTGTTATTCCAAAGACAATTCATGGAAGGAATTTCAACTACCGGAGGTAAATAAATATGTCGATTGTAATTAATCAGGACCAACGTACCTTTCATCTAAGTAATGAAAAAATAAGCTACATTATTGAAATAATGGCTAATGGTCAATTGGGTCAACTCTATTTCGGCGCAAAAATATCAGAACCTGAGTCTTTTAATTATCTTCATGAGGACCAATATCGCTCTATGGGGGCTATGAATAGGCCATATCCTGAACTGTTTACTTTGAATTTCTTAAAACAAGAATACCCTTCATTCGGGACGTCCGACTTCCGCTCACCTGCATTTCAGATACGGAGAGAAAATGGCAGTGAAATCTCAAATTTTACGTATGTTTCATATGAGATCAAAAAGGGAAAACAGACATTACCTGGGCTACCTTCGACTTATGTAAATAATAACGATGAAGCTGAGACATTAATTTTCACCCTTTTTGATGAAGTTACTGAAACAAAACTACTCCTATTCTATACACTCTTTCGTGATTATCCTATAATCACTCGGCATGCGGAGTTCTACCAGGAAGGTACAGAAACTCTAATATTGGAACGAGCTCTGAGTTTAAATCTAGATTTACCTGATGCCAATTATAATTGGATGCAGCTTTATGGTGCCTGGGGACGTGAACGTTACCCGGAAATATCTCCACTTCATAAAGGTATCCAAGCTATTCAAAGTATGAAGGGGGCGAGTTCTGCCGAGCATAATCCTTTTGTTGCTTTATTACGCCCAGAAACAAATGAAGAAGTTGGTGAAGTTATTGCTTTTAGTTTGATATATAGCGGGAACTTCCTTGCTCAAATTGAAGTTAACACAGATGACGAGACACGCATCAGCATAGGAATTCATAATAATAATTTTCATTGGCGTTTAAATAAGGGCGATTCATTTATAACTCCTGAGGCAGTTTTACTATTCAGTGAGTCGGGGTTAGGAGGCATGAGTCGTACTTTTCATAAATTCTGGAACAATCAATTAGTTCGAGGCGCATATAAATTAAAACCCAGACCAATTCTGCTGAATAATTGGGAAGCCACAACCATGAATTTCGACGAGGAAATGATTTTGAAAATTGCTCGTAAAGCTGCCGACGCTGGTGCAGAATTATTTGTTCTTGATGATGGCTGGTTTGGCGAAAGAAATCATGAACATGCGGGACTTGGTGACTGGAAAGCTAATCTACTGAAATTGCCGAATGGTATTAGTGGTTTATCAGAAAAGATTGAAGCAATGGGACTTAAGTTTGGCCTCTGGTTTGAACCTGAGATGGTTAATGAAGATAGTGATATGTTCCGAACCCACCCGGATTATTTGCTTTCAGATCCTGAAAGGTTCAGAAGTCCAAGTCGATACCAATATGTACTTGATTTTTCAAAACCCGAAGTAGTAGATAATATATTTGGCCAGATGAGTAATGTGATACGTCCTGCTAAAATATCGTATATCAAGTGGGATATGAATCGTTATATTACTGAAGCTTTTTCACAGAACAGAGGAGCTGAGATCCAAGGAGAAGTGATGCACCGCTATATCCTAGGCGTATATGATCTATACGATAGACTAACTACTGATTTCCCACATATACTTTTTGAATCTTGTTCAAGTGGCGGAGCTCGTTTTGATCCAGGCCTCTTATATTATGCTCCACAGGCTTGGGCAAGTGATGACTCTGATGCTGTAGAGCGCTATAAAATCCAATATGGCACGAGCTTTGTCTACCCTATAAGTTCAATTGGTGCGCATGTGTCAGCAGTTCCTAATCAACAAGTTAATCGATCAACTCCTCTCTCTACAAGGGCTAATGTAGCATTTTATGGTGCATTCGGGTATGAATTGGATCTACAAACTTTAAATAATGAAGAATTCACTGAAGTCAAACAACAAATTGCCTTTTATAAAGAGAATCGGTATATTTTCCAGTATGGCACGTTTTATCGGCTTGAGAGTCCTTTTGATGGCAATACAGCATCATGGATTTCTGTAGATGAAGAAAAAGAAAATGCATTTATGTTTTATGGACAAACTTTAGAACTTCCGAATCTTGGATTACTAAGGGTGTATCCTCGGGGTCTTAATCATACTTTCAAATACAAGGTAGATCTCGTGGGAGCACGAAGCAAAACAGAACAGTTTAATTTTCCTATCCTTCCCGGTGATGTTATTGAACGGGCGGGCTTACCGATTAATAGAAAAATATTCTATGATATAGGTGGGGACTTTGCGTCAATACTTATCAAGTTTACTAAAGTGTAGCTGACTACAATTTAAACGTCATGTGGAGGTTAGGATAATCACAATCTCCACATGGTGCTTCAATATGGTATGTCCCCTATTGGTTCCATTTAGGTAGGGTCACGAACGCATGAGCTATTTTCATGCAAAAGTGGACGAGGGAATCAAAAGAAGACCTACTGAACAGCGGGAAGCATGGAGAAAATGATAATGAAGTTAATCACATATCCAGATTCACTCGGCGGAGATTTGCAAAATTTGTTCATGGTTTTAAAGGAAGAATTTTGTGATCTTTTTAACGGAATCCACATTCTTCCACCATTCCCTTCTTCAGGAGATCGAGGTTTTGCACCTATTGATTACCATGAGATTGATCCTCAATTTGGCTCATGGGCTGATATGATTATTATTGCAAAAGAATTCGACGTTACTCTTGACCTTATGGTTAATCACATATCTTCACAATCAAGAATTTTTCAAGATTACCTAGAAAACGGGGATGAATCTGAATATAAGGATTTTTTTCTTACTCCTGAAAAAATCTTTCAGAAACATGATCTTAGTGAGAATGACTTATCAGGTATTATTTTGAGAAGATCCGTGCCATATTCTGATTATAAATTGTCGTCTGGAGATACTAAACGTATTTGGACTACCTTTGGCTCGGACATGCCATCTGAACAAGTAGACATAGATGTGAAGAATCCTAGAGTGAAACAATATTTCCAGGAATTGTTCCGTTTCTTTGCTTCAAAAGGAATAAAAGAATTACGAATGGATGCAATAGGTTATGTGATTAAACAAGCTGGTACATCATGCTTTTTTGTCGAGCCGGAAATATATGAATTTATGGATTGGATTGAGGAAGAGGGGCGTATTTCTGGAATATCCGTCTTGCACGAAATCCACGCTTCTAAAGAATTACTTAATAGAATCGCGTCGCTAGGATACAAGAACTACGATTTTTTGTTACCTTATTCAATTATTCAAACGCTCTTACTGAAAGACTCGTCGTTGTTAATTGAATTATTAAGCGATAGTAAACGGGCGACCAATTGGGCGACTTTAATTGATTGTCATGATGGAATCCCTGTCCAACCGGATATGAATGGGTTAATAAATAAAGATGATATGACGAAAATTATAGAATTGTCTGAAAAGCACGGGGCGAAATTTTCTGAAGTACATTCAGTCGAAAAAGCATATGAAGATGCACCAAACGTTCATCAAATATGCGGCACACTATACTCTTTGTTAGGAGAAGATGATGACACAATGATAGCAGTAAGAGCTTTACAGCTTTTCGTCCCAGGAGATCCACAAATATATTATGAAGGACTTCTTGCGGGTCGACACGATTTCGATCGGTATGAAATGACGAATGATCCTCGAGAGTTGAATAGGCATAACTACACAATTGAAGAAATACGACAAGCTTGTAAGAAACCAGTTGTTCAACGAATCATGAAACTCATTAGACTGAGAAACATGTGTGATCTGGATGGATTATCATTCTCATGTAGCTTCCAACTCGATACTATCGCTTATGAGTGGATAAACCCTCAGTCAAATACTTGTGATTGTCTATCAAGATATTCATTAGAAGTTCAGATGAATGAATTCGGTATCAAAACATACATACATATCAATGGAGAAAGAATACAAGTCTAATAAACCATACACAAGTTCCTCACCCACCTTCACCACTGGGAAACAGACCACCCCCCCTACCTCTTAATATCATAATCGGCATTCATGAGCTGGTGAATGACATTGACGTTGTCGGTGATGCTTCCGTCGCCGTGCATCGTGTGCTTCAGGGCGCTGTTGGCGACGGCGAAATTCAGGGCGTCCGTCAGCTCGTAGTTTTTCATCATGGCGTAGAGGAGCCCGCTGGCAAAAGCATCCCCGCCGCCCACGCGATCCAGGATGTTGAAGCGGAAGAGGCGGCTTTCGTAGGTTTTGCCGTCATGCCACATGTAGGCCATGAGGCTGTTTTCGCTGCCGCTGTGTGCATAGCGGACGTGGCGGGCGATGGTGGTGATATTGGGATAACGCTCAACAAATTTGCGGAACACCCTATCCTGCTGCTCATAATTGGGGTGGTAAGGGATGTCATCCTTCCAGTCACCCTTGCTGTGGTCATTCTCATCCTTCCACAAGTGGTAAGGCTCGATGCCGAAGAGCACATTCACATAAGGAAGGCACATCGTGAGGAAATCACGAGCATCTTCCCAACTCCAAAGCGCACTCCGAAAATTCCCGTCGAAGCTCACCGCCATGCCCTGTTCCTGCGCGATGCGAAGGCTATTCAGGATGAGGTCAGCGCAGGATTTCGACAGAGCCGGCGTAATTCCACTGAGATGCAGCCAATCAAAATTCTTAAATAGACCCGCCAGATCGACCGTGCTGAAATCGAACTCTGCCATAGCGCTGTGTTTGCGGTCGTAGGTGACTTTGGACGGGCGAATTCCGTAACCCATCTCCAGGTAATAGGTGCCCAGGCGGTGGGTCGGGGTCTGGCTGGGTTCCGTCAGAATGACCGGCGTGCAATGGACATCGTTACTGCGCATCCAGCGGATGGCGCTTTTGCCGAGGCTGTTGTTGGGGACGACAGAGAAAAAAGTGCTGTCAATGCCCAGGTTCGCGAGGGCAATCGCTATGTTCGCTTCGCTGCCGCCGTAACTGACCTGAAATTCGTTGGCGATTCGCACTTTCTCATAGTCCGGCGGCGATAAGCGCAGCATAATTTCCCCGATCGTGAGGAAATGAGGGGTCTTCTCGGTGGTTTGCAGCAGTGGATTGGCATGTTCCATGATGTTCTCCTTCGGCAGTTGAGGTTTCGCACTTCACACGTGTTGGGTGGCTCTGGGCGCCCGAGTCGGCAGTTGAGGTTTCCCGACCTATGTCACACCTATCTTACCACTGAGAACTCGACCCGGGGGAGGGGAGTGGAGGGAGGTGGCTTTGGCCAAAGCCGCACAAACCAACCGCAGCTAATCTTACTGAGTTGATGCCTCGGATTCTGCACGGAATTGGGAGGGATTCATGCCGGTTTCGCGCTTGAAGACGCGGGAGAAGTAGAGGGCATCGGGGTAACCGACGGCCTGGGCTATGTCCTTGACGATCATATCGGGGTGGGCGAGGAGGAGATCCTTGGCCATGGCGATGCGTTTGTGGAGGATGAAATCGAGGGGGGTGACGCCGGTTTGGGACTTGAAGAGGCGACTGATGTAGGAGGGGGCGAGCCCGAAGCGCGAGGACAACATCTGGTTTGTGATGGGTTCGGTGATGTGGTCGGTGAGAAAATCGGCGATTTCTTGGGCGAGGTGGGCTTTGTTTTCGCTGCTTTGTTTGTGCTGGAAATCGTCTCGGGTGATGGCGAGAAGCTCAGCCAGCAGGTCGTCGTAGCGGTAGCTGTTGGCGATGATTTCGCTGATGACCGCTGCACTGTCCCGGATCGTGGGAAATTCTCGTTGCAGGCTCAGGAAAATAAATGCGAGAACATATTCTACGTTGGCTTGGGTGAGGTCGTGCCTCTTGAGTTCGTCGAAGAGGGAGGTGAGGACTTTGGCGAAGAGGTCGTAGTCTTTTTGGAGGATGGGCATCGCGAGGAGGTCCTCCAGATCCTGCGGCTGGAAGCTGAGTTCCGGTGCCGGCGGGGTGTCCGGAAGTAATAAGAAAGGCCGCGAGAAACGTGCGTCGCGGTAGAGTCTTTCGCGCAGGTTCCCGAGTGTTTGCGGCAAGCTGTCCCAGGCCTTCATGGGGGCGGAAACGGCCAGCGATACGGGGATTTCTTCGTGGTTTAAGCCTTCGAAGAGCCGCTCGGCGTAGTCTCTGAAATCGGTGTCCGGTTCTGGTTCCGGAAGGCAGACCGCGATGAATTCGGCCGTGGTTTGGCCGGGGATAGCCCAGAATCGGCAGGTCGAGGGGAGTAAGGTTTTACATGTATCGGCCAAAGCCGCCCCCCGCCAATATTCTTCCCCAGGCAACATGCCATCATACGGGTAGCGCAAGGGCAGGGAGCCGGCGCAGGCGAGCAGGAGATAGACCGGTTGCCCCTGCAGGACGGGCAAATGGAGTTGCTCGGCCGGGACATGGAAAAACAGCAAATCCTGCAAGGCGCGCTGGTCATCTTCGTCTTCGTTTTCTTGTAATTGCTTGTGAATGCGCGCCAACAGGTCAGCTAGCTGGTCTTGTTGAATGGGTTTCAGCAGATAGTCGAGAGCGCCATATTGCAGGGCGCTCTTGGCATAGGCGAATTCCTTGTAGCCGCTGATGACGATCGTAGGGATGTTTGGGTAATTCTCATGGATGTGGCGCATCAACTGGACGCCATCCACGATGGGCATGTTGATGTCGGTGAAGACCACATCGATGGGTGACTCCGCCAGAATCCGGATGGCATCCTCGCCATTCAGCGCTTGCCCTGTGACGGTGAACGCAGGGTTCAGGTTGCCGATCATGGAGGAGATGCCTCGCAGAATCGGCGGTTCGTCTTCAACTACCAGAACTCGGTACACGTAAGGGACCTCCTAAGGTGACCTCGCTGCCGCCACCTACTTGATTTTCAATTCGAAAGACGATATCACTGCCATATTGCAATTTCATGCGGATATAAATGTTGGCGAGAGACATCCCGCCGATTTCTAATTCCGGCAGTTTGCTCCGCGCGTTGGTCAGCGTCATTTCGCTGATGATTTGGTTGAAACGCTCCAGCTCTTCCTGCTTGAAACCGCTGCCGTTGTCGCGTACGGACAGGAGCCAATTGCCGTCGGCTTGGCGGGCTCGGATGTGGATTTCCCAGGGTGGGCGGCTGTCTTTGAAGCCGTGTTGGAAGGCGTTTTCGGCCAAAGGCTGGAGGATGTATTTGGGTACCGGTACCGTCAGTAGGGCGGGGTCGATGTCGACTTCGTAGGTGAAGCAATCTTCGTAACGGATTTTCATCAGGGTCAGATAATCTTCTGTGTGAGCGACTTCCTCTTGCAGCGTGCAGCCTGTGTCTTGGTAGGACGCTGTGTAACGGAGCATCGAGGAGAGTTTGTCGCAAATCAGGGGAATGATCTCGGTTCGCCCTTCGCTTACGGAGAGACTGATGACGGTTAAGAGATTATGCATGAAGTGTGGATTCATCTGGGACTGCAGGGAATGGACGTAGGACTTGAGTTCTCCGGTTTTGGCCAAAACTAACGCATCGATTGACTCTTCGAGTTTCTGGAACATGTGGTTGAAAGCGTTACTTAACTGCTGCAACTCATCGCTGTTCTCGTTGTTGGGCAGATCCATGGAAAGGTTGTCCAATTCGATGGCGTAGACGGCGGTGCGAAGTTCCTTCAGGGGCTTCGTGAGGTGGCGGATGATAAAATACTCGACCAAACAAGTGAAGGCGACAATCAGGATAAAAGAGACCAAGAGTAAGGACCAAGTGGAGGAGAGTGCGGCCAAAGCAATGGACTGATCTTGCAGGACCACGACGCGGAGTTTCAGTTGTTCGAGCGAGGTGGAGGAGAGGAAATACTCATCGTTCTCGAAGGTTCCGTCAGCTGGACCCATGGCTTCTATGGTAGAGACGAGTTGGGCCTGGTCTTCTGTATATTCTTCGGGCAACCTGGCGTAGATGACTCGATGGTTGCTGTCTAGGACGAAGCCTGCGACGGAGTCGTCCATGGGGGTGAAGAGCTCGCTGATTCGCGCCATGGGATGCTGGACTTCGACGTAGCCTAACTCACTACTGGTACCCAAGATGTTGTAATTCTTGATTTCGCGGACGATGGAGAAGATTTCCTGATTGTCGAGGCGGTCCCGCCCTACGGCAAAGGGATCTTTGCGGGGCGGAATGAAGTAGGTGAATTTGTTTTGCTCATCCTGGAAATAGGTGCGAAGCTCGAGGAAGTTTTCGCCTGCAAAGAAGCTTGGCAGTGCCGAAGCGGATACTGGCCTTACGCCTGAGGAGATGAAATCTTCGGAATTGTTATAGAGAGCGATCCTGGCGGACATGTTCTGTTTGAAGTTGAAGGAAATCACGAAGTCTTCGACGTCGCGGGCTAGGGTTAGGGCATCGGTGAAATAGTTTCCCGGCTCTTCTCTGGGCAGCGAATTAAATACGTTGATAATATAGGGGTTGGCTGCGAGCTGCAAGGCGGTTTGATCCATATTGAAAATGACGGAGTCTAGTTGTTGCGCGGTTTTTGTCCCGAGGACGGCCAAATTCTGTTTGGCTTGTTCTTGCGCATCGCGCTTCACGTAGTTGGAGAAGTATAAAGTGACGGCGGAAAGGAGCACGAGGAATACAGCCAGCGTGCTGACCAAAACTTTCGTTTGAAAGGTCATTCGTTTCATGGGCTGCTCCTTTCCCGGTGCTTCTCCCGGTGCTTCTCCCGTGGGGCTTATAGCCGGAGCCCTTCTGCAAAGCTCATTTCCGGAAATCTTCTTATAATTGTAGCATTCAGGGATAATGGCGGAGCGATATTCACCTTGTGACTGACTGATTTCACAATAATCCATGCTAAGATAGCTCGTCTGTCCATTTACTCTAAGCGATATGCACCGATAATGAAAGTACATGATCGTATTTCCAGCACAAAATCACAACGGAAATGACGAAAGAATTCAGGAGGGAAAGCGAATGAAACGAAACATCAAGAGAACGGCGCTGATGGTGGCTTTGGCCATGACAGTTGCCGTAGTGGCGAGCTGCGGAACGACAGCTACCACGACCACTGCCCCGCCGAGTGAACCGGGGAACACGAGCCAAGCAACGGATGTACCTGAGACGAGTGAGGCGACGGAAACACCGACGACCCCTGCCCCTGCCCCGGAATCTGTGACGGTTACTGCTATGCTCAACCAGAGCCGTAACTACCCGGGCTTACAGGCGATGATCAAGAAGCTCGCCGATGAAGAGAACATCAAGATTGACTTGCAGGTTGTCCCGGATGACCAGTTTGCGAATCTGATGAAGATGCGCTTCAACTCCGGTGAGAGTGCGGATATGGTGGATTACAACATCCCGGATGTCTATGCCACGATTAACCCGGATCAGTACATTGCGGATCTCAGCAATGAGAGCTGGGTCAGCCGCCTTGCGAAACCGGAGAGCTACCAGTACAACGGCAAAGTGATGGCGTTCCCGTTCCAATCTCTGCAGGGAATCCATGGCTTCATTTATAACAAGACGGTTTTTGCGGATCTGGGTGTTGAAGTCCCGACGACTTGGGATGAACTCCTGGCTGTGAGTGAGAAGATTAAGACGGATGGTAACGGGATTGCTCCGATCCATTTTCCGAAAGATACTTGGGTGCCGCAGATTATTGTGAATGACAACATGACGAAGGCTCTCGGGATGACCGGTGCGCACGAGTTCGGTCAGGCGCTCCAGAAGAATGAAGCGAAGTGGAATGAGAAACCTGAGCTGGCTCAAGTCATTGACTACTACTTGGCGCTCTTCGACAAAGGCTATGTGAACGAGGATTTCCGTTCGGCTACCTATGATGATTCGATTGCGGCGATTGGCGAAGGCAAGGCTGCGATGCATTTCAATGGTGACTTCTTCGCGGCTTCGGTTATGGAAGCGTTCCCGGATGCACAGATTGGCATGTTCAATGTCTCTATGCCTACGGCCAAAGAAGACATCCTCTCCGCTAACGATTCCTCGGTTGGCTTCGTTGCCCACAAGGATTCACCGAACTTAGCTACGGTTAAGAAGATTTTTGAGCTGTGGAGCACCCCGGAATACATGAACTTGTACTTTGCGGATCGCCCCGGCTTCCCGGCCTTTACCGATGCTGAAGGCGGCTCTATCCCGAGCTATCTCGAGGAGCTGAACACGAAGTATATCTCCACCGGAAAATATGCCCGTGAACTTAACGCGGAACTGGGGATCGGCAAGAACACCCTCGATCCTTATCTGTGGATGTACTACATTGACGCGCCCGGCAAAAACATGACCGGTCAGGAAATTCTGGATAAGTTCCAGATCGATTTCGAACAGTACATGAAAGAAAACCAGGTGCCCGGCTTCTAAGAAGTCGCTTGCTTGAGCTGTGCCTAGCGTGAGCAGCGCACGAACAGCGCCTTGTACGAACAGGGCGCGGACAACACCTAGCACGAACCGTGCCTAATTAAGAAACTAAGTAAGCAGATCATGTGGCCTGTGTCATAGAAGAGATGCAGGCTGCATGAATCCATTAAATCATTTGAATCCTAGAGGTGTCATTTACGTGAGAAAAGCAGGTTTACATTATCCCGGCTGGTTGGCTGCTCCGGCAGCCCTGATTTACGGCTTCTTCTTCATAGTGCCGATCCTCATGGCACTGGTCTTGTCCTTTACGGACTGGAACATCAATCGCATGTCGGAGCCGGTGTTCAACGGTCTGCACAACTTCCGGAAACTCTTGACGGATGAGATTTTCCTTCATTCTCTCAAGAACACCTTTATCTTTGCTATTTTTACCACGATAGGGAAGACCATCGCAGGTCTGGCCCTAGCCCTGATGCTCTATAAACCTCGGTTCGGTAATAATGTTTTCCGAACCATTTTCTACATGCCCAGTGTCTTAAGTGCGGTCGTCGTCGGTTTGCTGTTCAACTCAATCTTGGGTATGGATGGCTTACTTAATAACTTCTTGGCGAAGTTTGGTGTCGCACCCACCGACTGGCTCGGAAACTACGGCACGGCCATGACCTGGATTATTTTGATGGAGATCTGGATGTGGAGCGGCTTCATCATGTTTATTTTTATTTCCGGCTTGCAGGCGATTCCACAGGACTATTACGAATTCGCGGAACTGGAAGGCGCAAGTAAGCTCCATCAATTCTTCCACGTGACTTTGCCTTTATTGGGACCCACGTTTACCGTGGTCTTTACTTTGAATATTACCGGTGGTCTGAAAGTTTTCGACATGGTCTATATCTTGACCAACGGCGGCCCCGGTTACGCGACGCAAGTCCTTAGCACCTATACCTATCGCGCCTTCGGTTTGGGCCTCTTGGGCCAGGCCAGTGCGAGCTCACTGATCCTTTCTGTGATCGTCGTTGTGATTACCTTTATCTTCAATTCTGCACTGAAGAAAAGAGAGGTGGAAATGTAATGAGTACGAAATCCTCCACCTCATCGGCTTCACCAGCCTCCCGCATGGGCAGACAACCTTCCACCCACTTGGGAATGAAAGCCGCCTCCCGCCTCAGCGACGTGATTCAGTTTCTGATCTTGCTCGTCAGTGCTTCGATTGTTTTGATCCCCATTCTGATGATGCTTCTGGGTTCGTTTAAGACCCAGGGCGAAGCGTTGCAATTCACTCTCAGCTTGCCTACCACCTGGCATCCGGAGAACTACACCTATGTCATCGAAACCGGCAACATTTTCCGCGGCTACTACAACAGCACCCTGATCACCGTAGCCGCTGTAGCGATCACGCTGATTACGGGGGCTTTGGCCGGAATCGTCACGGGACGCAACCGCGATCGCTGGGCAAAAGTGCTGTACTACTATTTCATCTTCGGACTTACGGCGACGATGCAGACGGTGACGACCTTCGTGCTCTTCAAGCAAATCGGCATCTACGGCAGCTATTTCAGTGTGATTATGCTGTTCGCTGCGGTGAATTTGCCGTTCACAGTGATGACCATGAGCAGTTTCGTGAAAGGCGTGCCCCGCGAAATTGATGAGGCGGCGTTTTCGGACGGCTGCGGACCTGTGCGGATGGTTTTTCAAATTCATATGCCGATCATGCGCCCGATCATGGTGACGAATCTCATCATTACGGCGATCAGCGTTTGGAATAACTTCATGATTCCCTTGTACTTCTTCAATACGTCCTCTCGGAGCACGATATCCATGATGGTCTATAACTTCTACGGGCTCTATTCCCGTAACTGGCACTATGTCTTTGCCGCGCTGACACTCACCGTCTTGCCTGTCATGATTCTCTATCTCTTCCTGCAGAAATACATCGTCGCCGGCATGACGTCCGGTGCGGTGAAAGGGTAACTTGTAAAAGAGTAACTTGTAAAAGGTAACTTGTGAAAGGGTAACTTATGAGCACGTTTGGCTATTTCGAAAACGAACACGAATTTGTCTTCACTACGCCGGAGACTCCTCGGCCGATGCTGAATTATTTTTGGAACGACAGGCTCCTGTCCGGCGTGAATCAGACGGGCGGCGGGAATGGCGCGTACGGCGGCTACACGCAGACCTATGTGGATCCCCACGACCGCGGCCGTTGCGCCGTTATTCGCGACGGGAATCGGTATTTCTATATTCAGGATGCGGCCAGTGGCGATGTTTTCTCCCCCGGCTGGTACCCGGTGAAAGCGCCGGTCGAGGACTACCGCTGCGTCCATGGTCTGGGCTATTCTCACTTCAGCAGTCGCCGTGGCGGCATAGCGGTGAAGCTTCGCGGCTTCGTCGGTCCAACCCACCCGGCGGAGATCTGGACCCTCACTTTGACCAATGAATCTTCCGAGGAGCGGCAGATCAAGACCTATTCCTTCGTGGAATTTCAGCTCGAAGGCTACCAGCGGGCCAGCGATTACAATTCGTACGTGTACGCCCGTGTTTTCCCGGAGGACCAGCTGCTCGTCTGCCACAACGACGCCATCGAGCGCCCCCACGAGTGGTTCCATGGTTTCGTCGCATCAAGCGTGCCTTATTCTGCTTTCGATACCAGCAAGCGCGCCTTCTTAGGCGAGTACGGCAATCCGGCTCTCCCCACTGCGGTGGCCAAAGCCGCCTGCTCCAACTCCCTCGCCGCCTGCGAGCCTATGGTCGGCGCCCTCCAGCACGACTTCACCCTCGCGCCGGGCCAGAGTACCACCTTTCACACCCTCTTCGGCACAACCGACAGCGATGAGCGTGCACAAACCATCAGCCGTGATCTGTTCACCCCGGGTCAGATTGAGGCAGAATTCGCTGCTCTCACTTCGGCCAAAGCCGCCTTCCCCCAACTTCTCCAGGTGGAAACACCCGATCCCAAAATCAACCGCTTCACCAACTATTGGCTGAAGCAACAAGTGCAACTCTGCGCAGAAATCGGCCGCGACGGCTGCAAAGGCTTCCGTGACCAGCTGCAAGACGCTTGGGCAGTCGCCGGCTTCAATCCGCAGCTCGCCCGAGCCAAAATCCTCGAAACCCTACAATATATGTATGAAGATGGCCGTTGTGAACGCGGCTGGCTTCCTGTCCTTTATCGCGTCTATTCCGATGGTCCGGTCTGGATCCCCCTGGCCCTCAATGGCTATCTCAAAGAAACCGGCGACTACGCCATCCTAGAAGAAGTCGTGCCCTATTTCCAAGGCGGCAGCGGCACCGTCCTCGAACACATGCTTGTCGCGCTGCGAAGAAGCTACACCGATCTCGGCGAACATGGCCTGGTCCATGCGCTCGAAGGCGACTGGAATGACTCCCTCAACATGATCGGCCGCAAAGGCAAAGGCGAAAGCGTCTGGACCTCCATCGCCCTCGTTTGGGCGCTCCGCGAGATGGCCGAAATCGCTGAATTCGTCCTAAAAGACCCCGAACTCACCCGGGAAATGAGGGGGGAGGCGGCGGCTTTGGCCAACAAAATCAACGCCCAAGCCTGGGATGGCCAATGGTACCTGGCCGCCTTCAACGATGAGGGGGTGAAAGTCGGCACCCACGAAGAGACCGAGGGTCGAGTCTACCTCAACCCGCAAACCTGGGCGATTCTAGCCGGCGTCGCAGAAGGGGACCGCCTCACGACTTGCGTCGACACACTAGATACCATGCTGGATAGCCCCTATGGCCCCCTCACCCTGAGCCCGCCCTATACAAAATTTAACCCCGGCATCGGCCGGCTCACCAGTTTTGTCCCCGGCATCTGGGAAAACGGCGCGCCCTATTGTCATGGCGGCACCTTCAAAATCGTCTCCGATTGCCTACTGGGAAGAGGCGACGAAGCCTACCAGACCATGCTCGCCATCATGCCGGATAGCGAGCAGAATCCTTCGGACCACTCCGGTTGCGAGCCCTACGCCCTGACCAACATGTACTTGGGGCCTTCCAATCCACGCGCCGGCGAAACGATCTATGCCTGGGTCACGGGGACGGCCGGCTGGATGTACCGCGCCATTACTCAGTACATGCTGGGCTTCCACCCCGGCTATAACCGCATCACCATCGACCCCTGCCTTCCGTCCAGTTGGACGACCTGCGAAATGCGCCGTGAATTCCGCGGCGATGTGTACGAACTTCGGATCGAAAAGCCGCTCGGCGTCCAAAAAGGCGTCCGTTGGCTCGAAGTCGACGGCATCCGTCAAACAAGCAACTCTTTCCCCCTCTTCGGCGACGGTGCTTCTCACCAAATCAAAGTGCTGCTGGGGTAAGTAGTGTTTTGACTACATAAGTTTAAAATTAAACTTATGTAGTCAAATGTAGTGAGTTTTTACGCAACCGCCCCCAAGAAAACGGTATACTAGCGGAGAAAATTTCGTAGAAATTGACTGGCTAGGATTTGGCGAGTTTCGGCATTTTGGCATTTCGAGTTTTCGACATTTCGGCATTGACGTGAGTAAGGGGGCGGTATTTCATGACAAAATATATTTTCATTACCGGTGGTGTGGTTTCCGGGTTGGGCAAAGGAATTACCGCTGCCTCGCTCGGGCGACTTCTTAAACAACGCGGCCTCCAAGTCGCCGCCCAGAAACTTGATCCTTATATGAATATTGATCCCGGTACCATGAGTCCTTTTCAGCACGGTGAAGTGTTCGTCACCGATGACGGAGCGGAAACGGATCTGGATCTAGGGCACTATGAGCGTTTTATCGATGAAAACTTGACCCAATATTCGAATCTTACTTCCGGCAAGGTCTTTTGGAATGTTTTGAACCGTGAACGTACCGGTGGTTATCTGGGCGAGACGGTCCAAGTGATTCCGCATATCACAGAGGAAATTAAGTCGTTTATTTATCGAGGAGCCGGAGAGGAAACGGATGTTTTGCTGACGGAAGTTGGTGGGACGACCGGCGACATAGAGAGTCAGCCATTCCTCGAGGCGATCCGTCAAATTGGTTTGGAAAAAGGCTCTGATAATTGCTTGTTTATTCATGTGACTTTGGTTCCCTTCCTCAAAGGTTCCGGTGAACATAAATCTAAACCAACCCAACATTCCGTGAAAGAGCTTCGAGCGATGGGAATTTCGCCTGACATCATTATTGCCAGAGCGGATGAAGCCCTGAGTGAGGATATCAAGTCGAAGATCGCCCTCTTCTGTAATGTGAAGCGGGATTGTGTCATCGAGAATTTGACCCTGCCCAATCTCTATGAAGCGCCTTTGATGCTTCACGAAAATGGCCTGGACGAGGTCGTGTGTCGTGAGCTGCAATTAGAGACGCCGGCACCGGACCTCGCCGAATGGCAGGAAATGAGCCGGAAAATTCGTTCAGAGAAGACCTCGGTTACGATTGCCATCGTCGGTAAATATGTAAAACTTCATGATGCGTACCTTTCGGTGATCGAGAGCCTCAACCATGCGGGCTACGAAACCGGTGCGAAAGTCGAGATCTTGTGGGTCGACAGTGAAACGGTCACTGATGATAATGCGGGAGAGATCTTTGCGAACATACAGGGGATGGTTGTACCGGGCGGCTTTGGCGATAGAGGAATTGAAGGGAAGATCTCAGCCTGCCGCTATGCTCGCGAACATAACATTCCCTATCTGGGCATATGCCTCGGCATGCAAATTGCGGTCATTGAGTTTGCCAGACACGTTTGCGGCCTCGAGGGGGCTCATTCTCGCGAGTTCGATGCGCTGTCACCCCATCTTGTGATCGACCTGATGCCCGACCAGCGGGGCGTTCTGCAAAAAGGCGGCACGATGCGGCTGGGTGCCTATGCTTGCACGATTGTGCCGGGAACTAGGCTTCACCGCTTATATGGCACGGATCAAATTAGCGAAAGACACCGCCATCGTTTCGAATTCAATAATGATTATCGCTCGAGGTTGACGTCTCAAGGCCTCAATATTTCCGGCTTGTCGCCGGATGAGCACTTGGTTGAGGCGGTGGAGCTCCCTCAGCATCCGTATTTCGTGGGTGTGCAGTTCCATCCCGAATTCAAGAGCCGACCCAATAAGCCGCACCCCCTGTTTGTCGGTTTGCTGCAGGCTGCGTTGGGGGACAGAAGGAGACGGGCGACAGATTGAATGAAATTTGTTGATTAACGAGAACACACAAGCCCAAGTGGTTAGTGTATACTTCTAACAGATTGCCGAATTGTTATTTCCATTTCCAAATAAGAAGGAGAGGAAAGACTGTCGGCATTTTTTTGTCTGCATTCTTGAAAATTGAAGATGAGTATAGAGAGAAATTCTAAGATTATTTTAGATGTTGACACCGGAACTGATGATGCAATGGCAATCATTACGGCCATTCGCGCATTTCGAGAACATATTTTAGCGATTACGGTTACCCATGGGAACCGACCTCTTGAGAATACTCTGGAGAACACTTTGCGAGTGGTTGAGTTCATGGATGCAGATATCCCGGTATATGGTGGCATGCCCGGTCCTATTGTCCAGAACCTCTCACCGGGTAGGCTCAGACACCAGAGAAGACAACAATACAGCCAAGAACATGATGGGCAACTGTATGCAGTTCACGATGATTTCCTGCTTTTACCTGAGGCAACTCGAGCGCCTGAACCCGAGCATGCAGTAAGCTTCCTGGTGGAGACATTACGAAAAACTGAAGAAAAAATCACCATTGTTGCCGTTGGACCCGCATCTAATATTGCAATGGCTATGATTATGGACCCCTCCATCGTTGAAAAAATTGAGGAAATTGTTGTGATGGGCGGAGGCCATGAAGCCGTAAATATCACCAGTGCCGCGGAAGCAAATTTCTATTGGGATCCAGAAGCGGCTCAGATCATGATTCAAGCGGCTTGCCCGATCACGATCTTCCCCCTCGATGCTACAACATCGATCTTGTTTGGGAAAAAAGACGCGAATCGTTTCCGTGAATTAGGGAATCCCTGGTCGATCTTTTTTGCCGACCTCATCGATCATTGGTGTGATCGACTCGCCTTGCTTGGGATCAGTAACAATATGGGCGACCCAACAGACTTCCGGATTGCCATGCATGATGTGTATTGCGTTCTCTATCTAATCGATCCTTCCTTCATAGAAATCAGTAAGAAGCAAAACTGCGACGTGGATTTTGGTGGCAACTATTGTGATGGACGTTTAGTGGTTGACACCAGGTCTTATGTGGAGCCGAGAGGAAATGTGAATGTTGTTTATTGGCTGAATAAGGAAAAAGTGATCACCAAGTTGTGTGACATTTTAAGATGAATTGTTTATATCATCGAACACTTTAGAAAGGGACGGGATATGGGATCTATTACGAAGAAAGTGATTCTGGACGTTGATACTGGTTCAGATGATGCCATTGCGATCATGGCAGCTATTCAATCGCCATTCATTGATGTTCAAGCAATCTGTAATGTATGGGGAAATCTCTCAGTTGAGAATACAACGGCGAATTCTCTAGCGGTTGTAACCGCCATGGAAACAAGAATTCCTGTTTATAAAGGCTGCAGCAGACCTATGGTCAAAGATCGGAGCTCCTACCGCGATCTTGTTAACGAATACCAACCTTTGATTGTGGATGGTGTCGAACTCAAAATCCACTACGATAAGTTGGAAGGCTTGCCGGAACCTGGTTTCTCAGCAGAATCGAAACACGCGGTTCGTTTTTATTACGATTATTTATCTGCTTCAGAAGAGAAAGTCACAATCATTGCCGTTGGCCCGTTGACGAATTTGGGATTTCTCCTCTTAACTGCTCCAGAGCTTGCAACAAAGATTGACAGACTCATCATTATGGGTGGCGGGGTGGATCTGAGTAATTGTTCGGCATCCGCAGAGGCAAATATTTGGCATGATCCGGAAGCATTCCAAATCATCTTGAATTCAGGGGTCAAGCCTTTACTCGTACCAATTGACGCGACTCATCGAGCAGCACTTTCCTTAGAGGATGCGGAAACGCTGGAATCTTTGGGAACCTTTGCCGGTACTTTTGCTGCGTCCTTGATTCGCCAGCGCGTGGAGTATGAGATGGCGTATTTTGGCCCGGAACGTAATTGGTCAGCGATTCACGACGCGTTAGCCGTCTGCGCATTTATCAATCCCGAAGTATTGCAGGATGTTCGAGCCGTCCATTGTGCGGTTGGTTTCAGCGGGAAAAGTGATGGGGAAATTCTGATCGACCGGCGACTGAATCCTGCGGACACGAATGCAGAAATCGCAATGTCTGCGGATAAGGATCTGTTTCTATCCATGCTCTGTGATTTGTTCCGAGATAAGGAGGCAAAATTAAATGACTAAGAGAGTAATACTTGATGTTGATACCGGTTCGGACGATGCCATTGCTATTCTATGTGCAATCTTGTCACCGGAATTGGAAGTGGAGGCGATATGTACGACCTGGGGAAATACCACGATTGAAAACACTACCGATAATACTTTGCGCCTCTTATCTCGAATTGGAAGTGAAATTCCAGTGTACCGTGGTGCACATACAGCCATGGCAAAATACTTATCACCGGAACGAGATATTGATGGAAGTTATGAGGCTGTCATTGATGGTGAACTCGTAAAAATGCATGACGATCATCTGAAGTTACCGGAATCAAATTCCACTGCGAAGAGCCTCCCGGCAGCATTTTTCTATATTGATTATCTGTCAGCAACTACAGAAGATATTCACATCGTTGCCACTGGGCCATTAAGCAATCTGGGAATGGCATTGGCAATGGAACCCTCGCTCGTGAAGAAAATTTCTTCATTAACCATTATGGGCGGCGGCTACAATGTCGCTAATGTAACACCTTTTGCGGAGGCCAATTTCTGGTCAGACCCGGAAGCTGCTCAAATTGTGTTGGACTCAGGTATAAAGCCTTTGATCGTTCCACTGGATGCAACGCACAAAGCGATTATTACACAAGCGGAAATTGATCAACTGAAATCACAAGGGAATTTCTGTTCTGAGTTTTCGGCTTCTTTACTTGAACAGCGACTCCGTCTGCATAAAGCAACGACACCACTTGAAATCGTTGACGCAACAACCGTCCATGATGCTTTGGCCGTAGCCGCGCTGATCAATGAGGATTTTCTTGATCATGTCAGAGCAGTGAAAATTTCAATGGTATTCTCAGGCAGTGCAGAGGGCCACTGCGTCCTAGATCGTCGCGAGAGAGCGGATGAAGCAAATTGCCGCTTCGCTTTCTCTTCGAACCGAGACATGTTTGTGTCTTATCTCATTCATACGCTGGCCAAAGGCGCCTAGTCCAATTTCTTAGGAGGTGCAGTGCTGTCACGGATCACCAATGTAGGCTCATAAATTTTCGTGACAGCACCTACATCTTCATTATTCAAGAGATTCATCATGTGAGAGGAAGCATCAAGGCACATGAGCGCCAAGTTTTGCGATACTGTTGACATGGTAGGGTAACAGGCTTGGCTGATGATATTGTCATCGTACCCGATGATCGAGATCTCATCGGGTATTTTTATGTTCTTCTTTATTGCGGTCATGATGAGACCATAGGCCATCCGGTCATTTGCTGCGAAAACAGCTGAACAATTTTTCCTCATAAAATATGGAAGCGCACTCTGGCCGCTTTGCAACTGAAAATCACCTTCAAATACAAGATCTTTACTGAAGCGAATCCCACTTTCTTTAAGTGCTCGTTTGTAACCTTCCAGTCTATCTTGAGCACTGGCCAAAGTAAGCGGTCCTGTGAGATGACCGATGCGGGTGTGTCCTAATGAAAGTAGGTGTTTCGTGGCAAGATAGCCACCTTTCTGATTATTCGCTGCGAAATAGGACAAGTTCGGGTCCTCGGATTTACGATCAATGAAAACCACCGGAGTATTGAGTTTTTGGATCTTTTTCTCAAAGTCGCTATTTTCGTCGGTGCTTCTTCCCGGAGCTTTTGTAATAAAAAGGCCATCGATATTATGGCCTTTCAAGGTTCGTATTTGCTTGTTCTCCTGGACAATATCGTCATTTGAGTTACAAAGCAAAAGAACATAACCATTTTTAAACACTGCGTCATTAACGTAGCCTGCTAATGAGGCAAAATATTCATTCTCCAAGTTAGGTAATATGAGACCTAAGGTTTGCGTCTTTCCTCTTGTTAAACTTGCTGCCAAGTTATTTTTGATGTAGTTCTCTTCGGCAGCTACCTTAAGTACAAGTGCCCGAGTCTCAGGAGATATTTTCTCAGCCTTGTTGTTTAATACAAGTGACACCGTCGCTGTGGAAACCCCACAAATCTTAGCAATGGATTTTAAAGTTGCCATGCACTCTCATTCCTTTTTTATAGCACTCTATAGATAATAAACCAAATTGCGTTTGGAGACATAACCAAAAAAATGTAGAGAAGTTAGTGAATAAGTCTATTGAATAAAGATATTTTTGTGCGCTTTCCAACATGATTCAGGTAACGTGACGATATTCAACTGGTATACTCCTCGTTTAAACGATTAACCTAATGATAGTTTATTCTTCTGCAGTAAATCTATTGATATAATGAACAAATAATCAAGTTAAAAATTGTCCAATATAGGGGATTTCTTGAGTAAATATTGCCAAAAAATATTATTCAGCGTATGCTCATTCCTAGAATTTAACAATTCGGCAATAGTTGTTAAAGGTTAAACGATTTAATAGCGACATTCAAGCAAGTGTGAAACAGAAAGGAGGATAATCTTGTCGCAGCTTCTAGCAATTCACAATGCTAAGTAGGCAAAACTCATTTTTGACAATAAGTCAAATTCCACAATCTCAATTATTAGTTGGAGGAAAAAATGAAAAAGTTATTATCTTTACTTTTGACAGGAGCCATGGTTTTTAGTTTGGCTGCCTGTGGCGGGACAAGCAATACGACAGGGGCGTCCCAGTCAGGAACAGCAGGTGGTGAGACAACAGCTGCAGGACAGACCACGGCTTCAGGTGAGAAGAAGACCATTCTCTATTACACACCATTCATTGGTGACTTTGGTCTTGGCGACATGGGTAACCGAGCCGCGCAAGCTGCGTCAGAGAAATACAATCTCGAATACAAATTAGTAGAGTACGGCACAGATAGCTCCGTTGCTGTTAACAGCTTCCTTGATACACTTGAATCGAACACTTATGATTACGTTCTTGCATCAAGCTGGTACATTACTGACACGGTTGTACAGAAAGCGAAAGAGTATCCGGACACCACGTTTATTCTTTTTGATACAGCACCTACTGCGGATTTCTCTTCTGTTGACAATGTTTACGGTATCACTTTCGGACAGAACGAAGGTGGCTTTTTAGTTGCTGTCTACTCCGCTTTGATGACAAAAACAGGTCATATTGGTGCCGCTCTCCGCAGTGACACTCCAATTCTGAATGACTTCGGTACAGGCTGGCTGGCAGGGTATAAATATGCTGTGAAAGAACTTGGCATGTCCGACCTGAAAATGTCTTATACATATATTGGTGAAGATAGTGTTCAGAACACGTATGAAACCTGTAAAGTTCTCTACGACAATGGCGTTGACTACGTCTGGTCTGTTGCAGGAACAAATAACCTTGGTGCTGCACAAGCCGCTGAAGAAAAGGGTGGGCTCGCTCAAGGCAAAGCCGTTATCGGCGTAGACTATGACCAATGGGAATACTTCAAGAATCTGAAAGACGCTGAAACCTCAGCAGTTGGCTACAACAATATTGTGACTTCAATGCTGAAGAACATTGAACCCTGTGTTGCCTTAATTTTCGACAGCATTATGGGCTCTGGCACGATCGCTCCAGGAAACACATTCTACGGTGTCAAGGAAAATGGTACCGGCTTAGCTTATAACCAGAACTATATGGATAACACACCGGCAGACGTTCAGGCGAAAGTCAAAGAGATTGATGAAAAAATCAAGAGCGGCGAAATTGAAGTTCCTTCCTATTTCGACTTTAACACCTATGAAGCTTACGCAGCATACAGAGACAACCCGGCTGCCGAGTTCCAACCGTAATTCACAGTAAGACAAACAAATAGTCTACAGAGTCGGGCAACAGGCAGCCTGTTTGCCCGGCTTTCCATTAGACAGAAGAGGAAAATCAATGGCAAAAGAACTCCTAAAGATGGAAGGGATCACGAAGATCTACGGCAATGGTTTCATGGCCAATAAGGATATCACGTTCTCAGTGAATGAAGGTGAAATCCATGCCTTGATTGGTGAAAACGGTGCTGGCAAAACTACATTGATGAAGATCTTGTTTGGCTTGGAAAATTGTCAAAACGGTAAGATTTATATCAATGGCGAGGAAGTCCATATTGACAATCCTCTGGACGCAATTGCCAAAGGCGTCGGTATGGTCCACCAGCATTTTATGCAAGTCCCAAATCTAACGGTCGCGGAAAATGTCATGCTTGGCTCTGAACCCGGTGCAGGACCTCTATTCGATAAAAGGAAGGCCGTCCAGCTGACGCAAGAAGCCTGTGACAAATTTGAACTCGACGTGGATCCCAATACGTTGATCCGTGATTTGAGTGTTGGTTCTAAACAAAAAGTCGAACTGCTGAAAGCACTTATCAGAGGTGTGAAGGTCTTGATCTTAGACGAACCGACTGCGGTTCTAACTCCTCAGGAAACAAGAGAACTCTTTGTTCAACTTAAATTTCTACGTGACTCCGGCTATGGTATTATTTTTATTTCCCATAAATTAGAAGAGGTCATGGAACTTTGCAATCGAGTTACTGTTCTCCGGCATGGACGAGTTACGGGTAATGGTGATATTTCTGACTTGAATCAGTCCCAACTCTCCAAGATGATGGTTGAACGCGAAGTAACTCTAAAAATTGACAAAGATAAAGCCGTCTCTGCGGAACCCGTTCTGCAGGTGCGAAATCTCAATTACTTGAACGATGTTGGCAAACAAGTCTTGAAGGATCTGTCTTTTGGTGTCAGGGCTGGTGAAGTTGTCGGTATTGCCGGCGTCGAAGGGAATGGGCAAACCGAATTGTCTGAGATTATCACGGGTTTGAAGAAAAGAACGACCGGTGAAGTCTTCCTCAATGGTGTAGAAACCGAAAAGAAGAACATCAAAGAAATTCGTGAAATTGGCTTAGCTCATATTTCCGAAGACCGTATGAAATATGGGATTGCTGCAGATCTCTCGATTAGGGACAATATCGCTTCAATCTATCTTGAAAATAATAAGTTCTCAAGAGGCCAATATCTCAATGTTAAGAAACTCAACCAGTTTGTTGACCAATGTATCGAAGAATTTGAAATTGCCTGTACCGGTGGCAATGAGCCGATACGCTTACTTTCCGGTGGCAATATTCAGAAAGTCATTATCGCCCGAGAATTTTCCAGCAATGCGAATTTTATCGTGGCAAATCAACCAACACGTGGTATTGACGTTGGTACCACAGATCTCATACGCAAACTCCTAGTGAAGTATACACGTGAAAAAAATGTGGGGGTTCTACTGATCTCTTCTGATTTGAATGAGATTATCGAAGTCTCGGATCGTCTGCTCGTGATGAAGGATGGAGAGATCTTCGCACAGTTTACTGACTTACATAACTTGCAGGATGAAGTGCTGGGTGAATATATGCTCGGTGTCAAAAGGATGACACCAGAAGAAATGGGGGACCTGCAATGAAAAAGGTTCAAAGAGTAGAATTTTTATTCGAATTTTTACGCGTCCTTTTAGGGATTATGATCGCTTTTGCCTTGTGCCTGGTTATCATTGTGATGGTGGCTCCGGAAGGTGGCCAAATGGACGCCATCAAGAACTTTGCCATCGGTCCATTCATGTCTGAACGTCGATTTGCTCAAGTTCTTTCCCGCTGGACCCCCTACTTGCTCACAGGCAGTGGCATGTGCTTTATTTATGCAGCCGGACGTTTCAGCTTGATTAGTGAAGGAATTATCAATCTTGCACCGATAGCCGCTCTTTTCTTGATGTTCAAAACTCCGTTGATGCAAGGTCTGCCAACAGTTGTCAACCTGACGATTATCGTCGTAGTTTGTGCCTTGGCCGGTGGAGCCATTTCGATTGTTCCTGCTTTTGGCAGAGAGAGGCTTGGGGCAAACGAAATGGTGGTATCTACCATCATGAATTTCGTCTGCCTGTATGTTGCGCTCTTCTTTATACAGTCATCTCTGGCAGACCGTACCCAATCGTTTATGACTTCACCTGTTTACCCGGACAATATGCGTTTTACCCGTTATTGGGGGGACACGAACTTTCACTCGGGAGTCTGGGTCGCAATTGTCGGTTGGATTGTTGCCTGCTTTATATTTTATCGGACCCGAATCGGTACAGAAATCCGTCTTGCCGGTTCTAATATGCAGTTTGCGAAATATTCGGGGATTAACACAACAAAAGCCATGTACATGGGTCAAATTATCGGCGGTCTTTTTGCAGGTGTTGCCGCTGCTGTCGACGCCTTTGGCCTATACAACAGCTACTTCTACACGATGCTGACGAACGTGGGTATGGATGGTTTGATCATTGCTGTTATGGCGAGGAAAAAGCCAGTATTTGTCCCGCTGACTGCATTTGTTCTTGCCTACATCCGTACGGCAGCGGCTACGCTGAATGCGAACACGAATATTCCTGTTGAGCTCGTTACTATGCTCCAGGCAGTTATCGTCATGTTCGTGGCGGCGGAAAACTTCCTCAAGAAACCGAAGGAAAAAGTCATCTTCAACATCTCCCGCAAGGGAGAAGAAAGCAAGAAGGAGGCAAAAATCAATGCTTGATCTGTTGATTGGATTTCTATTCTCAGTGATCCGTATTTCCACTCCGCTTATTTATGTAGCGATTTGTTCGACCATATCGCAACAAGCAGGACTCCTGAACATGGCAGCTGAAAGTATGATGCTGGCCTCTGCACTCGGTGGTGTGGTATTTAGTGCCATGTTCCAGAATGTTTGGGTTGGTATTATCATGGGTGCCCTAATCTCCGTGTTAATTACCTTGATCCTCTGTTTCGCAACCTTTGTCATGAAAGTGGATCTCTATCTGATGTCAATCTCCATGAATATGGCTCTAACCGGTGGGACAGTCTTCGTTATGTATCTCTTAACCGGAACCAAAGCAACAACAGCTGGTGCGATCAACAGCCTGTCTCTTGGAGATTGGCAGATACCGATTATCAAAGACATTCCCATTTTGGGAGACATCATCTCCGGGCACAATATCTTCACATACTTAGCATTTGTGTTTGCAGGTCTGGTCTGGTTCCTCCTATTCAGAACGAAGCTGGGACTACGTATGCGTGCCGTTGGGCAAAACCCGACAGCGGCTGAATCCGTCGGGATTAATCCGCGCAAAACCTACACGATTGCCTTCTGCATCGCCGCTTTTGTTGGCTCATTCGGCGGTATGTTCTTGTCGATGGGTTATCAGAATTTCTTTATCCGGAATATCACAGCCGGTCGTGGTTTCGTTGGTCTGGCAGCGGCTACCATCGCAAATGCGCAACCGGTTGCCTCTGCACTGATCAGTTTGATTTTCGGTGTGGCCTATTCCGTGACGAATTACCTGAAACCATACATCACAGACCAATATCTATTGACATCCTTGCCATTTATTCTGGTTGTCATTTTGTACCTGGTCATGGCTTTCTGGCGCACGAAACAAGAAGATCGTTTGCTCAAGGCGAATCGGAAGCGGCTGGCCTCGGGTACCGTTGAAGCAGCTGTAAAGAAGTAATCAAACACATCACTTAATCCGGAAAGAGGATATACATGACTATGTCAGTTCCTGTGGCAATTGTTGCCACACTAATCGCAGCTTTTATGTTTGCTCTTTGGTATCAATTCCTGAACCATTTGAAGCAGTTTCCTCTTCCCGGATTTGTCTTTTGGTTGTACATTTCCGCTTATGTCACTGTCTGGGTGGCTGTCCTTTCTCTTGGTGGAAGAGACTTGCCCAACGGAATCATGGCGGAATTGGAGGGAAAGTATGGGCTCGCTCTTCTGTGCATTTTCGGCGGAATTTGTATGACGTCCGGGCTCATCATTTCCTTGATCCATATGAAGGCGAATGGAATGGTAGCCAACCAGGCCATAGCCGGATCCATTGGCTCGATCCTGGGATTGATTGTCACTTTTGTTGTTGGCGGTCTCGCCCCGGGGATTCCTTTGAGTGGGGTTCTAATTGCATCTGCAGTCATTATTCTGGCAAGTATTGTGATCCAGCAATCTTCCATCTATAAATTCCGTGAACGCGGTATCGACCTGACTTCACGGGACATTGATCAAGATAAGAGTATGCCGGACTCAATTCTCAAACAAAATCTTATGCTTGTTCTGAGCAATGTATTGTCAATTGGTTATTCAATTGCTTTTATCTTCCGAATCCGAGCAAATCCAGTTCCCGAAGATCCAACGCCCATTCGACAAAATCTGAATTGGCTGCCTGCAAAAGGTCCCCTCTTCCGGGAAAACCGTCTCATAAGGCTCCCAGGTCAAGCCGCCATCAAAGCTCTTCTGCCGCCGCACAACCGAGGTAAACTGCATGTTATCCTTGCCTTCCACACGGTCCAGCTGCGCCGTATACATCGACCAAACCGCCCCGTCCGGCCCATAGAACAACGACGGATTCTGCTCGCTTCGTTCCGGGTCACCCGAAATATCCACTGGCTCTTCCCACTTCGTAGCCCCCTTAGGCAGTCTCGCACACACAATATGAATATCCGCGCTTCCCTCATACGAGCCCGCAAACCAACTACAGAGCAAATCCCCATTCGGCAACTCCAAAAGGCTCGGAGCATGCGCCGTCTGGAACCCACCCGTCGGCAAGAGCGACTCTAAAATACCCATCTCTTCATTCTCATAAATCGTTCCGTCCCAGGTCAGTCCCGGCTTCTTTGCATACGTCATCGTTCGTCCTCCTTCGTGTGTTTGGCGAGTTCCGGCAAGAGGTCTTCTTGGCCAAAGCCGCCTGATTTCGACAGTATCGTGATTTTTCTGGTCTTATACGTAATTTCAGAAAGCACCGTCCCCGGAGCCACTTCTCTTCTCGGCGCCATTGCCTTGACCCCCAGCGCCCGCATTGCGCCTAGCAAGGTGTCCCCACCAATAATCATGCAGGTTCTGGTGATGCCTCGATCCAGAAGTCCCTTGAGGATTTGGCCAAAGCTCTCGGCAATCCTTTCGCGTTTCCCTTCACTGGAAGCCGGCGTTTCTACTGCCCTGTCCTCTGTATCCAAGCTATCGATGATCACGGGGACATCTCCATCCAGTAGCGTCTGCCACGTATCCAGCACTTCTTGGCCTTCTGTGGATGACCAATAGGCTACTTCAAATTTTTGGCGCTCTTGTAGGCGAAGTCTGGTGAAGCCATTTTGCTCCGCATAATCGACTTGGTCTTGAGTGATTTGATTCACACTCCCACTTAAGACCAGAAGTGGGGCGCTCAGTGTGCTTTCTTCTCTGCGTTCTCCTGCCAGATTCAGCAGTTCCGGCAAGATGGAGGCGAAGCCGGCGCAACCGGCGGTGAGTTGCATCTGCCCTTGATCCGCCAAAGTCTGGCCGATCGCCCGCAGTTCCGAATCGGTTTCGGCATTCCAGAGGACGATGTGTTTTGTCCCTGCGGCTTTGGCCAATTCATCAGGAAAGAACACGGGCACTTGACTCTGCAAGGCGATAATATCGGGGATGTAAGATGTGGTGACGGGCTCAAAGGGATCCTTGCCGAAAACGCTCTGGTGAACCGGGAGCTCGTCGATGTAGAGAGTGCCCTGCTTGACGCGGCGATTCATCGTGGGGAAGGACGGCAGGAAATGGAGGCGACTTGTCCCCGTCGCTTGAAGAGCCGCTTCCAACTCACTACCAATGTTGCCTCGGAGGGCGGAATCGGTCTTCTTATAGAGGTAAGGAATGGTGAGTGCTGTGGCCATCTGGCCAATCCGGTAGACCGTGTCGAAGGCCTCGTCCGGGCGAAGGTGGCGGGTCTCGGCGTTGATCACGAGCACTTGTATCTCCGGAGCCAGCGTACGGAAATCTGCGTCTGCGTCAGTGATGACCAAAGTCTTGATCCCCTGTGCGGCAAACTGCACGCCCGTGTCTAGTGCGCCGGTATAATCGTCAGCGATGATAAGCAAAGTGAGCATCGTGGCCCTTTCCGTTCTCTTTTGAAACAACCCATCGGGGTGAATCGCAGTTCGTTCTCGGTACATCTCTGAGTTTAGGCAGAAACTTGGGAAAAGCCCAGTCACAGTACGTCAAATTTGTTTATAATTGAAACAACAGAGAAACTCACTCGTGCAATTTCGTTCACTATCTGAACACTCTGTACACGTTACACAAAGAATGGATAGAGGCTTATGCAAAATGAGAAGATACAGGTCTTAGCCATCGCCCCTTACGAAGGGATGAAAACCACAATCGAACGCATCGCCAAGAATCGCCCGGACATTGTTTTGGACGCTTATGTAGGAGATCTGGCCGCTGGCAAAGACGTAGTTCTCCGTTCTATGGAGAAACCTTACGACGTGATCATCTCCCGTGGCGGAACCGCCCAGCTCATTGAAACCATCACCGAACTTCCGGTCGTTGAGATCTCCCTCTCCGTCTATGACATCTTACGTTCGATAAAACTCGCCGAAAACTACCAGGAGCGCTACGCCATCGTTGGCTTCTCGAACATCACCGGAAATGCTCACATGCTCTGCGATCTCCTCTCTTATGAGCTCGATATCTTTACGATTCACGACGGCGCTGAGGTTCGTCCCCTTCTCGAGAAACTCAAGGCCGAGGGCTATCGCATGGTCGTCTGCGACATGATCTCCTACACCGAAGCCCGCTTGCTCGGCCTGAACGCCATCCTCATCAGTTCTGGTGCAGAGAGTATTGACGATGCCTTCACCCAAGCCGTGAAGATTTCTACCAGCCAAATCCACGCCAGGCGGGAGAATCGATTACTGCGGCAAATCCTCGGGGGCTCCGAAATTGCAACCGTAATTTTCACTGATGATGGGGAAATTTATTATTCCTCGCTGGGACTGGCTAGTCAGGAAAGCCTCTTCGACACCCTCCGCCA
The DNA here is from genome assembly GCA_964479695.1 of uncultured Fastidiosipila sp. Classification (GTDB taxonomy): domain Bacteria; phylum Bacillota; class Clostridia; order Saccharofermentanales; family Fastidiosipilaceae; genus JAAYZH01. The sequence goes on from CAYZSO010000012.1 coordinate 60,677, forward strand.
CGATCTTCCCCGGATCCGTTCTGGCGAAAGTCGCAAGCTCTACCGAAACATCGAGGGAACCGTCTATGCCATCACTGGGACTCGTCTTGCGGAGGGTTCGGAAGACTACGTGGCCTTTCAAATCAGTGACAGCAAACTCCCTTCGCAAGTCAGGAAACATGCGATCCACTATGCCAATAAAACCGAAGCCGAAGAACAGTTCTACAATAGCTTCTATGCGATCACCGGCAGCATGGGCGACTTGGAAGAGACCGTCAAGCATTTTCGTCTAAGTCCCTTTCCTGTCCTCATCAGTGGCGAAAATGGAACCGGCAAAGAGCAAATCGCTCGCGCCCTCTACCTTGGCAGTCCCCGTGTCGCCAATCCCTTCATCACCATTGACTGCTCACAAATGACCGACAAAGCTTGGACTTACCTCACCACTCATTTCAAATCTCCCCTGAATGACAGCGAGAGCACAATCTACTTCCAAAGCATCAACTTTTTGTCTGCTGAGCAACGAAAGGGGCTTTTGAGTTTATGTCTAAACGCCGACTTAGCCAGACGCAATCGCCTGATCATCTCCTGCGTCAGTAGCGCCGACGCCGTCATCCCACCCGAAGGCCAAGAATTCCGGAAAGGCCTCTCCTGTCTCACCATCAATCTGCCTCCTCTTAGGAAACGCATCCTGGACTTGCCGAACCTATCGAGCATTTATCTCTCTACGTTGAATGTCGAACTCGGCAAACAGCTCAGCGGCTTCGAACCCAAAGCCATGGAAATGCTCATGCAATACAGTTGGCCCGGCAACTATGCCCAATTCAAGCG
>CAYZSO010000013.1:0-61077 GCA_964479695.1 uncultured Fastidiosipila sp.
TCACCACATAAGTTCGGAATTTTTTGAAGCTGAGGAGACTAGACCACGTTGGTTAGCTATTTAGGGCACATAACTTGTTCATTCTCCACATAAGTTCGGAATTTTTTTTGAGGCCAAGGAAGTCTGACCACCCTGGCCACCCGTTTCAGATTCACAACTTGTTCATTCTCTACATAAGTTCGGAATTTTTTGAGCCGATGAGGTTTATCTATGTTGATAAGCTGTTTCACATACGCAACTTGTTGAATCACCACATAAGTTCGGAATTTTTCAGACGGACAGTGCAAGTCTAGGAGTGAGGGCCAGAGAATTTATTATTGAACGGTTTTGGCAGGTTATTGTTTCTGATTTTTGTTCCGCTGTTGTTAGGTGCTTATCGAAGGAGCGGTTTTGGTGACGTATTCTTTCTAATTGTGTCCTGCTGGGCTTAGAGTAATTGTTATGTTATTTGCAGGTTGGTCTGGATCGGGAATCTTGCGACGCCTGATTAGCTCACACTTGATTATTTGGTTGGATATTCAACTGGCGTGGCACTCTTCCTTAACAATTCTTCAGCTGAAGTCAGTATTCATTCAGCAAATCAAACCCTTGGGTCAGGAATCGTTCAGTCAGCTTAAGAGAAGAGAAAAACTTCTTCTTAGCCATATTCTTTGTCGCAACTTTCCGGAATCGGACCAGTTTGGAAAAGAATTTTGGCTTTGTTGGTTTGACAGAAGAGGTTTATAGAATTTTTTTACTGGATTGGTGGGTGGATGTTATATTTCAGTAAATAAATAGCTTGAAAAATCATCTGTTTTCGAAGTAGTACCAGAAGCAATAAGCCGAAACATGCGTTCCTTCATATACTGAACAAGGACAGCCGAGAACCAGCACTAGGAACAATAAGCCGAAACATGCGTTCCTTCATACATATACCGAACAAGAACTGCTGCGAACAAGAACAAGGAACAATAAGATGAATAAGCGTTCCTTCAAGAAGACACTGAGCCTACCACGGAACTCTACTTCAGAAACCACAGCACAACGGCAGCAGAAAAGTTCTGGAGCTGGCACCTCACTGTAGAGTGTTGATGTGACGGAAGTCACGGGGAAGAATATTTTTTGGGGGGATTTTTGGAAGTGTGGCTTTTGCCTCTTGACAATACCCCCAGGGGGTATATCATGGTGCAGTAAGATAAAAAGTTGCTTACCTGTAAGGGGAAGACATAGTAGGAGGAAGGAAATGGAGAAAGTCAGATTCGATGTATCGGGCATGACTTGTGCCAGTTGCGAGGCGGCGGTGACCAGAAGTGTTAAGAAGGTTCCCGGCGTTGAGTTAGCGACTGTTAATTTGTTGGCGGGGACTTTGGATGTCCAGTACGACAATAGTTCAGTTGATAATGATCGTATTATAAAGGCTGTATCGGATGCCGGTTATAGTGCAGAAGTACAGGTTAAACGAGGCGGTGCAACTGGCGGCGCAGGCGGCTCGCAAATGGCCGTGCAGACGAGTGCCGCCAATGGTGGTGCAACGGGCGCAAGCGCCGGCAATGCAAGCGGCAGCGCCGGCAACGCCAGCACCGACGCCAGCGCCAAGTCGAAGAAGAAGGCGAAGGCGAAGGATAAGGTGGCGTCGCATTTTGAGCTGGAAGCTGAGGAGATGAAGAAGAGGCTTTATGTTTCGGTTCCTTTCTTGGCTGTGCTGATGTATTTTAGTATGTTCACCATGTGGGGGGCGCCGATGCCTGCTTTTATGAGTGGGATGGAAGGCGCCGGATCGTTTGCGCTGGTGCAGTTCTTGTTGGTGTTGCCGATCTTGTATGTAAATAGAAGGTATTTTACGTCGGGGTTTAAGGCGCTGTCGAAAGGTTATCCGAACATGGATTCGCTGATTGCGGTTGGTTCGGGTGCGGCCGTGGTGTATGGCGTGTTTGCCATGTTTAGGATTGTGTATGGGCTGGGCTTTGGCCAAATGGATATTGTGCATACATATATGCATGATCTGTATTTTGAGTCGGCCGGCACGATCTTGACCTTGATTACGCTGGGCAAGTACCTGGAGGCCAGGTCCAAGTCAAAGACGTCGGATTCGATCCGCAAGCTTATGGATTTGCAACCGGGCACGGCGAGGGTGCTGCGAAACGGAGTGGAAGTTGAGGTTCCGGTTGAGGATGTAAGGCTCGACGAGCTGATTGTGATTCGCCCCGGTGAGTCGATTCCGGTTGATGGTGTGATTGAGAAGGGCGAAACGTCGCTTGATGAGTCGGCTTTGACCGGCGAAAGTATTCCGGTGTTTAAGAGTGCCGGTGACAAGGTGATTTCCGCGACGATTAACCAGACGGGTTCAATTACGTTTAGAGCGACGTCGGTTGGCGAAGATACGACAATTGCGAAAATTATCAGCTTGGTTGAGGATGCCAATGCGACGAAGGCCCCGATCCAGGGCTTGGCGGATAAGATTTCCGGTGTTTTTGTACCGGTTGTTATCTTGATTGCCGTAGTTACGTTTGCGGTGTGGATGTTCATGGGTTATGGCGTGGAGTTCGCGCTGAGGCTTGCGATTTCCGTGTTGGTGATTTCGTGTCCGTGTGCTTTGGGCCTCGCGACGCCGGTGGCCATCATGGTGGGTACTGGTAAAGGCGCCGAGAATGGCGTTTTGATTAAGAGCGCCGAAGCGCTGGAAGTGCTTCATGAGGCGGATACGATTGTTTTTGATAAGACGGGGACGATCACGGAAGGTAAGCCTTTCGTAACGGATCTTCTCGCGAGAGAGGGGACGGACCCGAAGGAATTGTTGAGGCTGGCGGCGTCGCTCGAACAGTATTCTGAGCAGCCTTTAGCGAGTGCTATCCTGGAGGCAGCGAAGGCGGAGCAGGTGGCTTTGGCCGAAACTACGGAGTTCAGCAGCGTACCGGGTATGGGCGTGCAAGCGAATGTCGCGACGGATGATGGCGTGAAGCAGATCTTGGGTGGTAACCGCAAGTTGATGAATAAGTTCGATGTTGATGTCAGCCCTTGGGATGATGTGGCGGAGGCTTTGGCCAAAGACGGAAAGACCCCCATGTACTTCGCTCTTGATGGTGAACTTCTTGGGATCATCGCTGCGGCGGATATTGTGAAGAATAACTCGGCGGAGGCGCTGGAACGCCTGCGTGCGGAGGGCCTGGAGACGGTCATGCTGACGGGCGACAACCGCCGAACTGCGGATGCGATGGCTCAGAAATTGGCGATCTCGCGGGTGTATGCGGATGTCTTGCCACAGGATAAGGACCGGATTATTTCCGAGCTGCAGGCGGAGGGACACACGGTTGTGATGGTTGGCGATGGCATTAATGACGCGCCGGCCCTGACTAGAGCGGATGTTGGCATTGCGATCGGCGCGGGCACGGATATTGCTATGGAGTCGGCGGACATTGTCTTGATAAGGTCTGACCTCATGGATGTGTTGACGGCGTATCACTTGTCGAAGAGGACGATTCGTAATATTAAACAGAATCTGTTCTGGGCGTTCTTCTATAACGTCATTTTCATTCCGGTGGCGGCTGGGGTCTTGTACATTCCGTTTGGGATTACGCTGAACCCGATGTTTGCGGCTTTGGCCATGAGTATGAGCTCGATCTTCGTTGTGACGAATGCCTTGAGACTCAGAAACTTCAAACGAGATGAGGCTGCGACGGATTACAAACAGGCGGAAATTGGCTCGAGCGTGATTGCAGAGGGAACTTTGCGGGCGATCGGGGACGGAAACAGACAAACAGCAAATTTGCTTACAAATAAGGAGACAGAAAAAATGCAGAAGATTATTCATGTAGCAGGCATGACCTGCTCAAATTGCCAGAGGCATGTGGAGCACGCTTTGAACGGGATTGAAGGTGTGGACGCGAAGGTGAACTTGGAGAAGAATGAGGCTTTGGCCGAAGTTGCCGACAACGTGACCGACCGGATGATCAGTGAAGCTGTTGAAGAAGCGGGCTACCAGGTAACCGGTATTGAGGCTTACCATGCAAGCGCCGTCTAAAAACATCGAACGCCGCTTGAAAATCGCCCGAGGCCAGATCGACGGCGTGCTGCGGATGGTCGAGGAGGATCGTTATTGTATCGATATTTCGAATCAGATTATGGCTTCGATCAATGCCCTCAAAGGCATTAACCGAGACATCCTGAAGGCCCATCTGGAACATTGCGTGACGACTTCGATTGAGTCGAAGGATGAAGCGGAAGTTGAGAAGAAGATGGAAGAAATCATCGAAGTCATCAACACTTTGTCGAAGTGATCAACACTTTGTCGAAGTGATACCTCATAAATTTTCATGAAACCTCTGCTGCGGCAGGGGTTTTTTGATGTTTTTTGATGTCCTTAGATGTCTTTTTGATGTCCTTTTTTGATGCCTTTTGATGTCTTTAGACATTTAGATATTTAGGATTTAGATTTAGATATTTTTAATGTCTTTTGACACCCAGGTATACTATTCACCACGATTCTCTGTTATGATCATTTTAGGGAGACAAGAGGAGGATATTTATGAAAACACGTCTGTTCTCTAAGCTGAGGACAGGAGCGTTGCTTCTGGCTTTGCTCCTGATCCTACCGATTCTTGCCGCATGTGGCGCATCGAGTACCGCGAACAAAACACCGCAAAACGGAGGCTCACCACCATATGTGAACGATGGCAGCGGGATTGTAGATCCTGGCCGCGTCGGCACCGACGGTCAATCCAGCGGTGGCCAGAACCCAAACGACGGCACCGCCGCCGGAGAGATTCTCAAAGACCGCAAATTAACCAGAACCGTCGATCTTCGCATGGAATCACAGAAATATTCCGAACTCACTTCACTCATTGAAGGAGAAGTCCTGATGGCCGGAGGCTACATTCAATCATCCAGTCTGTCAGGCGGGGAATCGAACACCAGTATGCGCCAAGCCTTTTATATCCTGCGCATCCCGGCCAACAAAGTAGATAGCTTCCTCGAACAAATCAAAACCGAGGGCAACGTCCTAACCCTTACTTCAGAAATCGAAGACATCACCCTCCAATACGTTGACACAGAGAGCCGTCTCGCCTCACTTCGCACCGAACAGCAGACATTGATGGGAATCTTAGAGCAGGCCAACACCGTAGAAGACATCATCACTATCCAAGACCGCTTGACCTACATTCGCTACGAAATCGAGAGTTACGAATCCCAGAAGCGCAGCATGGACAACTTGGTCGATTACAGCATCGTCAATATCAACATTCGTGAAGTTCAAGATTTCACATCCATCGAGCAGGCCGGTTTCTGGGCGGAGGCAGGCAGGCGTTTCACCCAGGCATGGAAGAACCTCGGCAGCGGCCTTCGCACCCTCGCCCTCGGTCTAGTCAGTATTTGGCCCCTCATTTTGCTAGCCGTGATCATCGTAGTCATCGCACTCAGCGCAACCGCCGCCAGTCGTCGCAAGCGCCGTAATCGTCACCAGCAATCGCTCAACAACCCTTCCCAATCTTCGGCCAAAGCCACCCCCAACAACCCTCCCCAACAGGTTTCAGAACAAACTTCTGAGCAAATTTCAGAGCAAGCTTCAGGACAAGCTTCAGGGAAAGACGAAAAGGATAGCAACCACTCTTAGCACATTCCGACAAACTCTCTACTAAGCCACACAAACAATAGCATCACAAAAAACCCCGGCCCTTCAACGCCGGGGTTTTTTATATGTATATAACTTGTGTTCCGACACTCTACTGATCTGACACCCTAGTGTTCCGGTCTCCGTTGTTTTGCGTTCTATTGTTATTCAAGTGCTGGCAGGGTGGAACGCTAAGTTTTGCTTATTGTTGTTGGTTTGGTGTTTGATCCATTGTGAAAGAAGAAGTCAATTACCGAAATTAGGGGAAACCAATTTTGGCAAAAACTAATCAACTAATTTACATTAAGTTATGCTCCACATAAGTTCGAATTTTTTAGAGCAAAGGATATTACGTGTTGGTGGAGACTGAAAAAATGATGATGACGAAGTAATAGTGACTGGATTAGACAATTTCAATTCTTGTCTTAAAATCAACATCAAGTTATGCGCCACATAAGTTCGGATTTTTTCAGAGCAAAGGATATTACGTGTTATTTGAGGCTGAAAAAATGTTGAAGACGAAGTAACAACGACTGGCATAGACAATTTCAATTCTTATCTTAAAACAACATCAAGTTATGCGCCCCATAAGTTCGGAATTTTTCAGAGCAAAGGATATTACGTGTTATTTGAGGCTGAAAAAATGTTGAAGACGAAGTAACAACGACTGGCATAGACAATTTCAATTCTTATCTTAAAACAACATCAAGTTATGCGCCCCATAAGTTCGGAATTTTTCAGAGCAAAGGATATTACGTGTTATTTGAGGCTGAAAAAATGTTGAAGACGAAGTAACAACGACTGGCATAGACAATTTTAATACTTGTCTTAAAATCAACATCAAGTTATGCGCCACATAAGTTCGGAATTATTTAGAGCAGAGGATATTACATGTTGTTGGAGACTGAAAAAAATGTTGAAGACGAAGTAACAACGACTGGCATAGACAATTTTAATACTTGTCTTAAAATCAACATCAAGTTATGCGCCCCATAAGTTCGGATTTTTTAGAAATATATTGAGATAAAAGTTATTGTGTAGAAGATTTCTTGGAAAACGTGACAGGACGTGTCTGTGTAACTAATAATCTAATTTCCAACCTGGTTCAGATCAGGAAACTTGCGGCAACTAATATTTCCCCGAGGAGATCTTGATACTTGTTTTACTGTCAGATGAATGATTACTGACCTTAAGACAGAAATTATTGAATGAATACTGATATCGACGGTGACATTGTCCAGTACAAGCACAGCACAAGCAAGGAAAGATCTTTTAAGCCGCTGAGTTTGCAACTCCGGTGTCGCAAGTCTCCCGATTCGTGACAATTTTGAAATAAGATAACATCTACTCAAACCTTTTGAGGACTAAAACAGAAACAATAACTCGCCGACACCGCTCCGCCATCAAGCTTTGGCTCACCGCTGAACAAATTCAAGGAAGAATACGTTGCCGAAACCGCACCACCACAAATCGCACCATACAAACCGCACCACCACAAATCGCACTACACAAAACGCTCCGCCACATACCACTCCACCACAAAACTCACTACATGAAACGCACTACTTTCACTACATAAGCTTATTATTAGTCTTATGTAGTGAAAGTAGTGACTCATGTCACAGTAATCGCTTGCTTCTGAATAATATTGGTATAAATAGACAAAAAAGAGCGGGTAAATGGCAATACTTTAGTCAATAGAAAAACGATAATTTTTGTTCCAATTCGGTAAAGATCTGCTATAATTTTATAAGTAACAAACAGACAATTAATCAGGAGGAAATTTATGAAAAAATTTGTTGCTGGAATGATGGCTGCAGTACTGCTTGCGGGTACTTTGGCCGGCTGCGGCGGCGCGAAGAAGGCGAAGACCGGTTTCGCGATGGTCGCTGACAACAACCCGTCGCATCAGAAAGAAGCCACTGCCACTGACGCGGGTGCTGTAGAGCTGACAGCGGTTGCTGCGGCGGCTTTGGTCGGAGAAGATGGAAAAGTTATCAAATTTGAGACGGATACGGTTCAGACCAAATTTGCTTATAACAACGATGGCACGGTCACTACTGAGAACAATACTATTTATAAATCCAAGAATGACCTCGGTGCTGAATATGGCATGAAGGATGCTTCTGCTGCTGCTGGTATTGGCAAAGAATGGAATGAGCAGAATGATGCTTTTGAGCAATACATCATCGGCAAGACGGCTGCTGAAATTCGTGCGATCAAAGTTACTGATGGCGCACCTGCGGATGCTGACCTGGCTTCCGGTGTGACGATTACCGTTACTGCGATGATCGAAGCTGCTGCCAGAGCTGTTGAGAATGCTACCGACCTCGGTGCTACCGCCGACGATAAACTGGGTTTCTCGATTCTTTCGAAGGCTCAAGTTTCTGAAGGCGACCTGACTGCTTATGATCACTTCGGTGTTGTAACCCTCGATAAAGATGGCAAGATCACTTCCAGCATTATCGATGCTTCTCAACAGAAGGCCAAGATTGAAGGCGATAAGCAGACGGTTGATCTCACGGTTCCTGTCGATTCCAAGCTCGTGCTGAAGGATAAGTACAACATGAAGGGTGCGTCCGGCATCGGCAAAGAATGGAATGAGCAGTCGATTGCTTTCTCTGATTACATCAAGGGCAAGACCATAGCTGACGTTACCGGTTTGACATTGACTGAGGGTGCTCCTACAGGTGACCTGGCTTCCAGCGTTACTGTCCATGTCACAGACTGGGTTGCTGTTCTGGATGCTGCTGCCAAGGCTGCTAAGTAAGCTTTGCTAGATCGTTAGCTAGCGAGCGTTTGCCAGAGCGTCAACTAGAGCATTCACTAGGGCGCTCGCACGTGAGCGTTAGCTAGAGCAAATGCAAGAGCATTCAAGAAAATTTGCTACAATGGGAGTCGCAGTTCGCTGCGACTCTTTTTACTGAAACGAGGCTATTCCCCTTGAAAAGTCCCATCACGGAAATTATGCATTCGATGAAGAAATCGCGGCCCGTTGCGGCGGTTAGGCACGCGATCAAGAGACCCATTGCGGTGGTGCTGCTTCTCTGTCTTATTACTCCCTGGCTTGCCGCCTGTGCCCCCAAGCAACAGATTTATCAGTACCAGTTTTTCCGCCTGTTCGACACTGTGACGATCGTGATGGGGTACGATGAGTCGCAGGAAGCATTTAATCTTCGGGCCAAAGCCGTCGAAGCCGACCTCGAAGTGTACCATCAACTTTATGATATTTATTACAGTTACGATGGGGTGACGAATATTCGCGACTTGAATAAGGCGGCTGGTCAGGGGCCTGTCAAGGTAGACAGCCGCATCATTGACCTTTTGGAAGAGGGCAAATATGCGAACCGGCTGACCCAGGGGAAAGTGAATATAGCGATGGGGGCGGTTCTGCGGATTTGGCATGATTATCGAACGAGAGGGACGGATAATCCTGAAAAGGCGGAGTTGCCGAAGATGGCGGATTTGGAGGCTGCTAATGAGCACGTCTCGATTGATGACTTGGTGATTGACCGGGCGAATTCGACGGTGGAGCTGAAGGATCCGGCGATGAGCTTGGATGTGGGTGCGATTGCGAAGGGGTACGCGACGGAGCAGGTGGCGCTGCTTGCGGAGGCCCGGGGGGAGAAGCACCTTCTGATCAGCTGTGGCGGGAATGTGCGGGCGATTGGCGCGAGGAATGATGCGGGGGACCCGTGGAAGGTGGGGATTGAGAACCCTATTGAAGGGGAGGATCAGCCGGCTTATGTGACGGCTACTGCGGTTGTCGATGGGTCTGTGGTGACTTCGGGCTTGTATGCCCGCTACTACATTGTTGACGGGAAGCGTTACCATCATATTATTGATCCGGTGACTTTGTTTCCGGAAGACCGTTTCTTGTCTGTGAGTATATATACGCATGATTCGGGACTGGCGGATATTTTGTCGACGGCTCTTTACAACTCTTCGATTGAGGAGGGGAAGAGCTTGGTGGAGAGTTTGCCGGGGACGGAGGTGCTTTGGATTCTGATGGATGGCACGATGGTCAGAAGTTCCGGGTTTGCCTCACACGAGATTGAGCAGTAGTGGTCGCGTGAGGTCGCTCAATCGAGCGCTCGTGGGATTGAGCAGTAGTGTAGGCGCTAGTGTGGAGGCTTGTGTAGAGGCTTGTTAACCTGAAAAGTTCTGAATAGTATTGAACGGAAATGAACGAAAAACGGCGTATTTGCCTTGATTTGCCTTGGTATCCACCTCTGGTGATTGCCAAGGCCATTTTTTTCTACTAAAGTAGCTAAAAGTAAAGTGGGGGGAAAAGCCATGGAAATTACCGGAGCACAGATGCTGGTCAAAGCACTTCGCGCCGAAGGCGTGGACAAACTTTTCGCCTATCCCGGCGGATCGGCGATTGATATGTTTAATGCTTTGTTCGGCTGTGATGATATCGAAGTTTTGTTACCGCGCCACGAACAGGCGGCGGTTCACGAGGCGGACGGGTATGCCCGTTCGACTGGGAAGACGGGGGTTGTCCTTGTAACGTCTGGGCCTGGTGCTACGAACTTGGTTACGGGCATCGCGACGGCTAATTTTGACTCTGTCCCGATGGTGCTTATTACGGGACAAGTGTCAACGAAACTGATCGGCAACGATGCGTTCCAAGAAGTGGATATTGTTGGCATTGTTCGCAATATCTGCAAATATGCAACAGTGGTTCAGAACAGGGAAGACCTGGCGGAGACGCTGAAGAAGGCCTTTTACATTGCGTCGACCGGGAAACCGGGGCCGGTGTTGGTGGACATTCCGAAGGATGTGCAGCAGGCTTTGGGCAGCGATGTGTATCCTGACAGTGTTAAGATTCGCGGTTATAAGCCCAATGAAAAGGTTCATATGGGTCAGTTCAAGAAGGCGATGACGGCTCTTGAAGAATCCTTCAAGCCACTGTTCTTGTTGGGCGGCGGCGTCAAGGTGGCCAGGGCCGAGAAGACGATTCGCCAGGCGATTGACATCTTGCAGGTTCCGGTGGTCACAACGGTTATGGGCAAAGGCGCGCTGCCGACAGATCATCCCCTTTACATGGGCAATGTCGGCATGCACGGCAGTTATGCTGCGAATCACGCCTTGAGTGAGTGCGATCTTCTGTTTACAATTGGCTGTCGCTTCAGCGACCGCATCACCGGGAAGACGGATCGTTTCGCCCAGAATGCCCGCATTGTTCACGTGGATATTGATCCGGCGAGCATTTCGCGCAACATTGTGGTCGATATTCCGATTGTTGCGGATGCCGGTAAATTCTGTGAAGTTTTGCTGGAAAATGCCAAGCCGATGAACGTGCCGGACTGGATTTCGCGCCTTGATTCTTGGCGCACGGAATACCAGATCAGCATGAAGCGCGAGGACGAGTTAACCCCTGAGCAGATTATCAAAGCCTGCAACCGCCTCTTCCCGGAATTCATCATGACCACGGACGTCGGCCAGAACCAGATGTGGGCTTCCCAATGGGTGGAGCTGAACGATGACCGCCAGTTCATCACCTCCGGTGGTTTGGGTACGATGGGGTACGGGTTGCCGGCCGCCATCGGCGCGCAGATTGCAAATCCTGATGCGCAAGTGATTTCGATCAACGGCGATGGCGGCATCCAGATGAATATTCAGGAGCTGGCTTCGGCGCGGCTTTGGGAAACGCCTGTCACGGTGATCATCATGAATAATCAGTATCTGGGGAACGTGAGGCAGTGGCAAGAGATGTTCTATGACCGCCACTATGCGGTGACCTGCCTTCGCGCGGATCGCCATTGTCCGCCCGATTGTACCGGTCCCAACCCCGGGTGTCCTCCGCTCTATGTGCCGGACTTCGTTCGCTTGGCAGAGAGTTACGATTGTTTGGCTGTGCGGGTGGCGTCTTTGGCCGAATTAGAACCAGCTCTGCTGGCGGCCAAAGCCGAACGCAAGCGACCTTATATCATCGAGTGCATCATCTCTCGGGAAGACAACATATTCCCTATGGTTCCGTCGGGCTATGCACTTGACGAAATGATTATGGAGTAAGGCTTATGATGACGAAACGCTGGATCTCTTTATATGTTGAAAATGAAATTGGTGTCCTGGCTCGTGTGGCGGCGCTTTTCTCGAGCAAGCTCTACAACCTGGACTCGCTGACTGTCGGCGTGACGGAAGATGTTACCATTTCCCGCATGACCATTTGTTGTCTTGCCGATGACAAAACCTACGAGCAAATCCTGAAGCAGCTGAACCGCATGGTTGAAGTGATTAAGGTGCTTGATTTTACGGACGTGCCTCGCCACTCCAAGGAAATCCTCTTCATCAAAATCAACAATTGTGACGAGCAGGACAAGCTTGAGATTTTCAGGCTGGAAAAGGTCTTCGACCTGAAAGTCATCGACTACGACAAGAAAAAGGTCGAAATCCTGGCTGTCCAAAGCTCCGACACAAATGATGAGTTGATTTCTTTGATTAATCGTTTCTTCCCGAACCGCATCGAAATCGTCCGCGGCGGGCCCGTCGCCATCGAGGCCCTCAACGCGATTGTTTGATTATTTGGATGTTTGAGTGTTTGAGTGTTTGAGTGTTTGAACGTTTGAGTGTTTGAGCAATCGCGTTGAGGTTGGTGGGCGGCGCCGGTGTTCCGCCGCCCACCACTGCCGCTGCGCAGGTGGCAATGGAGCGGAGGCTGTATTTAGCCGCCGCTTCATCGTTCGTAGGCCGCCAGCGATCCGCTGCCCACCACTGGCGCAGTGCAGGTGTTAGTGGCGCGGCGCAATTGAGTTAGTAGCGCCGTTGACGGAACGCTTAGATGCAACTTGTTGTTGGGACGACTTTATTCTTGAGTTTTACAGCTCATTAGATTGAACGCATGCTACTGCTTATGGTTCCAGATGCTAGCTCGTAAAGGTTCAAATTTGTTTGTTGAAGGTACACCTACTTTTGTCGTATGGTTTCAAGTGGTAATTCGCGGGCGCTCAAGTTTCGTATGTAAATGATCGCTTGCTTACTACGTATGGTTCTTAATGCAAAGGATGTCCAATAAACAGGACAATAAATCTTGTATATCAATTATCAGTTTCATTGTATTTATCTGTAATCACAACTTGTTCTTTAGATAAGCAACAAAAATGATGAAAACTGTCGTTTAGGTCAATCAAAATGAAGTAGGTAATAGAGCATGTACTAATACATAAATTATTGCATAGAAAATTTCTTTCAAAGCAAACCAAAATGGATTTATCCAACTATCTATATTACGGAAATATTACGCCTCACGTCAGATTTCAGAGGGATTTTCTCGGATTCTGCGTCTATGAGGCAAAAGGATTTTCGAAACTGGCTAGGATCCGGATTCTTGCGACAAAGATTTTTTTCAGGCAGGATCGTGACTTCGGTTTATGTGTCGTCTGAATGATTATTGACTTCCAGGCAGGAATTAATGAATGAATACTGACATGATGAGTAACTCTGTTCGTTATGAGCGCAGCATCAGGGCAAAAAGTCTTCTCAGAGCCTAGCACCAGCCACTCAACTGTCGCAAGATACCGGATCTGGACCAAACTGGAAACAATATAACAATTACCCTAAACCAAACGGAACGAATACGGGGAGAATACGGTGTCTAAACCGTTCCGCCATCAAAATAAATACCAACGAAACTCATGTAGAAGAAATACGCTGCCCAAACCGCTCCGCCATCAATCTGTAGCTCCTCGATGAACAAAGGCAAGGAACAATACGCTGCCCAAACCGCTCCGCCCCTAAAAATCACTACATAAGTTTAAAATTAAACTTATGTAGTGACTCGAATGCAGTGCTAAACTCTGGGCCAGAGGCGAGGTGGATAGATTTCTTCATCCACAAGATGGTTGATGGCGGCGATGACGGCGGGTTTGTCTTCTTGGTAGGTGACGCCGTACCATTTTTCGGTGGAGGTCAGGACTTGGACGTTGGCTTTGCCTTGTTCAAGTAAAGAACTGACGACGTCGGGGAGGAAGTATTCGGCTTTCAAGGGGTTTTCGGCCAAAGCCCGATCTAGGAAGGTGGGGAAGCCGTCTTTGATTTCGCCTACAACTCTCTGAGGGAAGCCCCACAAGTTCATGGATACTGTTGTTTCAAAAGGCAAGTCTGTCCAGGTCTTGCCGTTGTCGAAACTGGAGTGAATGCCGCTGGGGTACGTCTCGATACGCGTATGCTCGACAATTGAAGTCAAGTGTCCGTTCTCGTCGACGGAGGTGACGCCGCGGGCAACATGACCATTCTCCGTCACTGTGTTTCCCAACTGAAAGCCGACCATTGCACAGTTGTAGGGGAGAGTCTTCTCGTAGCTATTTTCAACGAGATAGTCATATATTAATTGGAAGGCATCTAAGCCATAGTAGTCGTCGGCATTGATGACGGCGAAGGGGGCGTCGATTTGGTCGGCTGCAGAAAGGATGGCGTGGGCTGTGCCCCAAGGTTTTACACGCCCTTCGGGGACGGAATAGCCGGCGGGGAGATTCGTGATTTCTTGGTAGGCGTAGTGGACGTCCATCACGCGCTCGATGTTTTTGCCAACTTTTTCACGGAAATCGTGGGCAATTTCTTTCTTGATAATGAAGACAATCTTATGAAATCCGGCACGCCAGGCGTCCCAAACAGAATAGTCGACAATGACTTCGCCTGAGGGACCGATCGGGTCCATTTGTTTGAGCCCTCCGTAGCGGCTGCCCATTCCAGCTGCCATGACGACGAGAATGGGTCTCTCTTTCAATGGCAAGTTTTTTTTCTGCGAGTTTTCCTGCGATGTCTTCTGCGGGTTTTTCTGTGGTTCTTCCATATGTAGGCCTCCGTGTCGTGATTTGCGAAAGGGAAACAAAATTCCTCACTGGGGTATCAATTTGGTACAATAGTTAGAGCAAAACTATTGGTGCCATTAGTTAGAGCAAAACTATTAATGAAAATAGTTCGTGCAAAACTATTGGTGACATTATACCAATCATTAGGAGGCCGTTTATGCAGGAATTTATGGGCAAGGATTTTCTCTTGGAGACAGAAACAGCGAAGAAACTGTACCACGATTACGCAGCTGAGATGCCGATTTTGGATTTCCACTGCCACCTTTCGCCACAGCAGATTTATGAGAACAAACCCCTACAGGATATTGGTGAAGCTTGGCTTGCCGGCGATCATTACAAGTGGCGCATCATGCGCGCGGCAGGTGTTGATGAAGCGTATATTACGGGAGACAAGCCTTATAAAGAGAAGTTTAAGGCGTATGCTTTTGCCTTGCAGAATGCGATTGGCAACCCGCTTTATCACTGGTCGCATCTTGAGTTGCAGCGCTTCTTCGGGATTACTGAGCCCCTAACGCCGGAGAATGCGGATGAGATTTTTGATAAGGCTTCCAAGCAGCTGGCAGATGAGAAGAATTATCCGCGCGGCCTGATTACGCAAAGCAACGTTTATGGCGTGTTTACGACCGATGATCCGGCCGATACATTGGAGTGGCATGAGAAATTGGCCGCTGATGAGAGTTTCAAGCCGCTGGTTTATCCGGCATTCCGTCCCGACAAATATCTTGCGATTGATGCCGCAGACTTCCCTGCGCAGATCAAGCGTTTGGGCGCATCAGAAGGGGTGGAGATAGGCGGCTTTGGCCAGCTCAAGGAAGTGCTGACGAAGCGGATTGATCATTTCGCCAAGCACAACTGCCGCGCCTCCGACCATGGCATCAAGAACATCTACTATCGCGAAGCTTCGGATGAGGAGGTGGATGCGATTTTGGCCAAAGCCCTCCGCAACGAGCCCATCTCCCCGGATGAGTTGGCGGCGTATCAGACTGCAATGCTGATTTTCCTTGGCAAGGAATACCACAAACGCGATTGGGTTATGGAGATCCACATTCAGGTTCTCCGCAACAACAATAAACGCCAATTTGCGTCGCTGGGTGCGGATACGGGCTTCGATTCGGTCTCGGACGAAATGATCGGCGCGTCGCTGAACAGCCTGCTGAATGCGCTGGATGTGACCTCTGATCTGCCGAAAGTCGTCCTCTTCACCATGAATGACGGTGACATGCAGGTGATGGCCTCGGCGATGGGAAATTTCCAAGAGGGGCCGACGTTTGGTAAGCTCCAGCTCGGCACGGCTTGGTGGATGCTGGACAATATCGATGGCATGGAAAAACAGATTCGCACGCTGGCGAATCATGGCGTGCTGGGTACTTTCATTGGTATGCTGACGGATTCGCGAAGCTTGCTCTCTTATCCGCGGCATGAATATTTCCGTCGCATCCTCTGTAATATTATTGGTGGCTGGGTGGAGCGCGGCATGTACCCGAATGACCTGGAATTCCTGGGTACTATGGTGCAGAACATCTGCCTCAACAATGCTTTGCGCTACTTTGGCCTCGAGAAATGATGACTTGAGAAGTTGATGGCTTGAGAAGTAGATGACTTGGAATGTTGTGGCTGCCCGGTGAGTAGCAGCCACCGGCAAGCCTCAAGCCTAATGAGATGTACGCGGAGTATGCGATGATCGCAATGTAGAAGGAAAGACCCCTATGGCCGAAGATAAACGCGACAGAAAACCGGAGTTTATCGGCAATATCCCTTTGTGGGAGCATTTTAATTTTCGGGATGAACTGCTGAACTTCCTGCTCTTAGTGGTGGGAAGTTTCATTTGTGCATCCGCAATCTCGATTGTGTATATTCCGCTGAACATTTCGATGGGGGGCGTTTCCGGTATTGCTACCATCATTTACTTGATGACGGGGAGCGGCGACTTCCTCTCCTTGGGTACGTTGTCGCTCATTTTGAATATCCCGATTTTGTTGCTCGGTTGGAAGTATTTCGGGTTTCGCATGGTGTATCGCTCGATCATTGGGACAGTTGTTTACTCGTTTATGATCGACTTAACCGAACGATTCATGGGCGACTGGTACCAAAGAATCGTCGCCCCGCTTGAGACCAAACCCGACGGCCTCGTGTTTGCCATTTCGGGTGGCGTGGCCTTTGGGATCGGGCTCGGCCTGATTTTCCGTGGCCACTATACGACTGGTGGATCGGACATCTTGGCGATTATTGCTACCAAACATATACACAACCTGACTGTGGGTCAGTTTCTTTTTGCTTTTGATGTCGTTGTGGTGTCGGCGTCGGTGGTGGTTTCAGCTTTTGGCTCGTCGCCTAATATCGTCAATGCGCTGTATGCATTTATTGCCCTTTATCTGAGTGGGCGAATGATTGACCTTGTGCTTGTGGGTAACCACTATTCGCAGGCTTGCCTCGTGATTTCTGACAAAAGCGAGGAAATTGCTGAGATTATCATCAAAGAGCTTGATCGTGGCGGGACTTTCCTAGAAGGACGTGGTATTTACACTGGCGAGCGTAAAGATGTGCTGCTTGTCGTTCTGGAGAATCGCGAAATTCCTGACCTTAAAAAGGCGATTCATTTGATTGACCCGGCGGCTTTTGTCATCGTGCTTGACGCAAAAGAAGTCACCGGCGAGGGCTTCGGCAAGCGCGATATTATTTGAGGTTGGCGGGTTGGCGGCGGGTTGGCGACGAGTTGTCGGCGGGTTGGCGACGAGTTGTCGGTGTGTTGGCGACGAGTTGTCGGTGTGTTGGCGTCGAGTTGTCAGTGTGTTGGCGATGAGTTGTCGGCAGGTTGGCGACGAGTTGTCCGCGACATTGTGGCTGGAAACATACATACGTTGATACATTGCACATATCTTCAAATTTAAAGTTATGTGCAAGCCAACTTGTTATTTAGCGTATCGATTCTGCTTTTTTCTGAAGGAACGCTCGCTTGCGACTTATGGTTCCTAGTTCTGGTTCGTAAGTGTTTAAGTGTGGTGTTTGAAGGAACGCTTGATTCCACCTATTGCTTCTGGATCAACTTCGCCCTACACTCAAGAGCTTCTTCGACAGAAGGTGCGCCTGAATCAACTAATTGCGCCAAGTCCAGCTATCTTTCTGTTCCACAACACTAAAAAAGCTAGAAAAGAACGTATATTGGCTAATTATCATAATAAGCTCTGTTAAAGTATTTATCCGACTTATTAACTTATTAATAAAACGGTCATGTCACAAATTGAACCTTTGTAATTATAGATATATTTTATATAACGTGTGAGATTGCCAGATTAGTTTGTCTAAACATCTACTTCCACACCAACAAAACCAAAAATTTTTTCCAGTTTGGCCCGGATCCGGAAACTTGCGACATCAGAGGGGTTTTCTCTTCGTTGTGAGGATGCTTTATCTGTTAAAGAGGCGCTCACAGCTGACAATATTTTGCTAATGTCACTATTCATTCAATAATTTCTGTTTTCAGGTCAGGAAACATTCAGTTGTTCAAATAACTCGAAGGAGGGATCCTCCATACCACAAATGTCTGTCGCAAGAATCCGGATCTCGACCAATCTGGAAATAGCATGACAATTACTTTAATGCCAGAGGAACAAAATTAGAAAGAATACGTCGCCAAAACCGCACCTTCCGCAATCTGCTCGAAACTGGAGAACCAGTACTAGGAACCATACGTCGACAAAACCGCACCTTCCCAAATCTCCTCGACACCGGAGAACTAGTGCTAGGAACCATACGCCGCCAAAACCGCACCTTCGAGAATGAAGAACTGATTATTACGAAGATCTAAAGAATGCTCGTAAATTAGTATTATTTCATATAATTTCGTCTAATTGTTGCACTTGTTAAGAGAGGGCTTTTTTCGTATCATGAAGATGATATATAAGGCGGCTGAAATCGGCTAGCAGAGATCAGCATAGATTATCATAGACAAACGAAGGCAAGCGAAAACAAACGAAGACAAGCGAAGACGAGCGAAGACAAGCGAAGGCCGGCAGAGGCCGACACGAAGGCCAGCGGGCCTGGAAAAGGAGTGGGTGATGGCGAAGAGGACTTGGGGCTACGAGCTGCATTTAGCAGCAGGTGGCAAGATGGTGGAATTTGCCGGGTACGACCTACCGATTGAGTACAAGACGGGGCTCGCGGCGGAGCATATGGCGGTAAGGAAGCGAGCCGGGCTGTTCGATGTCTCACATATGGGCGAATTTCTGCTCACCGGGACGGGTGCCAGAGCGTGGCTGAACCGAGTGTTGACGAATTCTTTTGACAGCCTGAAGCCAGGTCGGGTGCGCTACTCTGTGATGTGTAATGAGTTGGGTGGCTGCCTCGATGACCTGATCGTGTACTGTATTTCGGATCAGGAGTTTCTGCTGGTGGTCAACGCTGCCAACCGCGAGAAGGATTGGGCGTGGCTCAATTCACATCTCACAAAGGATCGATCCGAGGATCCAGCAGATGCTCAATCCGAGGGCCCGGCAGCGGATCGACCCGAAGGTCTTGCAGAAGATGTTGTGATTGAGGATCAGTCGGAGGAGACAGGGCTTTTGGCATTGCAGGGGCCTCTTTCGGCCAAAGCCCTCGCCCTCATCAGCGATGGCGTATTGCCGGTTAAGAATTATTCGTTTAGTGATCAGGTTCGTGTGGCAGGTGTGGTTTGTCGGGTGGCCAGGACTGGGTATACTGGGGAATATGGGTTTGAGATTTTCCTGAGAAGTCCGGAAGATTTGAAGACGGTGTGGAATGCGCTTCTTGGTTTGACGGATGAGAATGGTGAAGCGCTGGTGGTGCCTGCAGGACTTGGGGCACGTGACACGCTGAGGCTGGAGGCGGGGATGCCGCTCTATGGTCACGAAATGGATGAGACGGTGAATCCGCTGGAGGCGGCACTGGATTTTGCTGTGAAGTTGGATAAGGATTTTGTGGGGCGAGATGCCATACAGGCGAGCTTGCCGCTGAAGCGCCGGAGGGTTGGGCTGGTGGCGATTGATAAAGGCATTGCCAGAGAACATTGTCCGATTTTCTTCAATGGAGAAGAAGTTGGGCAGACGACTTCAGGTACCTATGCGCCTTACTTGGAGAGGGCGGTTGCGATGGCTTTGGCCAAAACTGCTATAGTTGAGGTTGGCACAATTGTTGATGTTCAAGTACGCAAACGGATGATCAAGATGGAAGTTGTGGAACTGCCTTTTTACAAGGCTGCAAAATAGGAGGAATTGTTATGGAATATCCCGGAAATTTGCTGTACAGCAAATCACATGAATGGGTCTTGGAGCAGGAAGACGGCACTTGCGTGATCGGAATTACGCATTATGCGGCGGAGCAGATGGGTGGGGTTGTTTTTGTTGACCTGCCTGATGTGGATGATGATGCGGAAGTGGGCGAGACGATCGCGGAGGCTGAGTCTGTGAAGGCGGTTTCCGAAATCATCAGCCCTGTGACGGGCGTCGTGACTGCGGTGAATGATGAGCTGGAGGAGAATCCGGCGCTGCTGAACGACCAACCTTACGAAGCTTGGATTATTAAGGTCAATGACGTGACTGACCGTGAAGATCTTCTGGATGCGGATGGCTACGAGGAGTATGTCGCGACGCTTTGAGGCGTGGGCGTATTGACAACGACGCTTTGAGGTGTGGGTCGATCGACCGTCTGGCAGGCTGTCCATTTGACCGCCAGCGAGAGGCATCCCACAGGCAGAGCGGCACCCCACAAGCAAAGCGGCACCCACAAGCAAAGCGGCAGCCCACAAGCAGAGACCGCGACACAGGAGGAACTATGGCAAGTTATGTACCGAGTGAAATGGCGACTCGGCGCGAGATGCTGAAGGCAATCGGGCTCGAGCGCATTGAAGATATTTATCGGGATATTCCTGCTTCCGTTCGCCTGACGGAACTCCAAATTCCTGAAGGAATGTCGGAGCAGGAAACGGAGAGGAAGATGGCGGCTTTGGCCGCGAAAAATGTGGTGTTCCGCGAAATTTACCGCGGAGCCGGCGCATACAACCACTACATTCCGGCGATTGTGCGCAAGATTCCGCAGAAGGAGTCGTTCCTGACCGCGTACACGCCATACCAGGCGGAGATGAGTCAGGGGATTTTGCAGATTATTTTTGAGTTTCAGACTGAGGTTTCGGAGCTGATGGGGCTGCCGTGCGCGAATGCCTCGCTCTATGATGGGGCGACGGCGGCTGCGGAGGCTCTCCACATGACGCGCGATCGTAAGGTGACGCGCACGCTGATTTCGGCGGCATCTGATCCCAACTATATTGAGGTTTGTCGGACGTATGCTTTTGGGCAGGGGACGGAGCCGGTGTTGATCCCGGTGAAGGACGGCCGTACGGACATGGCTGCGTTGCGCGAGTTGCTTCAGGAGCCGACGGCGGGTGTGTTCATTCCGCAGGTCAACTTTTTCGGGTTGATTGAGGATTCGGCGGAGCAGGCGAAGGTGATTCATGAGGCCAAAGCCCTCTTCGTCCTCGGTGTGAACCCCATTGCCGCGGCTATCCTGCAGAGTGCTGGTGAGGCGGATGCGGATATTGCGGTGGCCGAAGGCCAGCCGCTGGGTTTGCCGCTGAGTTTCGGCGGCCCGTACGTTGGTTTGATGGCGTGTAAAGAGAAATTGTTACGCAAAATGCCGGGCCGCATCGTCGGTGAGACGACGGATCTGGATGGCAAGCGTTCGTTTGTGTTGACTTTGCAGACACGTGAGCAGCATATTCGCCGCGAAAAGGCCACTTCTAATATATGTACGAATCAGGCGCTTTGTGCCTTGACAACCACGGTGTATATGGCGGATTTGGGCAAGAAAGGGCTTCAGGAAACGGCTTCTTCTTGCACGGCCAAAGCCCACTACCTCCACTCCCGTCTTGCTGAGATTGGTTTTGCGCCGGTTTTCAGTGGCGAATTCTTCCACGAGTTTGTGACGATTTCACCGGTGCCGGCTGCCGACCTGAACCGTCGTTTGGCGGCTTCTGGCATCCTGGGTCCGCTGGTGATCGACCTACCGAGTGGCGCTGAGGTTGCTGGTGGTGGTGAGGTTGTGGGGGGCGGCTTTGGCCAAAGCCATAATCCTCAGAGTGATGGTGCTCAAACGGGGCTGCTCTGGTGCGCTACGGAATGCAATACGAAAGATGAAATGGATCGCTTGGTTGGGCTCCTGGCTGAGATCCGAAAGGAGGGCGCGCTATGAAATTGATCTTTGAAAACGGTGCTCCCGGGCGTCGGGCGTTTACGTTGCCGGAATTGGATGTGCCTGCTTACTCGTTGCAGGGGGTGGCGCTTCGCGAGAAGGAGGCCAGGTTACCTGAGGTCTCCGAAATTGAAGTGGATCGCCATTATTCTGCGCTTGAGCGTCGTACGCATGGCATTAATAACGGGATTTATCTTTTGGGTTCTTGTACGATGAAATACAACCCGCAGATTAATGAGATTGTGGCAGCTTGGCCGGGGTTTGCGGGACTTCATCCTCTGCAGGAAGAGGAGACGTGCCAAGGGGCACTGGAAGTTTACGAATTGGCTTCGCAGTATTTGAATGAAATTTGCGGGATGGAACAGTTTACATTCCAACCTGCGGCTGGTTCGCATGGTGAGTTTACCGGTCTTTTGATGATTAAGAAATATCATGAGTCGCGAGGAGATACGAAGAGAACTCGCATTTTCGTGCCGGATGCTGCCCATGGTACGAATCCGGCTTCGGCGGCTATGGCAGGGTTTACGATTGTCAGTATTCCGGATGACGAAAACGGCGAGATGGACCTCGAGATCTTGCGCCGCGAAGCTGACGACCGCACGGCTGGTCTGATGCTGACTAATCCTAATACGGAGGGTGTTTTCAATTCGAATGTTTTGGAAATGACTTCCATTGTTCATGAGGCTGGTGGCCTCTGTTACTACGACGGCGCGAACTTGAACGCCATTATGGGCACAGTCAGGCCGGGGGATATGGGTTTCGATACGATTCACCTGAATTTGCATAAGACTTTCTCCACGCCACATGGCGGCGGTGGACCGGGTTCCGGTGCGACGGGCGTTGGGTCTGTGCTTCGCCCGTTCTTGCCGAATGGGTCGGTGGTTCGTGAGGGGGCTGTTGCAGGAGGTGCGTCGGGTTCGTCGAGCGCCGGTGCACAGGCGGGCGGAGAACGGCCGGGCGGAGCGCAAGCCAGCGGTGCACAGGTGGGCGGAGCGCAAGCCAGCGGTGCACTGACACGCGAAAGCTCCCCGCAAAGCATTGGCCGCATGCGTTCCTTCCACGGAAATTTCCTGGTAGTGGTGCGTGCCTTGACGTATCTAATGACGCTGGGGAAGAAAGGCATTCCCGAAGCCGCTCGCAATGCTGTTCTCAACGCAAATTACCTGAAGTCGCGTCTCGAAGACACATACGACGTTGCTCATTCCGGCCTTTGCATGCATGAGTTTGTCCTCTCGCTTGAGAAACTCAAGAAAGAGACTGGTGTTTCCGCTCTTGATGTGGCCAAAGGCTTCATCGACTACGGAATGCACCCGCCCACCATGTACTTCCCAATGACTGTTCCTGAGGCACTGATGATTGAGCCCACTGAAACAGAGACGAAGGAGACTCTGGATCAGGTGGCAGATGCTTTCCTTGATCTTTGGGCCAAAGCCCACTCCGACCCCGACTACATCCACGGGGCACCGTACACTTGCCCGGTCAGGCGCCCCGACGAAGTCAAGGCAGCCCGCCAGCCGGTGATCCGATATGAGTGGCCGGTGTGAGTAGTAAGTAAAGCATGTGAGTAGCAAGTGAGGCTGGCTGGAGTGAGTAGTGATGAATTACTACTGTGGTTAAGGGCTTAGCACGGAATTAAGAAATTATTTTGAGTGGTTCGCACCAGCTACGAATGTTAGTTGGTGCGGACCACTCTTGTATTCTGTTTGTGTTTTGGTGGCGGAGCTATTTTGACTACATAAGTTTATTTTTAAACATATGTAGCGCGTGAGGGTTGCGAGTTCTTGATGGCGGAGCGGTTTTGGCGACGTATTGTTCCTACAAGCGTTCGTTGGTGGTTTAGTTCTTGGTGGCGGAGCGGTTTTGGCGACGTATTGTTTCGAATTAAGTTCCTCTGGCTTTAGAGTAATTGTTATGCTATTTTCAGATTGGTCGAGATCCGGATTATTGCGACAAACAATTTTGGTATAGAGGGTTTCTCCTTCCGCTCCCTCCAGTTATTCGAAAAACTGAATGTTTTCTGACCTTACAGCAGAAATTATTGAATGGATACTGACATTAGCATGATATTGTCAGGTATGAAGACCTCTTTAGCAGGAAAAGCCTCCTCACAATGAAGTGAATACCCTTCTTATGTCGCAAGTTTCCGGATCCGAACCAGATTGGAAATGCTTTTTGGCGTTGCGGGTGTAGAGAGAAATTGATTTGACTTGGTTGGTGTTGAAATAGACTGTTTAGACAAACGATCATTACATGTTAGATATTATGCAGAACAAACAAATAGTTATATTAATCCACTCTGCACATTTCTTTCAATTTTGCCGGAAAGGCTCAATTAATATACTATCTAAAAATATTTGCCAAATAAATTGCGTTAATAAGATATCACAATATATTATAAGATATGTAAAGCCGCTAATCGCCACCGTAAAACTTTTACAGTTCACAAATACTAAAACTCCAACAACAACGAAGCGGTACAAGGAACCATAAGTCGCAATCAGGCGTTCATTCACATTGACTCTATTACACACCTTTAAACAGCAAACTCGAATGAACGGCAAACTGGAATGATCAGGGAAACTTGCTATAACACTCAAGAACTTACCAGCTCTTGATGTGGTCTTCGACGAGGCCGCGGGTGGATTCGATGGCCTCGATGTAGAGGATGCCGTTGCCCATGCCGTCGAGTTTGAAGCGGTCGTTAATGGCAGAGACCACTTGTTCGACGATTTCGTTTTGCATCAGCATGATGACCATTTCTTTTTCAGGGACAATGTTGATGCCGAAGATGTGTTCATGTTCAGAAGTAGCTGAACCCTGACCATGGAGGATGGTGCCGCCTTTGGCCCCCGCATCACGTGCAACTTCGATGACATCGTCACCTAAACCGAGGTCGACGATTACAGTAACTTTTTTGTACATAGTATTTTCCTCCGGAGGGACTGCGCAGATTGATTGACAAAAATTCTGCAGCTCTTCACGATTTAGTTTGCTGAAGGCGCTAAGGTGGAAGAGCACGGTTGTGCTGAAAGTGATGCCGTGGCCTGGTTGACCCAGGTGAAGGCCGTCGGCGAAAGCCTGCATAAGTTCGGCTTCTTTGGTTTCGGTGAGCAGGAATTCGAATTGGGTTTTGGCAGATTCTCTGATGCCTAACTGGCGAAGCCAACTGCGGGATGTTGTGCCTTTGCCTCGCACACTGAAGTAGGCAAGCGGGGCGTGCTTATCCATAATTTGTTCGACACGATCTCTCTTGTCTGCGTCGGTGATCAATGTCAGCAAGCGCCATTTCTCTAGCTTGTTACTCATTGATTTCCCCTTTCTCATTCGTGGTTTCGGTCGTCTTAGGTGTTTCGGCCGTCTTAGGTGTTTCGGTCGTTTGGGTAGTGGGTTCAGCCGTTGCGGTTTCCGTCGTTTCAATAGTCGTTTCAGTCGTTTCAATAGTCATTCCAGTTTGACTAGCGGTTTCGGTTGTTTCGGTAGCAACAACCATTTTTGTTTGGCGGCGGGTTTTGAATTGGTAGAGGGCACCGAGCAATTGGATCGAAATGATCGGCATCATCGCAACGATAGCGATCATACCAAACCCATCCGTCACCACGTCGGCTGTTGGGACTTGTGCAGCAATTCCTTGAACAAAAGCCAACGAGAATGTCGCCGTCATTGGGCCGGAGGCAACACCGCCGGCGTCAAAGGCCATGCCCACAAACAGTTCCGGCACGAAATAGGCCAGGATGACTGAGATGCCGAAGCCGGGGAGAAGGTACATCCAGAGCTGAATTTCCGGTACAAGGATTCGGAGGACGGACATGAAGATTGCGAGTCCGACAGCGACAGAGAGGAAGCCCAGCACGAGGTTTCTGCGGACATAGCCACCGGTAACATCTTCAACTTGGTGCGTCAGCACATGCACAGCCGGTTCGGCCAGCACCGTCACCAGGCCCAGGATTAGGGCGACAATCAGGACGGGGATTTTGCTGTCGAGGGCCACCAACTTCACGCCCAGCTCAGTGCCGACATCCATGAATCCGCCGTTCACGCCGAGCAAGAATAGGATGAGGCCGATATAAGTAATAATAAGGCCTTTGATGTTGGACCAGGCGGCTTTGGCCGGGTGATGGAAGACGACCACCTGAAATGCTAGATATGCGAGAAAAATTGGGGCGAGGGAGAGCAGCGTCTCTCGAGCGAGCGTGGGCAGAAGGTCGAAATAACCCTGCAGGAGGCTGCCGTTATCCGGAACCACGGGCGGGAGCTGGCCGTCCAACTTGTCGATTCCCATGATGAGGCCGGTGATCAGCACGCCCAGGATGGCTCCGGTTGAGGCAATTCCCACGAGGCCAAAGGAGTCTATTTCCGCAGTTTTGCGGTCCTTTTTCAGTGCTGCAACCCCGCCTGCCAAGGCCAACATAAACGGTACTGTGATCGCCCCGGTCGTGGCACCGGATGCATCGAAGGCGATCGCAATGAAGTCGGCCGGCGAGAAGATCGACAAGATGAAAATCAGCGCATATGCGGCTGTGAAAACGTAGCGGAGCGGCACGGATTTGATGATGCGTATAATACCAAGTGTCATCATGACGCCAATGCCGATGGACACAACGACTACCATCAGTGTCTTGTTAAATTGTCCCTGCGTGACGGTGTCAACCTGCCCCGCCAAGATGTGCAAATCGGGTTCGGCGTATGAGATGAAGAAGCCCAGGATCAGTGTCACGGTGATGACGACGGGGTATTTGCCGGATTTGGCCAAAGCCCCCCCCATCGCATGCCCGATCGGTTCTATGGATTGGTCTATCCCAAATAGGAATATGGTTAGGCCGATGGTTACCAATATGGCGCCGATAATGAAGCGAGGCAGCTGCCCTGCTTCTAGGGGAGTGATTGTAAAATTCAGCAAAATTACAATCAGCGTGACGGGTAGGACGGAGGCTACTACCTCTTTGAACTTGGCTTTTATCTCAGACAAATGCGTACCTCACTTCTTGTGGATTTGGTGACTTAACTGACAGCTCTGGCAACTCTGACAACTCTGACAACGAAGAGCGGGCAGAATCTTTCTGCTTCGCAGGAACCAGCTGCTTCGCAGGAACCAGCTGCTTCGCAGGAACCAGCTGCTTCGTAGGATCCAGCAGCTTCGCAGGAACCAGAATGCTGGTGTCTATGCATTACGTAAGGAAACTTCCTGCAAAATTTCTTTTTGACTGAATAATAGTAACATAAAAGTTTTTCCGTTATACCTTACATTTGTGATGTTTACATTTTGTCTTAATTTGTGTTTTCCGTGCTTCTCTGAGTGTCGCCTGCTTTCCCCGAGCGAAGCACGGCGAAGCAGGGGAGTGGAGCGGAGCTAAACCGTGAAAAGCTTCTTTGTGAAGGAACGCCTGATTACGGCTTATTGTTTCTGGTGCTCGTTCGTTGTAGTTCTGGGTAGTTGAGTGAAGGAACGCCAGATTACGACCTATGGTTCCTAGTGCCACTTCTTTCGTGACCTAGTTTCAGTATTTCAGCATTAATCAATAGGCTTAACTACTGAAGCTCATCGAAATTCATCTTCCACAAACGCGAAACACGAGAAACACAAGAAACACCAAAAGAAATTTCCAATCTGGTTCGGATCCGGATTTTTGCGACAAAAAATATCTTACAGAAAAGATCTTGACAATTGTTTTGCAGCCAAATGAATGATTACTGACTTGAGGACAGAAGTTATAGAATGAATGCTGACCTCGGCGGCTACACGGTCTGTAATAAGCACGAAACAAACAGGAAAATACTTTATAAAGTGCTGAGTCTGTCAATCCGATGTCGCAAATATCCGGATCCGAACCAACTTGCAAATAAGATAACAATTACCCTAAGCTCCGAAGAACAAATTCAGAAGAAATACGTTGCCGAAACCGCTCCGCCCTCAAGAACTTCATTAACCATCGCCCCTCCGTAGGAACAATACGCCGCCCAAACCGTTCCGCCGGCGACGAACTCGCTACATAAGTTTAAATTTAAACTTATGTAGTCAAAACTTTGAAAAAGTCAACTCAATTTGCACGGGTTTTCCCAACAATCTACTGCAGAATATTGGAAATTAGCCACAAACAGTAAATTAATGTCCTGAGTCACGTGCAGAGCTTGTAAAAAATGTAAATCAATCGATATAATGACATAGTAAAAAAAAATAAGTATTTTATTATTTTCAAGCGAACAATTGATACGAAATTCGTATCGTGCAGATTTTTGCCTCAGAAATGGTAAGTAAACTGGTTCATTCCTTGCGATAATGAAATGCTCATCAACAGGAGGAAGAGAATGAGTGTATCGCTCAGGAGAGGCACGATTATGCCGGTTCAGAAGAACCATGGCGGCGTGCATGCAGAGCATCGCAAGAACACATCTGAATTACGTGATGTAGTACTTCCAACACCGGCCAGAGTCAGCATACCGATGAAGATGCATTTGGGTGCACCTTGTGAACCTGTGGTCAGTGTAGGGGATACGGTCGAAGTAGGTCAGTTGATCGGCGATTCGAAGGCCGCAATCAGCGCACCGATTCATGCTTCGATATCTGGAACCGTGAAGAAGATTAACCAAGTACCGAACCCGGCTGACGGCACGTTCATGACGACGATTGAAATTGAGTCTGACGGTGAGATGCGGAAATGGTCCGGGCTTAAAGTGCCGGAAATTAATTCGCGAGAAGATTTCCTAGCCGCAGTAAGAAACAGTGGGCTGGTCGGCTTAGGCGGAGCGGGGTTTCCGACGCATTTCAAGCTGAATGTTAAACCCGGTCAAGTGGACACTTTGGTGGTAAATGGCGCGGAATGTGAGCCGTATATTACTTCGGACGACATTGTCATGCGTTACTACACCGATCAAATTTTCACTGGAATCGTCAGTGTGATGAAGTGGATTGAAATTCCTAACTGCGTCATCGTTGTTGAGGATAACAAGCCGGAAGCCATTGATGCCCTGGTAGCCTACATTGAAGGGGATAGCAGACTTAGTGGTATTAAGGTCATGGTTGTTCCTGCAGAGTACCCGAAGGGTGCGGAGAAGGTTTTGATTCAGAATGCTACCGGAAGAGTTGTGCCGGTTGGCAAATTGCCGGCCGATGTGGGTTGCATTGTTATGAACGTCACGACACTGACCGTGCTGGGTATCTACCTCAAAGAAGGCAGGCCGCTCACGAATAAGATTGCTACCGTTGACGGCGGCGCCATTCGTGAGCCGAAGAATGTGAAGATTCCGATCGGCACAAGTCTCAAGGATATCGTAGATTTTTGTGGCGGATTCAAACAAGAGCCGACCTTACTTTTGATGGGTGGACCTATGATGGGTACACCGTTGAGCTCTTTGGACTTTGCTTTTTTGAAGCAAAATAACGCCATTCTGGCACTGGTTGAGGATGATTATATTCTCAAACCTGAAATTGCCTGTATTCGCTGCGGACGGTGTATCGATGTGTGCCCGATGCTGCTTTCGCCAACGGAAATGAAATCTTCTATTGCTGCCGGAAACGCGGAGAAAACCCGCGATTTGGGCGTGAACACCTGTATCGAGTGCGGTTGCTGTGCTTTTGCCTGCCCTTCGCACATTCAGCTCGTCCAGTACTTCCGTGAAGGGAAGAAGATGGTTAGAGCTTTGGAGGTGAAGTAAGATGGCGGCTACACAAGCGATTCAAGCATTTCAAGCAAGCGCAGCAAACCAAGCAAGCGCAGCAAACCAAGCAAGCGCAGCAGACCAAGCAAACACAGAAAAAACAAGCGACACAACAAGCAAACAAGCGACAGGGAAGCAAGCCGTGAAACAGCAAGAGAAATCTCCCGTATTGCTCTTAGCCAGCAGCCCACACTTCCATGACAAGAGCGACACATCCAAGATCATGTTGGATGTCATCATCGCTCTGGTACCAGTCATCATTGCAGCAACCGTGCTGTATGGTTGGCGGGTGCTTTTGAATGTCGTGATCAGCGCGGCAACCTGTGTGGCAGCAGAATATGTCAGCCGCAAGGTAATGAAACGCGAAATGACCATTTCAGATCTGTCGGCAGTCGTGACGGGCATTATCCTGGCCCTCAACGTTCCGGCAGAATTCCCAATCTGGCAGTTGATGCTGGGAGGCGTTGGCGCAATCGTTATCGCTAAGCAGATTTTCGGCGGACTGGGGCAGAACTTCGTTAACCCGGCCATGATCGCCAGACTCATGTTAGTCGTATCCTTTGCCAAGAGCTTCGTCGTGTCCAATCCCTTGATCGGCGCAGGCGCAGCCAGCACCACAGCAGGAGTCGACGCAGCAAGCGGCGCCACGCCGATGGCCATTCTGGCTAACGGCGCAGGCCAACTCGAAGGCATTCCCAGTCTCTGGGACATGTTTATCGGCACACATGGCACGATGGCAGTAGGCGAGACCTGCGCACTGGCGATCCTTATCGGCTTCGTCTACATGTGGGTGCGCGGGGTTATCAAACCCCATATTCCAGTAGCATATGTAGGAACCGTCGCAGTACTTTCTTTGCTCTTCAGCGGTTTCGACTTCACTTTTATGCTCTATCAGATTTTGGGTGGCGGCCTACTCTTCGGCGCAGTCTTCATGGCAACCGACTATGCAACCTCGCCATTAACCAATAAAGGGAAGATCATCTTCGGAATCGGCCTGGGTCTCATCACCTGTGTGATCCGCTTCTGGGGAAGTCTGCCGGAAGGCGTCTCGTACAGCATCGTCATCATGAACATCCTCACCGTTCATATTGATAACTGGACTCGTTCACCGATCTTTGGCCAAGCCAAGAAACAAAAGAAGAACCAAAACGAGCCGAAGGAGGTTGAAGCATGAGCGAAACTAAATCGAATTTCAAATCGATCGGTCAGCCGGCGATCGTCCTGACGGTCATCGCGCTCGTCACGGCCTTCCTTCTGGCCTTGACCAATATGGTCACCGCGCCGATCATCGCGCAGCAGGGCGACCAGAAACAGCTGGCAGCCAGACAAGAAGTGTTGCCGACCGCGGCCACCTTCACAGAGAAGCAGGGCGAGCAAGATGGGACAACGTTTGACTATCTTGAAGGCACCGATGCCTCCGGCACCGTGGTGGGGTACATCTTCACCAACCAGACACCGGGCTACGGCGGTCCCGTCATCGTCATGATGGGTGTGGACACCGAAGGCAAACTGACCGGTGTGCAGCCTCTGGAACTCAAAGAATCCCCCGGTTACGGTATGAATGCTCAAGAACCGGATTTCCTGGATCAGTTCAAGGGCCGTACAGGCGAAATCAAATATAACAAGACAGCTGCTTCCGACACAGAAGTTCTGGCCATCAGCGGTGCGACCGTAACGACAGCCGCCTTCGTCAACAGCGTCAACGCGGGTATGCAGCAGTTTGCCACGATCACCGGCGGTTCCCTCGGCGCAGATCCGAAGCTTGCAGCCGTTCCCGGTGCAGCGACCCTCTCCGAACCAGTCACCGGCACCTATGAAGGCACGGAGTTCACCTATTACCACGCCTTCGATGAAGCTGGCACAGTCTTAGCTTATGTCATTGAGGCCAAAGCCGACGGCTTTGCAGTTACTCACGAAGGGCCACAGATGACGGTCGCCGTAGGGCTCGATCTAGAAGGAGTCATTGTCGGATCCGTCATGACCGATAACAAGGAAACCCCCGGAATCGGTGACAAGGTCAATGACGAAACCTTCACCCAACAGTTCGTAGGGAAGCAAGGCGAGATCGCCTCGATTGACGCGATCAGCGGCTCCACGTTCTCCAGCAAGGGCTATCAAGAAGCGGTCAACCTGGCACTCAAATACTTCTCTGCTGTGGAAGCTCCGAAGGATCCCAAACTGGCCAATGTCCCCGGCAGCAGCCAGCTGTCCGAGGCCATGTCCGGAACACTCGACGGCGCAGCCTTCACGTACTACGAGGCACAAGATGCCGACGGTGCAGTCGTAGGGTATATCTTCGAGAATGAAGCGGTAGGCTATCACAAAGAAACGCCATTCAAAGTTCAAGTCGGCGTCGACGCCACCGGCAAAATCACCGGCACTACGCCGATCGACTTGAATGAGACGCCGGGAATCGGGATGCAAGTCGGCGAGGATGCTTTCCGTCAGACCTTTATCGGTGTTTCGGGCGACGCGTCCACCGTTGATATCATCTCTCAAGCGACTGTCTCCAGCGAAGCGTACATTGACGCAGTCAATCTCGCGCTTCAACAATTTGCTGCGGTGAGCGGAGGTGCAAACTAATGGCAAAATCACAAACAAATTATAAAGAAGTCTTCACGAGAGGAATCGTCAAGGAGAACCCGATTTTCCGCCTGGTCTTAGGGATGTGTTCTTCACTCGCCATGTCGACCAGTATGACCAGTGCCCTAGGAATGGGCGTGTCCGTTATCGTCGTTTTGGTTCTGTCGAATATCTCTATCTCTGCACTCCGCAAGGTGATCCCCGATCAGGTGCGTATCCCGGCGTATGTCGTGGTCATCGCGGGTTTCGTCTCGATTGTTCAGATGGTCTTGCAAGCCTTTGTTCCGACTATTTACGACATGCTCGGCATCTACCTGCCCCTGATCGTGGTCAACTGCATCATCCTGGGCAGAGCAGAAGCATTCGCCAACAAGAACACCGTCTTGGCATCAGCAGTTGATGGTCTAGGCATGGGTCTAGGCTACCTCATTGCACTGATGAGCATTTCCATCATCCGCGAATTCATCGGCAACGGTTCGCTCTTCGGTGTGCAGATCATCCCCGCAGGCAGCATCACAGTCGGCCTCCTGACCGCTCCCGCCGGTGGTTTCATCGTTCTGGGTATCCTCATGGCAGTCTGGAATCGCTGGGCAGAAGGGAAGGGTATGGCCAAAGCCGGCTTAAACTGCGAAGGCTGTCCTTCTGTAGGTCGGTGCCATGCGATCGAGCAAGCGCAGGCTGATGCGAAGAAAGATGAGGCGAACGCATGAATCTCTTAAGTATTCTCTTTGTAGCCATCCTTGTCGAAAACTACGTTTTCGTCCAATATTTAGGCATTTGCCCCTTCCTCGGTGTTTCAAAGAAACTCGACACCGCAATGGGCATGAGTGTCGCCGTCGTATTCGTTATGGTCATGGCCGCAGCAGCCACCTGGCCCATCAACAATTTTCTATTAGTGCCAAATGGTCTGGCCTACCTGCAGACCTTGGTCTTCATTCTGGTCATTGCCGCGCTGGTGCAGCTGGTGGAAACATTCCTGAAAAAGTATGTCAAACCACTCTACAACGCGCTTGGCATCTATCTCCCGCTCATCACAACCAACTGTATCGTCCTCGGCGCAGTCGTTGTGAATGCGGATGTCGGCTATGGCTTCGCAGAATCCCTGGTCAATGCCGCCGGCGGCGGTCTGGGTTTCATGCTCGCCATGTTCATGTTCAGCGGCATCCGTTCCCGCATTGACGAGTCTCCGATCCCGAAATTCTTCCAAGGCCTTCCGGTTACCCTAGTGGCCGCAGGTCTTACGTCCATGTCGTTCCAGGGCTTCGTCGGAGTCGCTGACAATCTATTTAAGTAAGGAGGAAACGAAATGGGTGATGTATTATTCGCCACAGTCCTTACCGGAGGAACCGGGCTGATACTCGGTGTGATCCTGGCTGTTTTTTCCAAAATTATGGCCGTTCCGGTCGACCGGAAACAAGAAGAACTCCGTGAGCTCCTGCCGGGTGCCAACTGCGGTGCCTGCGGTCACACTTCCTGCGATGGCTATGCCGCCGCACTCGCGGACGGCACAGAACCATTAACCAACCTCTGCAAACCTGGCGGCAAAGAAACCGCCACCAACGTAGCCGCCTACCTAGGCACAGAAGTTGGCGAAATAAAACCCACGACCGCCATGGTCATGTGCCAAGGCAGCCGCGATGTAACCCAAAAACGCGCCGACTATATCGGCATCTCCACCTGTTCAGCCGTTTCCCAAATGGAAGGTGGCGACGAAACTTGCCGTTTCGGCTGCCTGGGTTACGGAGACTGTGTTGAAGTCTGCCAATACGATGCCATCCATGTGATCAACGGTGTCGCCGTAGTCAATCCTGCAGCCTGTACCTCGTGCATGATGTGTATCAACACGTGCCCCAAGAAGATCATAGAGCTTCTGCCTATGGAACAAGCCGAGTCTATGGTACTATGTCATAACGAAGACAAAGCAGCCGTGGCCAACAAGGTTTGCCAGGTATCCTGTATTGCCTGCAAACGCTGCGTCAAGATTTGTCCTGAGCAGTGCATCAGTATGGTGAATGACCGTGCGGTTATCGACTATCCGAGATGCACGAACTGCGGCAAATGCCAGGAAGTTTGCCCCCACGACTGCATCCTGTCTCTCTATCCTGCCGGAATCCCCGCGGGAGTCCAGACCGGAGCGTAAAGTAAGCAGGTACCATGTCTAAGAACAATCAGAAGAGTCCCGCCCTGGCTTCAAGGCGGGATATTCTCATCATCGTCATTGCCCTAGCGGCACTAGGGCTCTGGGCCCTGTGGTCATACGTGATTTCACCCGCCATAAACCCTGACACAGACCTCAAATATGCTTGGATCTACCACGACAATGACCTGGTAGAGAAGGTAGCCCTAGATGGCACCGCCCGAACTTGGCATCTGGAAGTCACCGATTTCCCGAACATCGAGATGACCATTGAAACAACAGAAGACCGCAAGATCAGGATTACAGAATCCAATTGTCCTGATAAAATATGTGTAAACACCGGTGCAGTATCCATGGACGGCCAGAGCATTGCCTGCCTGCCCAACCACGTGATCGTGAAGATCGGGGACGCCAATGGCCCCACCGGCTTTGGAATCAACGGATAATCAACGGATAATCAACGGATGAAGGACGACTTCAATGGCCTCACCAGCTTAGAAATTAACAGTAGAAATTAACAGATGAAGAATGAACTCGAGATGAAGAATGAACTAAATAAGTCAAAAGTAGCTCCGCCGAAGAAGAGAACGTCGCACCAGCACATCACAATGATGGTTCTGCGAGCGATCCTGATTGCGCTGTCCTTTTTACTCAGCGCACTGGACCACAGCTTGCCGAGTCCCTTTCCCGGTGTTCCCGGCATGTCTCTAGGCCTTGCGAATATCGTGGTCTTGTTTTCGCTCGTCTTCCTAACACCTGCAGACGCCCTAGCCATTACAGTAACGAAGAGTATCTTCGTCTTCTTCATGCGAGGCCCCGTCTCACTCTTACTGAGCCTCTCAGGCGGCCTCTTGGCACTTCTCGTCGAAGTCCTGCTCTGGAAAGGATCACGTAAAAAAGTCTCCTTACTCTTGCTCTCCGCCGCGGGCGGCATGTCCCATAACATCGGCCAAATCATCGCCTACGCCTTATACGCAAGGGTTAGTGTCTGGCTCCTAATCGCCCCGCTTGCCATCACCGGTATCGTGACAGGAATCCTCACAGCCATCATTCTCAAAGCCCTCTACCCCCACATGGAACGCTGGTTTCGAGCCCACCGGTCCTACGAAGGCGAAGGCACCGAGTAGGAGAGGCGAATATCACTACACGAATCTCACTACATAAGTTTAAAAATAAACTTATGTAGTGAATTTTGCGGTGACAGTTCCGTTGAGTCAAATTTCATGAGAAGTGTCTTGAAATAATTCAGCAACAGCGAATCTATTCGAAACTAATTTTGAAAGAATGCTCATTTATGCCCCACTTCGGGGCGTATTTATTATAGAGGTCGAATCGCGGCGGACGTTTCACCATGTTATGACAATCCGAACCCAAGAGATTAATCCAGCCACCCTTGAGCAAATTTTTACAATAATATCGCTCGCGGAAATCTTGGAGCGAACTCACATTCATTTGGATCAAGCAACCAATATCTACAAGTGTCTGGATGCTTGACGTATCTTGCCCGTTCTTTGTGGCGGGATAGCGCTCAATATGCGCGATGATTGGTCTCAAGTGATGTTTATAGACAATCTGTTCAAGGAGCTGGAACGTATCGCTACTCCATCTCTCCGAGAAGGGCATCTCAATCAAGATATGCCGGTTACGGCCAATCTGGAGAGGCTCCAGAGTCTCATACCGAAGCAATACCGAAGACAAAGCAACTTCCGCTCCGAGATAAATAACAATGGATTGCTCCCTCGAAATGGACTGTTGTCCAGAAGTTGGCTTTTCAACGGCAGGTAACTCATCAGCCGCAAACTCATCAACAGCAAGCCCCACTTCAGGAGTATCTTGCCCAGCCGAGCTCAGCCCCACCGGTGAATAGCGCACCAGGGAAGCCCCAGCCCCAGCTCCAGCTCCAACCCCAGCAC
Organism: uncultured Fastidiosipila sp.; assembly: GCA_964479695.1. GTDB lineage: Bacteria > Bacillota > Clostridia > Saccharofermentanales > Fastidiosipilaceae > JAAYZH01. The sequence goes on from CAYZSO010000013.1 coordinate 35,887, forward strand.
GATCCGCAGCTCCACGATACACAGACATCCCTTCAAGGCTCAGCAATTTATCCACGGCAATTTGCCGACGTCTCACAAAAGTACCCAGATCTTCACGGTTCGGGTAGAAATGAGGGGTAGCTACAACTGTCCCCACACCTTGTTCCACCAGAGTCGTCAATAGAGCACGACTCACCTCGAGATCCTTTGCCCCATCATCGAAGCCCGGCAAAATATGCGTATGTATATCAACGAAAGCCATTACGATTCATCAGCCTGAACATGTTCACCATACCCATAGCCATACGAGTATTCTTTCCTTCGCTCTTCTTTCGAATCATTAAGAACGATCCCCAGTATCTTTGCATGCGCAAACTCAAGAGACTCAAGCGCTTGCTTCAGTTCCTTATGTTCCGTCGCATTTTCCCGGGCAACCACGATATAGCCATTTACTTGATCCGCCAAATTCAAGGCATCCGAAACAATATTAACCGGAGTCGAGTCGATAATGATGTAGTCATAATAGGAACTGAGTTGCTCCAACACCTTTTCCATCGTTTTACTGCTCAAGAGCTCAGCAGGATTCGGTGGAATCGTACCGGCAGGAATAATATGAAGCGTCAATTGCCCCACCTGCATGAGGACGTCATTAATCTGCTTCAGCCCGACCAAGGTATCCGACAGACCGGGAATCTGACTCGCCTTGAAGAACCGATGAACACTCGGAGAGTGCAGGTCCCCATCAATCAGCAGTACACGCTCACCCTTTTGCGCTAAGGATATGGCCAAATTCGCGCTCACCATTGTTTTCCCTTCATTAGGGACAGAGCTGGTCACAACGACTTTTTTACAGCCTTCGCCGGCAGTCGAAAAAATGAGATTCGTACGAATTTTCTTAAAAGCCTCTTGGGTAGCAAAGTCCGTTTCTTTACTCAAAATATTGACATGTGGTGCATAAACTTTCTTTTGTTTCCTTCTGAAAAGAGACATTTCTAACCTCACTTATTATTCGGAATAACACCCAGAACCGGATAGGGATAGGAGCGTGTCAAATCTTGTTCATTTTTTACGCGGTTATCCAGAAACTCAATGGCAAAAGCAATACCCACACCCAAGAGTAAGCCTACCAGGAGACCAAGTACCGTATTTCGCATAACATTTGGACTAGAAGGCTGAACGGGTCTTTGCGCCGGATCCACGACGCGGACCGCATCGGCATCCTTGATTTCAATGATTTTTGCAGGGGCCAATTCAGCAATCGTATTTGCAATCAACAAGGCTTCATCCGGATTCGTACTCGTGACCGAAATACGGAAAATTTCTGTTCCGTTCTGTGCTTGCATCGAAATCATATTACTGAGTTGATCCGGAGTGTAGTTGAGATTTGCCTCGGTAATCACATCTGTCATAAAGGAAGTCGTTCGTAGAATTTCGATATAGGTATCGACAACGGCTTGTGCGTAATTCAGTTCACTCAGTGAAGCCGTACGGGACTGCTCATTGGCGTTTGGAGCAACATACATAGATACTTCCGTCTGAAATTTCTCAGGAATAAAGTATTTACTTACACCGAAGCTCACTCCAGCCGCAAGAATAGTAATCACAACAATGAACGCAAAATATTTTTTGACGAATGCGGTAATATCTGACCACGAAATAGAGATCTCGTCTTCCATGAAGGCCTCCCAAAAATTAAATAGTTTCGATCAATCTCGCGTGTATATCCTCTTGTAGTACTAAAAAACTAATAACATTCTTTTGCATTACCCGCAAGAAGTACCTTCAAATAATACTAAATAATTGGAGCGATCACAAATCTTTTGCTACGGAGCTCAAATAGCTAAAATAGGACTCAAATAGGCTCCAACACATATCCACTGCAAACTCTCAAACAGGAACCCCAACCAATCCTCATACTACCCAGTCGATCCAAACCGAAACAATCCAACCCATCGAGACAATCCAATCCATCCAACTGAACCTGTAAATCATTTCCTGTATTTAAACTCCATTATCGTCAACGTTTCAGATATTTTCTGTTCATTATGTAAAATTCAGATTAAATCTTCTTCCATTAACTTGAAAAATAAGAAAGATCATGATAATTTTATAGTCAAATATATTCACGAAAACAGCTTCATTTCAAACCTGTCCATTTAAACGGACATAACGAAGCAGGATTGTGCGTATAATCGTATAATAATGATAATTTGTAAGCAAAAAAGATATAAACGCTAGCGGGATGATCGCTGAGCCAATGTGGAACTAGAACGATGGAAGAAAAACAAGAAGTCAATATAGAGCACACAGCGCAGAAACAGAAACAGAAGCAGAATCAGGAGCAAGAACAGCTTTCTCCTGACTTTTCAGTCCCTCATAACGCTTCAGACTCTTCCGACTCCATGAACGCTTCAGACTCCATTAACCCTCAAAACCCATCCAACTCATCCGACCCCGCTAGCCGCTATAATCCTCAAAACCCCACCAACCCTTCAACTCCATCTAATCGCCCCAAGTCATGGTTCAACCAGACCGATCGAAGGAAGATGGTCAGCAGGTCACTGCTGATTATGCTCCTCGACATTCTTTTAATATTCGGCTCCTATGCAATCGCCCTACTCTTGCGCTTTGACTTCGAATATTCCGCTATCCCGGATCAATATATTAGAGGCTTTGGCCAGCTCATCATTCCGTATATCCTCATAACCGTAGTAACCTATTGGATCATGCGGCTCTACCACAGCATCTGGCGCTTCGCATCCATCAATGAACTACAACGCTTAGCCATCGCCTGGCTCATCGATGAAGCCATCATCGCCATCATTTACCTCATCACAAGAATCCGCATGCCCATCATTTTTTGGGTAGGAGGCGGCATAGGCGTGCTAATCAGCACAGGCGGCTTACGCTTCCTCTATCGTTTTCTTCGCTCCTTTTCGCGGATCATCTATCAGAAAAATCCCAAGAAACAGATGACCAACGTCATGGTCATAGGCGCCGGATCCGCCGGTCGTGACATCATTCATGAGATGGTCATAAATCAGCGACTCAATATGCGCGTCAACTGCATCATCGATGATAACAGCGGCGTTTGGGGCCGCATGCTAGAAGGCGTTCCGGTCATCGGCGGCCGCAGTCAAATCATGAACGCAGCAGTCGAATACAAAATAGATCTCATCATCTTCGCCATCCCCTCAATACGTGGGCAGCAGCGCAAAGACATTCTCGAAATCTGTCAACACACCGGCTGCAACGTTCGCATCGTCCCCAGTCTCGGCAGCATCGCATCCGGAAGAATATCCGTAAACACCCTCTGCGAAGTCGAGATCAAGGACCTTCTCGGCAGAGATCCCATCGTCATCAACAACGAAGAAATTCACAGACAAATAGCCGGCAAAGTCATTCTCGTAACCGGTGGAGGGGGTTCCATAGGCTCCGAACTTTGCAGACAGATCGCAGCAGATAACCCTAAGACACTCATCATTTTCGACATCTACGAGAACAACGCCTACGCCATTCAGCAAGAGCTCCTTCGCAAATACGGCGACACGCTCCACTTAGTCACGCTAATCGGTTCCGTACGCAACACCAATCGCATCAATGATGTCATCGCAACCTACCACCCCGACGTCATCTTCCACGCCGCAGCCCATAAGCACGTCCCACTCATGGAGGACAGTCCCAACGAAGCGATCAAGAACAACGTTCTCGGTACTTATAAGGTGGCCAAAGCCGCCATCGCCAACCAAGTCAAACGTTTCGTCTTAATCAGCACAGACAAGGCCGTCAACCCCACCAACCTCATGGGCGCATCCAAGCGCCTCTGCGAGATGATCATTCAGATGATGAATCAAGAGAGCCTCAATCGCTACAGGCAAGGGCACTCCGACACCCACACCGAATTCGTAGCCGTCCGTTTCGGCAACGTCCTCGGCTCCAACGGCTCAGTCATCCCCCTATTCAAAGAACAAATCGCAGCCGGTGGCCCCGTCACCGTCACCGACAAACGAATGATCCGCTACTTCATGACCATCCAGGAAGCCGTCAGTCTCGTTCTCCAAGCCTCTTATTATGCCCAAGGCGGCGAAATCTTCGTTCTCGACATGGGCGAACCCGTCAAAATCGATGACATGGCCCGCCAACTAATCCGCCTCTCCGGCTACGAACCCGATGTTGACATCAAAATCACCTACACAGGCCTTCGCCCCGGCGAGAAACTTTACGAAGAGCTCCTCATGGACGAAGAAGGCCTCACGGAAACACCAAACAAACTCATCCATGTCGGCAAACCCATCGAAATGGACTATACTAAGTTCCGTAACGATTTGCGCCGCCTAGACGAACTCAGTTACGGCGAAAGCCGCGAAATCAAGCAACTGGTCGCCGAAATCGTCCCAACCTACCGCCCGGAAGTATTAATGAGAAAAAGGATTTATAGCTCAGATAAGAAAACGGTTCGAGTTTCTACTTAAGATATTTTGCGATCTTATGAAATTATCCCTAATTGTTTTCTGCATGAATTTATTTGAACATAGAGGTTACATGGCATATTTACGAGTAAAGAGAATCTTTGATATTATTCTTGCCACAATAGGGCTTGTGCTTTTATCACCTGTATTTTTACTAATCATGCTCGCTATTAAGATCGAATCCAGAGGTCCTGTGTTCTTCAAGCAAGACCGTATTAAAATCTACAAAGACCATTTTCAAATCCTGAAGTTCCGCTCCATGCGCATTGATACACCGAGCGACACACCAACTCACCTTTTGGAAAACCCCGACCAATGGATAACCAAAGTTGGCAAATTCTTGAGAAAAACCAGTATTGCTTGAGTAATAATAGGGACAAAATCCGAAAAGCCTTGATATATAAGGGTTTTCAAGCATTTTTATAGGTTTTCAAATTCACACAAATGTATTTGAAGGTCGATAAAAGGGTTTGATGGCTAAAGATGAAAGTACGAATTTAGCAGTTTACAGCATCTACCCAAAGTAAGCTGAGTTTGACGCAAGAACAAACTTACGATTAGTTTTGTTCTTATTTGTTTTCAAAATGTATTCTTATGGATACATTATATCACAGAAGAAGCGAAATGTCAATAGATAATCTAACGCATTGTAGACGGGGAATTAAGATATGTTCACAAAAAACAAGTTTATACCATTTGAGAGTAAGGTTTGGTTAGCTACTCCGACTCAGCATACTGAGATGCTTGAGTTTATAGAAAAAGCCTACACAGACAATTGGCTGACTACAGCGGGTGAAAACCTTACAGCCATAGAGAGCATTGCCGCTGAGAAAGCCGGCGTAAAATATGCTGTCGCTTTGTGTAACTGTACTTCTGCCCTTCACCTTTGCATGAAACTTGCCGGAGAGAAACTTTATGGGAAAACAGCTATCAGTCACGGTGCTCTTGAAGGCAAGAGAGTTTTTTGCTCTGATATGACTTTTGACGCAACAGTGAACCCCGTTGTTTACGAAGGCGGTATTCCGGTGTTTATCGACACCGATGCGTCTTCGTGGAATATGGATCCCGTTGCGCTTAAAAAAGCGTTTGAACTGTATCCCGAAGTTAAACTCGTAGTTAGTGCCGAGCTTTACGGCTTCCCGGGACGTATGGATGAGATCAAAGCAATCTGTGAAAAGCACGGAGCTTTACTTGTTGAAGACGCAGCAGAAGCGATGGGTGCAACCATTGACGGAAAACAGTGTGGTTCATTCGGCGACTACTCCGCTATTAGTTACAACGGAAATAAGATTATCACAGGTTCGTCCGGTGGATGTTTCTTAACAAACAACATTGAAGACGCAAATCAAGTTCGTAAGTGGAGCACACAGTCGAGAGAAAACGCTCCGTGGTATCAGCATGAGCAGGTCGGCTACAACTATCGTATGTCGAATATCATCGCCGGTGCGGTGCGTGGTCAGTATCCGTATCTTGAAGAGCACATCGCACAGAAAAAGGCGATTTACGAACGGTACAGAGATGGTTTGAAGGATCTTCCCGTGAAGATGAATCCTATCACGGACGGTACGGAGCCGAACTATTGGCTGTCGGCTCTAATCATTGACAAAGATGCTATGTGCAAGCAAGTCAGAGATGACTCAAAGGCGCTTTATATCGCTGAACACGGAAAATCCTGCCCGACGGAGATTCTTGAAGCCATCGCTTCAATCAATGCCGAAGGCAGACCGATTTGGAAGCCGATGCATATGCAACCGATGTATCGGATGCACGAAGCAATCGGTAGAGACGGCACACTTCGTTGCCGTACAAACGCATACATTGCCGGTGGCGTAATTGATGTCGGAGCAGATATTTTCGACAGAGGTTGTTGCCTACCGAGCGATAATAAGATGACAAAAGAACAGCAAGACAAGATAATTGAAGTTATTCGGGCTTGTTTTAAATAACTGCATAATGAAAGAGTGAACAGATGCACAAACCATATGGCTTATACGAGAAATATTTTAAGAGGGTTATTGATTTAATCTGTGGTATTCTCGCTATTATTGTTTTTGGGTGGCTTTACATAATTGTTGCGATATTAGTCCGTATTAAACTTGGTACGCCAGTATTGTTTAGGCAAAAGCGTCCGGGAAAAGACGGAAAAATTTTTGAAATGTATAAATTCAGGTCAATGAGCAATGCCAAAAATGAAAATGGTGAGTTATTACCAGATTCAGAAAGATTGACAAAGTTTGGAAGATTTCTGAGGTCTACTAGTCTTGATGAGCTGCCAGAAGCTTTTAATATCATCAAGGGGGATATGAGTGTTATTGGGCCTAGACCGCTTGCGGTGCAATACTTGCCATTTTATTCAGAAGAAGAAATGCATAGGCACGATGTTAGACCTGGCTTAAGTGGTTTAGCTCAGGTTTGCGGAAGAAATTCAATAACATGGGAAGATAGATTTGCATATGACATTAGATATGTAAATAAAATTACTTTTTGGGGAGACTTAAAGATTATCTTTCTTTCTGTGAAGACAGCGTTATTTCGAGAGAGCATTGGGGAACGTGGGGTTGATGCTCCAATGGATTTCAATGAATATAGAAAGCTGCAGAGAAGCAAGGAGATAGTAATAAAATGAATATTTATGGCGAAAAAGTTATACTGAGAGCAATTACTATGGAGGATGTTGAACTCCTCGCTAATATGATAAATGATCCCGAAACAGAGAAAATGCTTGGAGGAAGTTCGTTTCCAGTAGCTATTGAGGGACAGCAAAAATGGATAAATGATCAAATGGGAAGAACGGATGTACTTAGAACTATCGTGGCCACTAAAGAAAACGTGAAAAAAGGAATCGGAACCGTTATATTAACGGACATTGATTATAAGAACGGTGTAGCACAGATTCATATAAAAATGGACAGAGAGTGCGGGCGCGGTAGAGGATATGGAACAGATGCCCTTAATACAATTGTTAAGTACGCGTTTGAAGAGATGAGATTAAACTGTGTGTATGCGGATGTACTTTCATACAATGTAATCTCGCAAAAACTTTTCTTAAAAGCCGGGTTCAAACAAGATGGTATCTTGCGCTCTCGTGTATACAAAGGTGGAGAATACATAGATTTTTATTCGTTTTCAAAATTGAGGAACGAATCCAATGTATAGAGAAATAGGTAGTGAATTTTGGAATACGGAGCCAAATAGAGAAAATAGTATTTTTTTACTTTCCGGACGTACAGCTCTCGATTGGATTATCAGAGATATCTTAAAGGAACATACTATTTATTCAGCACTATTACCGAGTTATTGCTGCCATACAATGATTGAGCCATTTTATAGACATGGCATTCAAGTTAGATTTTATGATGTTTTTTGTGATGGCAAAGGGTGGGTGTCTGTGGACATTCCGGAAGTACAGAAGAATGAAATATTCTATTTCTTGACATACTTTGGATTCGAAAAGATTAGTGGAATTCAATTTGATGAGATAAAGAGTCAAGCTGAAGTAATTATTGAAGACTGTACACACTCCTGGCTAACGAGAAATCAATTGGAATGCAGCAACTATTCTTATGCTAGTTACCGGAAATGGACTGGCTTTTCGGGTATTGCAGTTGCAACAAAATCAAATGGTGTTTTTTCGGAACTTCCAAATGTACGAAATGATAAATACTGCAATATGCGCAGAGATGCTTTTATAATGAAGCGCAAATTTATCGAAACTGGGAATGGAGATAAGAAGGAGTTTTTATCTCTTTTAAGTGAAGCAGAGGAATTACTGGAAGAAGATTATGTTGGGTACTTGGCTGAAGACAGAGCGGTAGTTGAACTGACTAACTTTGATGTTCAAAAAACAAAGGATATTCGTCGGGAAAATGCATCTATTTTATTGCAAGGGTTAAAGGATATACCAGAGGTTACACTACTTTACAATGAACTGTCAGGTAATGAGGTTCCCTTGTTTGTGCCAATTCTTGTGCCTAATGACAGAATCGCACTTCGTAAGTACTTGATTGACAAATCGATTTTTTGCCCGATACATTGGCCTCTATCTTCTTATCATAAAGCAATCAGCAATAGAGCAAGGAAACTTTATGAACAAGAGCTATCCCTGATCTGTGACCAGAGATATGATGCAGAGGATATGAATAGAATCATAGAGTGTATTCGAGCTTATTACAAAGAGGAATTATAATGAGTGAAATAATCCAAATTCATGTAAGTGAAAAAGAAAAATGGAATCAAATTGTAACGTCCTTTGTCGATTATGATGTCTTTTACTTACATGAGTATGTCTTGGCATTCATGAATGAAAATAAGAAAAATGGTGAACCCATTCTCTTACTTTATGAGAATGGAAATGACCGGGCAATGAATGTTGTTTTTAAACGTGACGTCGCAACAGATGAGAAGTTTCAAGGGAAAATCCCTGAAGGGGAGTATTATGACTTAGTATCTCCATATGGCTATGGTGGATTTTGGGGCAACATTAGTGACTATGACTCATTAAATCAGGCATATAACCAATTCTGCGTTTCAAAGCACTATATTTGTGAGTTTGTAAGGTTTGAACTTTTTTCGGATTATCACATCCATTACGATGGAGAGACTGAGACTAGAACGCATAATGTAGTTCGCAGTCTTGAGATGCCTCTGGATGAAATGTGGATGGATTTTAAGCAGAAGGTTAGAAAGAATGTAAATAAAGCGAATAGCTACGGGTTACAGATTGTCATTGAAAACTCGGATGATCATCTTCAAGATTTTTTGGATATTTATTATTCTACTATGGAACGTAGCAACGCAGAGAATGAATATTACTTTTCAACGAAATTCTATGAAACTGTCAGTAGTATGAAAAACAATATTATGTTTTTTCATGTGATGTATGAGGAGAAGATTGTTTCAACTGAATTGGTTATTTATGGATCAGAAAACGCATATTCGTATCTTGGTGGAACGAATAGAGAGTACTTCGAACTGCGCCCGAATGATTTCCTAAAATATGAAATCATCAAATGGGCAAAAGGCAAAGGACTTAAAAACTTTGTACTAGGAGGCGGGTATGGATCTGATGATGGAATTTTTCAATACAAAACCTGCTTGGCTCCGAATGGCATTGTTGATTTTTACATTGGTCGAAAGATTTTTGATGAAGAAAAGTATAGAAAGTTAGTTGAAATCAGAGCGATGGATAATCCAGACTGTGTTGAATCCAGTTATTTTCCTCGCTATAGAGCATAAGAGAGGATTTATGGAATGAACGTGCTGTTTCTCACTATGAATGTGTTTACAGATATTGAAATGCATAATATCTATTCTGATTTGATGAAGGAGTTTGTCAGGCACGGTCATCGTCCGTATATTGTAACCCCCAGAGAAAGAAAGCTGGGAGAAGCAACCGAGTTGATTGATTACCCAGAGTACAGTCTGTTGAAAGTTCAAATTGGAAATACAAGCAATGTATCCTTGATTGAAAAAGGCATTTCCACTGTGATACTAAGTTCACAGTTCTATAATACGGTAAAGAGTAAGCTTGGCCATTTGAATTTTGATTTAATCCTGTATTCAACTCCACCTATTACATTGGCAACACCAGTTGCAAAACTCAAAAAGTTATTCGGTTGTAGAACCTACCTTATGCTGAAGGATATCTTCCCTCAAAACGCCGTGGATTTAGGGATGTTTTCAAAAAAGAGTCCGATTTACAAATACTTTCGAATGCAGGAGAAAAAGCTTTATCAGATATCAGATAAAATTGGCTGCATGTCTTCGGCGAATGTAGAATATGTTTTGAAACACAACTCAGAAGTAGAGATGGATAAGGTGGAGATTTGCCCGAATGCCATTATCCCAAAACCATTGACGGATAGAACCAAGAATAAAGCGTATTTGCGCAAACAATACGGCGTTCCAGAAGAAGCGGTTGTTTATCTGTACGGCGGTAATTTGGGAAAACCGCAGGGAATTCCGTTCTTGTTGGAATGCCTAAAAAAACTAAAAAATCAGAGAAATTCTTACTTCATTATCTGCGGAAGCGGAAGTGAGTATGGATTGATTGAGAGCTATATAGAAGCAGAAAAGCCAAATAACACTTGTTTGATAAACGTTCTTCCTAAGCAGGAATACGACGAGCTTGTGAAAGGGTGTGATGTTGGATTGATCTATTTGGATTATCGTTTTACAATTCCCAATTTCCCATCTCGTGCACTTTCTTACATGGAATATGGAATGCCTATGATTGTTTGTACGGATAATGCATCAGACCTAGGCGTGATTGCTGAGCAAAATGGGTTTGGATATAGGAGTAATAGCAACAGTGTTGAGGACTTTGAAGATTGTGTCAGCAAGATTAATAAATCAAATCTATCGGTGATGGGTGATCGGGCAAGAGCATATTTGGAGGCAAATGCTACAGCAGATATTGCATATAAAACCGTGATGAACGGAGAAGAGTAAATGGGAGAGATAGTTGAAAGACATATTTTGAACAATAAAAAACTGTTATGTAATGTTGGTGACAAATATATCTTTTATGCGAAGGGAAATCTATACATAGGAAGTCTGGAATCCAAAGAGTCTAGCTTTTTACTATCGTTGCCAAGTGCAGGATTAAAAAGATGCCTAAGTAAAATTCGATTATTTGAACGTTTTGCACGGTTGGAACCACGGTTGGCTATTGGTCTGGATGATAAACAGTTTCTTCTTTCATTTCAAGGAGCGATTTTTAGGATTGGTCTTGATGGTAATGTGGTTCAAGAGCATAGTTATCGTCCGACAATGAATAATCCTATTAGCTTCTGCCAGTGTGGAAATAAACTCTATTATGGTGAATACTATGGGAATTTGAACCATGAGGAAGTCTCTATTTTTGAGAGACAACCAATGGGACATTGGATAAAAAGATATACATTTTCAGCTGGAACTGTTCAGCACATTCATCAGATTTGCTATGATGAGTTCCGTGATTTCTTTTGGGTACTAACTGGTGACAAAGATCACGAGTGCGTAATTTGGAAAATGGATAAATCATTCAGCAAAGCAGAGCCGGTTTTTGAAGGAAAACAGAAATATCGTTCATGCTTTATCATGCCATCTGAAAATGGAATTGCTTATTCCACAGATACTCCATTGGAAACAAACTGGGTTTATTATTCTGAGGAGAAAAAAGATGGAAGTTGGACGGAACCCAGAGAAGTATTTGAAATGCCTGGTCCCTGCATTTATGGAAGAAAACTGAAAGATGGAAGATATCTAATGGCGACCTCTGTTGAACCGGATGCATCGTTGCCAACACTTAGGTATTATCTTACCAGTAAGCTTGGAAAGGGAGTTCAGGACAGGAATTCATACATTATTTGTGGAAAGCCTGAGGGATCCTTTGAAAAAATTGCATGTTACAAAAAGGATTGGCTCAAAATGTGGCTGTTTCAATTTGGAAATACCTTATTCCCAAATGTTGAGACTGAAAATCGAGTTATTTGTACAGGGCAATCTTTGCGTGGAATCGATGGGAAGACATTCGAGGTGGTTCTGCCAAAGAAGAAATGAGGGTTTGTAAATGTATTGTATTCAAGTAATTAATAAAAATGAAGTGGATGTTGAAGAATATTACAGTTTTAAAAATAAAGCACTATATACGACAAAGGAATGGCTTGAGTACTTAGAGGAAGATGTTCACGGAGAAGTCTGTATTTTAAGAATAACTACTACTGATGGTAGTTTTGTTGGCTATTATACCTGCATGATTATAAGTAAATTTGGGGTACGAATTGCTGGAAGTCCATTTAGTGGTTGGAGTACAGTATATATGGGCTTTGATGTAGTTGACGATGTAAATAGATTAGATTTAATTCCTTATATAAAAGAGTATTTGTTTAAGAAAAAGCATGTTCTATTTATTGAAATTGTTGATAGAAATATTGGCGTTGAAGAAGCTGTTGCTGCGGGTTATCAAGCAGATATAGCGGATACTTTGGAATTGGATATTCAAAGGACCGATGAGGAACTATTTAAGGTTTTCAAGACAGATGCAAGAAACTTTATCCGTCAATTTGAGAGACGCGGTGCAGTATACGAACGTGCGATTCCTGACGATGAATTTGCGGTAGAGTTTCATAAACAATTAGAGGATGTGTTTGCAAAGCAGGGGCTTGTACCAACATATAGCGTGGAAAAAGTGAAACATATTTTACACCATCTGACAGATGGCGAAACAGTGTTGTGCCAAAGAATTCGAGATCCGGAGACAAATGAGAGTATCGCCTCTTCGATTTTTCTTGCGTATAATCACACATTTTATTTTTGGGGGGGGGCAAGCTTGCGTTCAGGTCAGCGTTATAGACCTAATGAATATATGCTGTGGAAGGCTATTCAGTATTGGAGAGACAAAGGATTTAAGACTTTCGATATGGTCGGCGTTCGTGATTATAAGAGAAAATTTGGCTCTCACGAGGTGCAATATGCTCACATTATGATAGCAAAGTATCCCATTTTGATTAAATTGAGAGACATTGCAAAAGAGGTATTCTTCAAAGCGTTAGAGGTAAAAGGAAAGTTACTTAAGAGGGAATAGACGTGATTGGTATTATTTGCTTTTGGGATCGTGCTGCAACTCCTTACCTGGCAAAGTATGAGCAGCTACTACATGAACAGAATGCTCCGTTTGATGTGATAATGTGGAGTAGAAAATCTTCTGATAATGAGATCTCTGTTAAAGATAATATTATCACAATAAATCAAGAATGTTCAGGCTCAAAGGTTCAGAAAATGAGAGCGTTCTTCAAGTGGCGAAGAACGATTATTAAACTTTTATCAGAAAAAAAGTATGATGCATTGATTGTGTTGTCAACCGTTCCTGCGGTTCTTCTCTATTTTCAGTTGGTTGGTAAGTATACAGAGCGGTTTATTTTTGATATTCGTGACTATACATTAGAGAAAAATATGTTCTTTAAAAATGTCGTTATGAATCTTGTAAAGAATTCAGCATTTACGGCGATTTCATCCAAAGGATATATGAGATGGTTGGATGACAGCGAAAAGATCAATATCAATCATAATATAACCATTGAAGATGAGACAGTTGAGTTTCCTTCTTATAAAAATAAGAAGACTTATAGTTTTGCTTTTGTTGGCAATGTGCGATTAGATACGCAGACAAAAGCCCTATTACTCCAACTAAATAATAATCCTAACTTTTACCAGTATTTTTATGGGCGGATAGTACCAGGATGCGAAATAGAACAGCTTAAGGAAGATTATAATATTAAGAATCTATTCTTGCCCGGAGCATTCACGGTGCATGACAAAAAAAATATTTTTAAAGATGTTGATATTATTAATTGTGTTTATGCGAATGCGGAAAAAGAGGAAGATATATCGTTAGGTGATTCTACACCGCTCCCCAACAGATTATATGACGCGATTACCTTTTATAGACCGATTGTATGTTCAAAAGGTACATATCTTTCTGAACTTGTTGAGCAATACCATTTGGGTTGTTCTATTAACGGATTTGATAGATGTGCAGGCGAACAAATATTGCGATATTTACAAGAGTTTGATCTGGATTCCTTTATTATGGGATGTAATTTGCTAAGAAAAGTTGTATTAGACGAAGAGCGACGTTTCAAATCAAAATGCTCCGAAATAATCCGGGGATGGAATAAATGAGGTGGTGTTGGTATGGTTGTTAGTTTTAGTGGTATTGATGGAGCTGGAAAAACAACTCAAATTAATAACTTGGTTGTGTATTGCAATGCAAATAAAATTAAGTGTTTAAAAAAATGGAGCAAAGCTCGCGGCACGCCTGGTGTTGAATTTATCAAGAGTTTGGTAAGGCGTGACAAAAAAATGAATCAAACAGAAAAGCTCAAACATAGGGAAGAAGTATTCCAAACAGGGTGGAAAAGGAAAGTATTATTAATTGCTAGTCTTATTGATCTATGCTTTTATTGGGGAATATACTTCCGCTGGCTAAGGCGAAAATATGATGTCCTTATTTTGGACAGATATGTTTGGGATACCTATGTTGAAGTAACTACAGAGTTCGGTAAAACAAGCTTGCAACACTCACTCCTATGGAAAATCGTCACAAAAGTTTCCTTAAAACCGAATTGCTCACTGTTGTTGGTGATTCCACCAGAGGAATCTCTGAGAAGAGATTTGCTTAAAGGCGAGATTACAACAGATGAATTGGACTTCAAAAAAGAAAAAGTGGATTTGTACATGAAGTTAGTAGAAGAAAAATGTTGGGATACGATAATTGATGCTACAAATTCTGTTGAAGATACATTTAAACAGATACTTACAGCAACTGGATTATGATTAATCAAGAAAAGGGGAAAGTTAATGGATTTAAGCTCAATGTTAGAACGGGAAGATTTCTTTGGCTTCTTCTTTTCTACGGTTGAAAAATACTATCGAGAAGCGTTGGGAGAGAAAATTGCGTTCTGTTTTGCGACAGATTATAAAAATTGCAATATGGTAATCAAGCCGCATTTGTCTGCCGCAACATCAGTTCACATGTCCCCAAAAGCGCGAACATTTTTTTATAGTGAATGGAATGTCCGCAATTCGATTATTAAGAATATAATCGCAAAGACATATGTGTTTATACTGACTAGAACGGGCAGAATGTTTTCACAGTTCCAATTCACAATGCAGCCCGAAGGAGCGGTGAACAATGATATTGTTATTGCGCCAAACAACCGCTCCATTCGTATCTTCGATTATGGTAAACAAACAGTAGGTTGTATTGTAAAGGAAGGTTTTACAAGAAAGTTTTTTGATAATCAACTTCAATTTCGTAAGAACTATCATTACGACTTTATGGTGCCACTGAATTCCTATGGTGAGGATTGGTTTATTGAACCAATAATGTATGGTCATCCCCTTGCGCGTACTACGGATGAAAAAGCATATAATAGGGGCGTATTGGACGCAATGGCCGCTATTGGGAAATTGGCGTCAGATACATATATCGAAAAGACACCCGATGAATACATTTCACCATTGCTTCAGAAAGCAGAGATACTCGTAAAGGAAGCAAAGGAAAAGAAAAGTATTATTAAACTTGATGAGACACTTCAAATAATAAATGCAATTTCCGATAAGATTTCAGAGGTTTCTTTTATGATCCCGACATGTATTTCTCATGGAGATTTGCAATCGGGAAATATTTGGGTAGATGAAGCTGGGAAAACGATCGTTTATGACTGGGAAACGGTGGACAGAAGAAGTGCTTGGTATGATGCTGCGGTTTTGTGGTATTCACTTCGAAGACATGAAGGTTGGGGTGAGTATTTTAGATTACAAAACCCCGAAAAAACCTTAGCATCTGATAAAAGAAAGAACTATACAGCAGACGAGTACGAAGCAATAAAATACGTCGTACTCTTAGAAGACATTATATTCTATCTGGAGGATATGCTAGAACTCCCAGAAAAATGGGGGGCAGAGCTATATGATGCATTTATCGACAGACTGATGAAGGTTGATGGGATTACTGGAATGCGAGGTGAGTGAGGTGCCGACTTGGATTTGGAAGTACATGATAAATTGCGAGGGGATTTCGGATGAAGAGAGAAATCGGATTTGCGAAACTTACCATGAGTACGGAAAGGAAGCATTCTATGAGGAAGCAATAAAAAGAAAAATCCTTCCGTTTACTGCAAGCACTTTGATCAGACTTCAGGAAGATGTTGATTTTTGGTCGAATATTTCAAATGAATATCGCCAGAGAAATATAGCTATTCTAACGATTCTTGATGAAGCCTACGCTGCACTGAAAAAACACGGTGTTAAAAAAATGTTTGTTTCGGAGAATTTTGGTGCGTTGCTTTCATCCCAAAAAGACATATCGCTGTTTGCATCAGGAGATGTGGATAACTATGCCGATCCTTCTGAGAAAAAAAGGATTTATGAGGCATTTGAAGAACTGGGATATAAACGAAAAGAGCGATTTTCGGAAAAACACCAAATTGCTGCGGAGTTTTTTCCACCGAAGGATAAGGCGGGATTACCGGATGATTTTTATATCAGCGTTGATTTCTATCCGCTTGCGAGACTGAAGTTACCATGTTTTATTCGGGCTGATGAGTTTGTTGCATGGGATGAGGTGACAACTTATCATGATACTTCTGTGATTCTGCCTCCACCATCGGCATTGATGTATATTTGCCTACTACACATATCGCTACACTCATTTTCCCGTGCCCCGGATATTCGGCTTTATATTGATTTGCTGAATATGGCACAAACAGAAATTGATTACAACCAGATCGTATGTTGGTGCCAACGAGACAAGACTTGTGTGCGAGCATCAACCGCGGCTTTGCTGTGTAATCAACTGCTTCGTACCGATATTTCAAATTCTATCGTAAGCCTTTCCACAAGAAAAGAAAAGGTTATAAAACTTGTCTATAATTCTGCTGCGCAGGATTTACAGTATGAGCCAAGAGGGCTAAAGGTTTTGAAAATAGAATTGGCATGTGACGATAGAAGTATTTTTCATGGGTTACATTCAATTCTGTTTCCTGATGCGCAATGGATGAAAGACACCTACGGAAGTGTGGGAATATTGGCGCATTTGAAACATTTTATAAAGGTTATATAAACATGAAGAAGCATTTGGCTATTATATGCGGGATTTTTTACCCGGAACCTTCAGCAACGGGACAATGCGCTAAAAGATTCGCAGAACTCCTGACTAACTATTATGAGATTGATATTGTTTGTGTGTCCCAGGATGACAGTACTGCGGAAGAAATTACTAAGAACGGAATTAGAATACACAAACTTGCTGGGCGTAGATTCAGCATGGAGGCTAAAAGCCAGGGGCAAATAAAAAGAATAATTCATTTCTTAGGATATGTACAAAATAAAACACAGTTACTGGGTAATCTTAGTTGGTTTCGGACTGCTGCATATAAAAAATTAGAAGAAATTGATGAAGATAAACCGATAGATACAGTATTATCCATCTGTTCTCCATTTGCTTCACATTTTGCTGCTATGGATTTCAAAAAGAAACATCCCAATGTGCGGTGGTGCGGTTATTCAGTAGACCCTTATTCAACACAAAATCGTATTCGTCCTATCTTCTTTAGTTATAATATGATGATAGCTATGGAAAATAAAGTCTTAAATAAAATGGACTCGGTTTTAGTGTCTGAAGAAGTGTATATTAATAGGCATGAGTTGTATGAGGGGTGCAAAGATTGTAAGCCACTACCATATATGATGCCTGAATTGAACTTGAAAAATACAGATAGAAAATTTTTTGATCCCAAGGATATTAATTGCGTGTATGCTGGTAGTTTTTATTATGATATTAGGAACCCAGAATGCATGTTGAAAGCATTCTCATGTCTTAATGACTATAGGATTAAGCTGCATTTATTTAGTAAAGGTTGCGAACAAATCGTGAATAAATACAATAGTATTTCGTCTAATATTGTTGTTCATGAGCAGGTACCTGTTATGGAGATGGCACAGATATACAGGGATGCGGATGTCCTTGTTAACATTGGTAATGCTACTTCTGAATTCTTACCTAGTAAAATATTTGAGTATATTTCTATCGGAAAGCCAATAGTAAACTTCTTTTATTATTACGATGAGATACTTGCCAAATACCCGCTATGCTTTCAATTCAACAACAAGTTTATGAAAAAGGATTTGAATCCATTAGAAAGATTTGTATTAGAAAGTAAAGGCAGAACTGTTGACCGGGGAGAGATTGCAAAACTGTATCACGAGAATACTATCGAAAATGTATTAAATGTACTTTTTGCAACACTTCATACAAAATGAGTGGATTTAAGAACGTTTGGAATATCTTCGGAATATATAATAATGTGAAACATATGCTTTTTGCAAACAATTTATCTGTAAATAAACCGGATGACTTAGCTAAACAAATTAATATATGTTTTTGTTGGAGAAATTATGAGCATTACACCGTTTGGATTAATCATTATCGTATATACTTTTTTTACAATAATTACAAAAAGAAATGCGTCTTTGAGTTATTTAACTATTTGGACAGCAGCTTTTCTGACTGAAGGATGTATTACTGCTGGAATTTTTATGCAAATTGGTGGGACGACTTTTTCTGTGGGTGACTATTTTCAAGCGGTTTTGATAATAATGTCATTATCAATGTGTGTTAAAATGCAGAAGGCTAATGACGTAGGATTAGTAATTGTATTTATTTTGATTACAGTTTTGAACATCTTGTCACTTGCGTTTTTCCCTCTTAATGAATTAGTAAGAGGATATGACGCATTGGATAGATCATTGCAGTACTATTCTGTCAATGATATTTATACATATCCTACTCTGGGTATACAGACATACAAAACGGCAATTAGATATATAATATATATTATTAACGCGTTAAGTTTTTCATCTTTTATCACATTTGAAAAATGGAAAAAGATTGAATATGCATATATTCGAACGTGGAAAAAAATACTTGTATATTTAGTTTTTGAATTTATAACAAAAAATCTCTTACATTGGGCTGGATATATATCTATTCTTGATTGGTTTTTTGGATCAGGGAATACTATGATGAGCGTCTCTAATACTACACGAAATGGTTTATTTGTGCTAATCGGTTTTAATAACGAACCATCTCATCTTTTAATGATAATAATACCATTCCTGTTAATTTATATTTTATCAGATTTTGACGATTATAATCTTCAAAAGAAGTATTCGATTATTGTTGTTTCATTGGTAATCTGCTTGCTGTCAGGTTCGTTCAGAGCCGTGGGAATGATGCCAATTGTTTTGATGTTTCTTGTAATAAAATACAGGAAAAATGTATTGACTTACTCTCTTATTGGGATTTTATTACTAGGACTATTTATATTTGGTTCAACAGGTTCGTTTGATTATTTGGCCAACAGAATTAATGGTGTTATTCTTGATTATAGTTCGAATAGCTATTATGTAGAAGGCAGACTCAATACGATTGTGGAGGCATTTGATGTATTCATTAAGCGTCCTATTATTGGTTGCGGACTGGGAACTGCATTTGCATATGGTTTTATTCCTTCTATATTAGAGACGTTTGGATTGTTAGGTACAATGTACTGGTATCGAATAATGTTCTATAAAATTGCAAATATTAGAGCAATTTCACATGGATATATATATATGATTCTACTTTCTATCATGTGGATTTATACAAATGCAATTTCAACTGGGTATATCGGAACAACTTTACTGATATGTTGTGCTATATCTGCGTCTAATTTTCAAGATACGCAAACAATAGGAGAAAATGTGTATGACTGATATAATGATGAATAAGACTGGATTAGATGATCTTATTTCAGTAATTATTCCTGTGTATAATACGGAAAAATATTTATCTACGTGTATTGAAAGTGTAATAAAACAATCATATAAAAATATAGAGATTATTATTGTCAACGATGGATCGACTGATTCTTCATCAACATTGTGTGAAAAGTTTCTTGTTGATTCTCGCGTGACTTTATATCATAACAGAAATATTGGATTAAGTAAAACAAGGCAATATGGAATTGAACATTGTCATGGAAAGTATTTTGTGACAATAGATTCAGATGATTATATTCATGAAGATTATATCAAAGAATTATATCATGCTATTATTATTAATCAGGCGGACATCGCAGTGTGCAATAGATATGATTTTATTGATGGGGATGACCAGTTCCAAATTGCAAGACACAACGCAGACGGTTATAGAATAATTACAAGAAGTGACATATATGGTAGCTATGCAGAATTATGTGTAGACTTTGGTATGAGTGATTCTTGGGACAAAATGTATCGAACAGAGTTTGTTAGAGATACTGGTGTTATTTTTTCTTTAGATAATAAGTATAACGGAACAGATCTGATGTTCAATTATAAGCTATTACTACATTGTCCTAAAATTGTTGCAATATCGGATCCTTTGTTGTTTCATCGAATCTTATCTGGGTCTCGTGTTCACAAGAAGGATAAACCTATGCAAGAAGGATTTGAATTGATAATCAAAGAACTATATACTGAAACGAAAGTCTTAGAGTATACAAATGATATTTATAAGCAGATTAGTGTGCTATTCAATAAATTTATTGTGGTTGCTATTTCTGATGCTATTCAATATTCAGATAGTATTTTTGACGCATATATGAGGCTTGTAAGGATTCATAGTAGGTATAAGAAATATATATTTGAAAACGAGTATCTATCTTCTAATTATATGATTTCATACTCTAGACTTAATTCAATAACGAATTCTTTCCTTAAACACAAATCACCACCGTGGCTACTATATGTTACAGTATTTCGAATAAAACAAATAGTTATCGGAGGGCATAATGAAAAAAAGTTTAAGTCAAGAGATTGTTAATGGACTTGGATGGACATTTGCTGAACGATTTGGGGCACAAATCGTCAGCTTCATAATATCTGTTGTTTTGGCACGACTTCTATCCCCTAATGATTATGGTGTCATTGCGATTGTCTTAATTTTTATTAATATAGCAAATGTTTTTGTTGTTGGCGGATTTGGAAATTCATTGATACAAAAAAAAGATGCTGACGAGTTAGACTTCTCTACACTATTCTATTTCAATATTGGGTTTTCCTTACTAATCTATCTTGTTGTTTTTTTTGTATCTCCATATGTTGAGAGAGTCTATTCGTATGATGGCTTGGCTACTTTGATGAGAGTGCTTGGAATAAGATTATTGATTTCTGGAGTGAATTCTATTCAAAGAGCTTACGTATCTAGAAGCATGCAGTTTAAGAAATTTTTCTTTTCTACTTTAGGTGGAACAGTATTATCTGCCATTGTAGGAATTTATATGGCATATAGCGGATTTGGACCATGGGCACTTGTTGCACAATATCTTACAAATTCAATTACAGATACACTTGTTTTATCATTGACATTACGGTGGCGTCCACAGAAGAAATTTAGTCTTAGTAGGCTGAAATTGTTGGTATCGTATGGTTGGAAATTAATGTTCTCTTCGTTGTTAAGCCAAGTGTATTTTGAATTAAATGAACTTGTCGTAGGAACTGTTTATTCAGGTTCGGATTTGGCCTATTATAGCAGAGGGAAAAAATTTCCAGAGTTATTTGTTACAAATATAAATTCATCTGTAGAAACGGTTATTTTTCCGGCATTAAGTAAAGAACAAGATGACAAGTATAGTATGAAAATACGGATAAATAGTATTATTAAGATTAGCACATATCTGATTTTTCCTATAGTGTTTGGATTAGCCGCAATTAGTAACAATCTAATTTCGGTTTTATTGACGGATAAATGGTTGGAAAGTGCTAAATATTTATCAATTTCATGTATTTCTTATGCACTAGTTCCTGTTGGTATGGCGAACTTACAGGCAATTAAAGCAATTGGAAGAAGTGATACCTATTTGAAGTTAGATCTAATTAAGAAAGGAATAGGAGTTTCTCTACTTGTGATTTTTCTAAAACACGGAGTAGTCGCAGTAGCGATTGCCGAAACAATAACAAATGTAATTGGTTTTTTACTTAATAGTGTCCCCAACAGTAAATATATCAATTATAGTTTAACGGAACAGCTAAAAACTGTAATACCTAATCTGGTAATTAGCACGATTATGTTTCTAACTGTATCATGTATTAATTTCTTGTCAATCAATACAGTTGTTAAATTGATTGTCCAAATTCTTGCTGGAATTATGATGTATATAATACTATCTTATTTATCTAAAAATAGTGCTTTTAATGATTTGCTTGTTTTAATTAGTAACAAAAAAGGCAAATGAGGAGATAATAGTAAATGTAAAAAAGTATTCATTATTGAGATGTTGCTAATGGTGTGGGAATATTACTAGTGATAGCAGAACATAGCTTGAGTATAAATGGAAATAATATCACAAGTTTTTTACTGTCGTTCCATATGCCATTTTTTCGTTGTGTGGGGGACTTTATGATATTGTTTCGTGTTATTTGATATAGGTGAAATCTTGTTATTCAACAAAATACAAAGGAGAATTGATTACAATGGGACTTTTCACAAATAAAACTTTAATGATTACTGGGGGTACCGGTTCTTTCGGCAATGCGGTGCTTAACCGTTTCCTAGAAACTGACATTGGAGAAATCCGTATCTTCTCTAGAGATGAGAAAAAGCAGGATGATATGCGTCATGAATATCAGGCGAAGTATCCTGATGTAGCGAGCAAGATCAAGTTCTACATCGGCGATGTTCGCTCACTTCAGTCCTGCAAGGATGCTATGCACGGAGTGGACTACATATTCCATGCCGCTGCGCTCAAGCAGGTTCCGTCCTGCGAGTTCTTCCCGATGGAGGCTGTGCGCACGAACATTATCGGCACGGACAATGTTCTGACTGCCGCTATTGAGGAAGGCGTTAAGTCTGTAATCTGCCTTTCGACGGACAAGGCTGCATACCCGATCAACGCAATGGGCAAGTCGAAGGCTCTCGAGGAGAGCGTTGCCATTGCAAAGTCCAGAACAAGCGGAAGCACAAAGATTTGCTGTACTCGTTACGGAAATGTTATGTGCTCCCGTGGTTCCGTCATTCCGCTTTGGATTGACCAGATTAAGGCAGGCAATCCGATTACCTTGACCGAGCCGAAGATGACTCGTTTCATCATGTCTCTTGACGAGGCGGTAGACCTTGTTCTCTTTGCGTTTGAGCACGGAGAGAACGGCGACCTTCTCATTCAGAAGGCTCCGGCTTGCACGATTCAGACTCAGGCAGAGGCAGTTTGCGAGCTGTTCGGCGGCAAGAAAGAAGACATCAAGGTTATCGGCATTCGTCACGGTGAGAAGATGTACGAGACGCTTCTCACGAACGAAGAATGTGCCAAGGCCATTGATATGGGCAACTTCTATCGTGTTCCTGCGGACAATCGTGGTTTGAACTACGATAAGTTCTTCAAGGAAGGCGACGAAAAGAGAAATACCCTTACTGAGTTCAACTCGAATAATACCCGTATGCTTAATCTTGAGGAGACAAAGGCAAAAATTGCGTCTCTTGCTTATATTCAGGAACGCCTTGCAGAAGAAAAATGAACCTTGTGATTCTTGGTGCAGGTGGATACGGAAAAACTGTTGCGGATATTGCTGAGCAGCTTGGCTATGATCCGATTGTGCTTGACGACAATTCGGACAAGCCTTGCATCACATTTATGGAATATGATTGCCCGATGATTGTTGCGTTCGGCAACAACGAGCTTCGTTTGCAGTGGTGCGAGAAGATCAAGTTCGCAGGCAAAACGCTAGCGACGCTGATCCATCCGTCTGCTTATGTGAGTCCGAAAGCATCGGTCGGAGAGGGATCTGTTATCCTGCCGAAAGCGATTGTCAACACGGGCACTGTTGTTGAAACAGGCTGTATTGTCAATCTCGGTGCGATTATTGACCACGATTGCGTGATTGAAGCCGGATCGCATGTCTGCCTTGGCGCTATCGTCAAGGGGTTGAATCGTATTCCGAAATACACGAAAGTCGAAGCAGGAGAAGTAATAGAAAGAGGTACGTACAATGTTTAATTGGAAAGAGAATGGAAAAATAAAAATATGTATCGGTCTCGGCACACGCCCGGAGATTATCCGTCTTGCGGCGGTAATCCGTCGTTGCAGAGAGTATTTCGATACCTGCGTGATTTACTATAACCAGAACTGGGACAAGAACTTGTCCACTGTTTTCTGGGAAGATTTTGAACTTAAAAACAACGCAGGTGAGTTCGGACCCGACATTCTTGTTCCTGTTGTTGGCGACAATCTCGGTGTTACCTGCGGTAACATTCTCGGTAGAAGCTATGAGCTTCTTTTCGAGCTGAAGCCAGATGCTTATCTCGTTCTTGGTGATACAAACTCATGCCTTTCTGCAATCTCTGCAAAACGTTTGCACATTCCGCTGTTCCACATGGAAGCTGGAAACCGTTGTAAAGACGAGTGCTTGCCAGAGGAAACTAACAGGCGTATCGTTGATGTCATCTCTGACGTAAATCTGTGCTATTCTGAGTTTGCAAGAAAGTACCTTGCCGACACGGGACTTCCAAAGGAGCGCACCTATATGACAGGTTCGCCGATGGCTGAGGTTCTTCGCGGAAATCTTGAGAAGATTGAGAAATCCGATGTGCTTGACCGCCTCGGACTTGAGCCAAACAAATACATCCTCCTTTCCGCGCACAGAGAGGAAAATATTGATACCGAAAAGAACTTTACATCGCTTTTCACCGCTATAAATGCGCTTGCTGAAAAGTACGATATACCGATTCTTTACTCTTGTCATCCGAGAAGCAAGAATCGTCTTGAAAAGAGCGGATTCAAGCTCGACCCCCGTGTGAGAGTCAATGAGCCTCTCGGATTTAACGACTACAACAAGCTTCAGATGAACGCTCTTGCAATCGTTTCGGATAGCGGAACTCTTCCCGAAGAAAGCAGTTTCTATCTCTCAATTGGTCATCCGATTGCGGCTGTTTGCATTCGCACATCTACAGAGCGCCCCGAGGCCCTTGAAGCAGGCGATTTCATCCTCGCAGGAATTACTACGACCGAACTCCTCCAAGCAACCGAAATGGCTATCGAAATGAAGCAAAATAACGTTCTCGGTAAGCCTTGCCCCGACTATGTTGATGAAACCGTATCAATGAAGGTTGTCAGAATCATTCAGGGATATGTTGGCGTAACGTTTTTGGTGGTTGGGATGACGAAAAATAGATTCCCTAATTTGT
>CAYZSO010000014.1:0-13284 GCA_964479695.1 uncultured Fastidiosipila sp.
AACCGCTCCGCCAACGAAAACTCCAACACAGCGGAACAAATTCAGAAAGAATACGTCACCAAAACCTCTCTGCCAAAACCGCTCCGCCAGCGAAAACTCCAACGAAAACGCCAACGAAAACCACTACATATGTTTAAAAATAAACTTATGTAGTGAAAATGAAAACCACGAACAACCTCAATCGATCAGGCGACCCTTTAGCTGCCATTCGGCGGGCCAATTTTGGCCGAAGCGGTTCCAGATGAACAGGAGCACCAGTCCGATAGCGGCGCCGACCACGTGGGCGTTCAGGTCGCTCATCGTGTCAACGAGGGCGGCGCGGCCGACTTTGGGGGTGCCATCGAGCTCGAGGAATCGCTGCGCATTTTGCGACGGAATGATTGCGTCGACTGCAAATTCGATCATCTCCCAGATGAAGCTCGCGAAGCTCGACAGCGCAAGCGCGGAGAGGTAGGCCATGGATTTGCTTTTGGCCAAAGCCGCCTCCACCGCCCTTTTCTTTTCTGTTTCTGTCCCTGAGAGAGGCAAGCTCTGCATCTGTCGACGCGAAGTGAGTTCCCATAAGGTGTAACCAAATATCGCAAGCAGCACACTGGAGAACGTGTGACAGATTGTATTGAGATTCTCCCAGCGCTGAAAGAACACGAAAATCGAACCCATTCCCAGAGCGGTCACGAGAAAGACTTGAAATAGCACCTCAAAAAGCAATGGAAAACGCACTTTTACCCACTGCTCAATCAACCAAAGCCCCTGCGCAAACAAAATTCCGCCCAATGCCTCCAACAAATGCACCACTGCCTGATCGGGCGTGCGCTTCATCCCCAGCAAGGTGATTTCGCCCAGATTACGAATCATACTGATGATGATGTAAAGCGAAATCAAAGTGAAAATTGCGCTACCAACGTTGCGAATTTTCTGCGCTGTGCGCGAGCTTTTTGGTATGGATTTCGGTTGACTATGTTTAAAAGATTCGCTCTGTTTGCTCGTTTTGCTCATTGTTGTCTATCCGCTGCGCTTTTTCTGATTGTTTTACGGCTGGCCGCTCCGCCCGCCTCTCCACTCGCCGCTCCACCCGCCGCTCCACTCGCCGCTCCACTCGCCTGGTCGGAAGCGAACTCTTCAATGGCTTCTTCAAACATGAGTTCGATCTTGTCGACTGAACGGTCTAGGCGATAGTTTTGCGCGGAGTCGCTGTAAACTTGCCGCATCGCACGAAGTTCAAGAGGATGCGAGAACCAGTAGTCGGCTTTGGCCGCCAAATCTTCCGGATCCTCCACGCGGAACAAGCTGCGTTCATCAAGTGCAAACTGCGGGGTTGCCGAGCGCTCGGAATTCGCGATCACCGGAACGTTCCCGGAGGCGATCGCCTCGAGGCAAGAAATGGCCTCGATTTCGATGATCGAGCTGTGGATATAGAGGTCGATATTGTGGAGCAACTCTTGGAGATCTTGTTGGGGATAGTAGTTGAAAGTTGCCCTGATCCCGAGCCTTTCGGCTTGTTTCTTCAGGCGCTCCTGGTCTGGACCTTGACCTGCGAAGTGCACGCAGTAGTGGTCTTTATTGGGGCTAAAGCCGATGGCTTCGAGGATTGTCTTCTGGTTTTTCTCCGGACTCAAACGGCCACACATCATGAGGTGGAATTGGTCGCCGGAGAACCCCCGCGCTTCCCAATACTTGCGCCTGCGCTCCGCATCGGGCTCAATCGGCGCAAAGCTTGCGTCAACCCCGTTCGAAAGCACATGAAGCTTCGCGGTTCGAGTATAACCATTGCGCGCCAACTGGTCAGCAATGAACTGCGAGGGGCAGTGAATATGGGTGAAATACTGGTAGAAATAATCATAGAAGTTGCTGTATAAGTATTCTGCGAGCTTCTCATTCCAACCCATTCCGACATTGAAAGTAATGTTTTCCGGTTGCAAATGGAACGCCGCGGTATGGGGAATGCCCAGCTCTTGTGTGCGCCCCAAAACCTTCTTCTCCATCGGCAGCGGCAACAGGAAGTGGACAATGTCAGTCCCGGTTAGTGCTTCATCGACAACTTCGTCAACTGCGTGGGCGAAGGTGAAGTTTTGTTTTTTGGCAAAAGTCTGCACAATCGGGATCTTCCACTCAGGCAAAGCATACAGCTGAATCTCGCTTTGTGAGTTACTGTCTTCGTCGCCTGCGGCCAAAATACGAACTTGATGGCCGCGCTCGGAGAGTTCCCTTGCCATACGCCTGGCCGTGACGGTTGTCCCGTTCTTCTCATCATTGTAAGTGTCTACGACAAATAAAATATTCATAACTCATTATGCCCATGCCCTTCTCAGGCTATGGTTGACACCCCTCAAAAATTACGATGTAACACGTGGATTTTCGTGCGACTTTTTCCTGCGACTTTTCCTGCGGAGTTTTCTGCGTAACCACTTGTCATTATAGATGTGAATATTTGGCTCGGCAATTAACAAGTATGCAGGCTTGTCCAAGTGTTCTTACAGTTTGGCTGTTCTGTTGCTTTGCGTGGGTGGTTGGTTGGCGATGGTTGGCAGTGGTTGGCAGTGGTTGGCAGTGGTTGGCGGTGGTTGGCGATGGATCGGTTTTGACTGGTCCTTTGGCTGGTGCTTTGGCTGGTCCTTTGGCTGGTGCTTTAGTTCACATGGGCAATTAATTCAAAACAACTGTATAATTTAACGAAGGAACTCACTTTTGTAATGCTTATCGTTGAGATCATTCGCACAATCAAATGTGTAGGCAACAGAGTCATTGATCAAATGCTCATTTGAGGCACCCATAGAAGTAATCGGAAAGGATCCTGCAGCGAAATTTTATGTCTGAAATCAGTGTAGAAATTGGTAATTTGATTCGTTTCTTCAGAAAGAATCAGAAGATGACACAAGGAGATCTGGCATCAGCTATTCATAAGAGTAAAGCGACACTTTCGAAATATGAGAGCGGCGAGATTTCCGTAGATATTGACACGCTTTACGAGTTGGCAGATGCTCTACACATCCATGTCGAACAATTATTATATAACAAGGAATCTGAAGTTGTGGTGTCGGACAAAGCGATTAGCCCCGCTTTCTTCAAAGGGTCGAATCGCTTCTATTCCTACTATTATGACGGACGGGTTGGGCAAGTGAGCAAGTCAGTGCTCGACATTTTCTCAGCGATCGGCCCCAATAAGTACAAGGTGTCCCTCTACATGAATTACACGGATTATGATCACTACCAGCAGGCGGAAAATGTTTATACGGGGTATATTGAGCATTTCGATGCGCTTTCGCTAATCGAACTGACGCACCTGAACACGCCTACAGAGAAAGCAAGCATTCAGATTTTGGCTTCTTTTTTAGACGCGGAGACGAAGTGGGGGCTTTGGAATGGGATTTCTTCCCGCCCAATGATGCCTGTCGCTGTGAAAATGCTTTTTTCTAAAAAACCCCAGAAAGAGAATGCCGAGCTTGTTCAACTTCTGAAACTGTCCAAGGAAGATATCCAACGAGTCAAGCTTTACAATATGTTTTCGGTTATTTGATTTAGCCATCAGCTATTGGCCCTGATTTGGGGCAGAGTTTTGACTACATATGTTTAAACATAAACTTATGTAGTGAAAACGAAATTAGCCCGCACGGAGAAAGAAGGGATCTCTCGGTGCGGGCTCTAAACATTTTCAGCAAGTTCGGATAGTATGGCGAATCCGGATTTGCCGAGTGGAGGGGTTCACGGGTCTACAGCAGCAGTAAATTATTTCTGCTGGTGTTCTTTGATGGCGGTGGCCATGCGCTCCATGCCGGTTTTGATGATGGAAAGCGGCATGGCGAGGTTCAAGCGGATGTAGCCTTCGGCGTTATCGACGAACAATGCGTTGCCGCCTTCCAACAGGACACCGGCGTTGTTGGCGAAGAAGCCGGGGAGGTCTTCAACATCGGGGAGGCATTTGGACATGTCGACCCAGGCCAGGTAAGTGGCTTCGGAGGTTTCCATGACGGCCTCGGGTAGGTTTTCGGTCAGGAAGTTCTTGACGTAGGCGAAGTTGGTGTCTAGGTAGGCTTGGAGTTCTGCGAGCCAGGCAGCACCGTGGTCGTAGGCGGCTTTGGCTGCAACGAAGGACATCGTGTTGACGTTGCCGATTTGCTTATCTTTTGCCTTGAAGTTGGCCAAAGTCTCCTCATCCCTAATGATGATGTTGGAGAATGGAAGTCCTGCGAGGTTGAAGGTCTTGGTCGGTGCCATGCAGGTGATGAGCTTCTTGTAGTCAGGCATGATTTTGCCCATCGGAATGTGCTGCTGGCCTTGGCGGGTCAGGTCACAGTGAATTTCATCGGAGATGATCCAGAGGTTGTACTTCTCGACGATTTCAGCGACGCGAGTCAGCTCTTCTTCGGTCCAGACGCGACCTGTTGGGTTGTGAGGGTTGCACCAGAAGATCAGTTTGGCATTGGGCTCTGCACACTTGGCTTCGAAATCTTCGAAGTCCATACGGAATATGCCATTCTCGTCTTTCTTCAGAGGCGAGAGCAAGACGTCCCTGTTGGAATACTCAGCAGCATGAAGGAAATAGCCGTAGGCCGGTGTGTTGATCAGGACTTTTTCGTCGGGGGTGGTGAGGCTCTCGACCAGCTGATACATTGCAGGGATAATGCCGGCTGAGAAAGTGAGCTCTTCTTGCGGGAATTCCCAGTCGTAGCGCTTCAGGCACCAGTTTCTGACGGATTCATAATAGGCGCTGTCGAAGACGCTTGTGTAGCCGAAGATTTTGCGATCGAGTCTCTGGCGCATGGCGTCAATGATTTCCGGTGCTACGGCGAATTCCATGTCGGCGACCCACATACGGACGAATTCGTCGTCTTTGTAAGGGAACACTTTCTCCGGGCCGGCGTGGAAAATATAGCCAC
Source organism: uncultured Fastidiosipila sp. (assembly GCA_964479695.1). Classification (GTDB taxonomy): domain Bacteria; phylum Bacillota; class Clostridia; order Saccharofermentanales; family Fastidiosipilaceae; genus JAAYZH01. The sequence goes on from CAYZSO010000014.1 coordinate 4,875, forward strand.
GGAAGCCGTCGGTGTTCAGGGCGTTTGTGTTCTGTCTGTCAATGATTTCGTCAAAGTTATACATGTTTTCCTCCTGTGTATTTGTCTTGACTTTTTTCTGATGTATTTCTGTGCTTTTGTTGTGTCAAAAGTATCATTCTTGGACGAGTAAGGCTTTGTCGACGATCTCTTGTTTGCGCGCTTCTAATTCTTCCGCGTTGGCTGAACCTTTCTTCAGAGCAATGGCCGAGAAGATCAGCGGGATGATGACTACGGCTGCGGCAACAATGGCATCTTGGAAAGTCAGATCCATAAACAACGTGATGGCTACCAGGATTGCGCAGATACCACCAAGAATGCTGAAGGCATTGTAGAGCCAGAGGGGGAAGCGGATGGAACGGTTCGCGAATTGCTCCGGATATTTCTTTGGAATTGTGATGCATGCGACATTCAAGTATGCATTGATCAACATGGTGGGGATCATGAGCATGGAGACCGCATTGGCAACACTCATGCCGGTGAGGATAGGTACGAGAGCTACGACGTAGACTAAGAGGAAGCAGAGGTAGGGGTAGCCGTCTTTGGTTTTCTTACTGAAAGGTTTAGGCAACCAACCGTCGTCTGCCATGTGAGACAGAGGCTCACGGATCATGGCCAGGACGGCCAAGAAAGAAGAAATGATCGCGCACACACCTCCGCCTATCACGAAAAAGGCGAATAAAAAGTCGTTGGGCATGATGGCTTTGGCCGTAACACTCAAATTCTGACCCGCGATCTCATCATAAGGGAGAACACCTGCAGCGACGTAGGACATCAAACCATAGACGACCGCTACAACAATACAAGTTACGATAATACCCATGGGCACGGTACGCTTGGGATTTTTCGTGATGGACACGACGCCAACGGGACCCATGGTTGTGCCTTGGCAAGCCCAACCCATAATCGCAATACTGCTCATTACGCCGCCCAGACCGTTGCGGAAGAAACCGCCATCATACGAGGGGTCGAAGAAGGTGACCGGATTAACATTGGGGATACCAATTGCAACGAATAGAACCAAAGCAATGATCAACAATACTGTGGCAACATTCTGGAAGAAGGTTACGACTCGGTTGCCTCGAATCGTCAACAGGAAGAAGAAGGTGAGTAGAAGAGAACTTACAAGTGTATGGTTCTCCAAAAGCACCGGCCATAAAGTACCGAGATAATCGGTGAGGGAAATCGCATACCCTGTGCAACCAAAGGCCCAAATTACATTGGTCCAGCCACCGTAACCTGTCAGAAGCGGAGGCAGCAGCATACCTTTCATACTGTAGTCACCGCCATCGATGACGAAAATGCCGGACAACGCCAGGTTATACCAATAGGCGAGCAGCATGTAGAAGACGCAAATTACGGTTACGGGCACAATGGAACGCCCCGTCTTCTCAATTGCTGAGCCTAATATGACGAAGATACCGGAGCCGATCGCTCCACCTACGCCCAGCCCAACAACGTTCCATAAGCCAATTTTCTTGGTTCCTTGATCACTCATTGAAATCTGTTCTCTCCTTATCTTGATTCGATTCCTGAATCAGTATTCAATCTCGGATTTAATTCTTGAATTCGAGTTCTGAATTTGGGTCAAGAATTCAGTTCCTTGCATTCGGTCTTTGAATTCGGGTCTTGGATTCGATCCCTGAATCAGTTCTTGTGTCTAATCATAGAATGACGGCAAAATTTATCAAATATTCACAAGTTTCCTTGCGCGAAACTTTCTTGTGAATTCTTTCGCCCAATTAATAAAAAGCACCTAAAAAAGCGCCTTATTTCGATTCCATCTGAATTTTTGTTGTTATTCACAGTTTCGAATAGTATTGTGAAACTTGTTGATTATGCATGAAAACGAGTTGACCATCTAGTGCATTTTACATAAACGCCCTAGTTTTCGGGCCAGTTCCTTCTGCCTCAACATCCGCTCCTTCTGCCTTGAAGTCCCGCTTTGGCTATCAATCATCTATCAATCATCTATAAACTCAAACAGATCCCTGCGCGTCAGCCTGCCTTCCATATACTCCAGAAAATTTTGCAGAATCTGCCGGCGCGGATACTTCGCCTGAAACTCATAGACCATCTGACGAGCCTCATAATGCCCGCCGTAATCATAAAGTACCTCAATCAGATCACACATTGTATCGTAGTGCTTGCGGCCTTTGGCTTTGGCCACATAATCACGAATATACTCCTGACAAAGCTCATACACCTCATCCGGAAAGACCTCGACAAACTCACGCCCAATCTCGAACACCAAGGACGGCTGCTCCCGCATAGCCGCCATAAAATGCTTCCCATCCTCCAACCAACTAAGCAGAGTCAAGTACCCACGGAACCCAAAATGCTCACGCCACTTCTTAAGCAAAGACGGGTACTCCTCCTCCCAAGTCCCGCATCCCTCGAGCAAATCCCGCAACCGCTGAAAATATTTATGCTGCCCGGTCTTCATGAACAACTCTTGGGAGAATTCGATTTCCTTAGCAACATTCCCCGTATCCTTATAAACATTCAACAAGTAGTCAGACCAAGTGTCCCTCTCACTAGGATGCGTATCTTCCGGAGGTAAAGCCAAGAAATCCACACACAATTTCTCCGCAGCTACATAGTCTTTTTCAATGAGCGCATCCACGTAGGCAACCTGTCTCACCCGCTCGAAATGAAGATACTTGTCAAGGAACTCTGTCCTCTCTTCTTCACTCGCAGTCAAATTCATCGCAGACAAACGCACCAAGCAGTCGTTCTCCAAGTACTCAGCGTTATAGACCTCCTCCGTAAGCTCCTCCTTAATTTCGTCCAGAGTCTGATAGAGCAAACCGATCGTCTCCATAGTTGCATATCTACCTGTAAGTTCCAGCAACTCCAGAGCAAATTGAGTCGCATCGGCAAACACTTCATTCCGACAATCCTTCAGAGAACTTAGGAAAATATATTCAGAATCCTCTGAATCATAATCGACGTACATATTAATTGTTTCCATCGCGATCATGAAGCCTTCATCAATCTCCCAAATATCTTCCCAGATATCAGAAGCTGCAGTCCACAACCTCGCAATTTCGTACAGCGCCCGAACCGTAACTTGGTACGCATACCGCAAGGCCCCTTCCTTATACGCCTCATCCAACTCCGCAAAGATCTCAAGCACTGTTTTCTGCACAGCCTCATAAACAATCACAGGCTCGTCATCTTCGTAGCCATAGTCATCATCGTCGTCAGCGTCTTCGTCTTCATCATCGTCATCGTCGTCGTTGTCATCTCCGTCGTCGTCATATTCGAACGCATATTTACGCTTGCGCTTACTACGGTCGTTAAGCTCCAAGCTCTTCTCATGATCCGCAGTCCTAGCATCCAGGAGCCGCTTCTCAATCGTAGCAATCGCCTGTTCAAATTCCACCGATCCCGAATCCTTCAATCCCTGTTTCATCGCGTGCCTCCTCACGATCTGCACTCCCTGACCGGTTTTTTTGGCCATACCTCAAGCCATACGTTGACTCATACTTTGACTCATACTTCGGCCAAAGGCGCCCCCAACCACCCCAGTCAGTCTTACGACAGTCCTGCGAAGGGCGAACTTCATGTCACTCCATGTCACTTCATGTCACTTCATGTCACTTCATGTCACTTCATGTCACTTCATGTCGCGGTGTGCATACATGTAATAGCCCAAATTATATGGGATTTCGGCGCGAAAAAGGTCGCCAATGCGAGAGAGTTGGAAAAATTAATGACCACGTGGAGTGGGCTCACCCCACCAATTGTGTACAATAGCAAAGATGACTTACGAATAATTAGCTCTGGGTTCCCGAGTGGGAGTAGGCGTTAGCCAAGAATTCCTATGACTCTGGGTTCGTCTTTTTGCGGCTATTTTTGGTGTTGTTTGTTTGGCCTAACCAAACTTTATCATTTAGGTAGAGTGCAAACTAAATAGGATCATTTCAGAAAATCTGGATGAACATATGATTCTGCGTATTACGCAACCTTAATCCTGAGCTGCCATATGCCTCGAATCCAACCCAACCCAACCCAACCCGTCTCCCCTCCTACTTCTTCAGCGGCAACCCATATCGGTCCTTGAACCTGCCGAAGCCGATAGAGATCGTGTCAATAATCCAACCGAAGCCAAGCAGCCCCGCAGTAAATAGGTACAGAACTCCTTTGCCGAAGTTCCCAACATAAAACTGATGAGCGCCGAAGAACCCACCAAACAAACTAAGGGCAAAAGCAACCCACCGCTTCTTCTCGCTCACCAAAGCAACAGAATAAGTTTGCGTCTTTGCCGGTGCATAGTAATGGTGTTCATGGATGACTCGGCTCGGCTCAGAAGCTACCTGATTGATCGTAATGTTGATGGATTCGGCTTTGGCCTCAGGCTCGGGCTCTGCCTTGTACCCACAGTACTCACAGGAACCCTGCACCAAGGTTGCTCCACATTGAGGACAACGTTTCATAGCACTCCCCCTTGAAAATAAAATTAGAGAACATCAATTTCATCTATTATAGTCGATTTCCTACCCACCTCTCGGCGGGCAGGTGCACATTCCACTACTCAATTAATTAAAATCAATCCGGTCAACAAACGCATAAGGTACTGTGATCATACCGCCCATGGTTGACTTGTACGTATGGGTTCCCATGGAAACACCGTAAATTGTGATCATGTCATCTTCCAAAACTCGTTGCGCAACGATGGAAGGAAAATACTCGACCAAAATCACTTGGTCATAATCATCATCAATGGCAATCCGCAAATTGTTGGAACTTGTGCCTTCAATCACCTGAATCACCTTCCCACTCAGCTTGATCTTCTTCCCCACATACTCATCCGGCGTCCTGGCCAACTGGCTGAATGTGATGCCCGTTTCGTACCCCTGTTTGGCCTCCGCCTCGGCCGCGGCAGCTGCATCAGCAGCCGCTTTCTCATCAGCAGCCTTTTTCTCCGCAGCAAGTCGGTCCGCCTCTATTTTGCGTGCCTCCGCTTCAGCCGTATCCAACTCCTCATAGGGTTTCATCCGCTCTTTGTATGCCGCGTACTCAGTCTTCAACCCTTCGAGTTCCGTTTTGACCCCATCCAACTCCAATTCGAGGACCGTTTTCTCGCCCTTCACTTTCGCATTTTCTTTCGATTGATCCTCGACTTGCTGCGCCAAGTCAACTCGGGCACTTTCCAGCCTGTCAACATTCGCTTGCAAGGACGAAACCGCCACTTCTTTCTCGGCCAAAGCCGCCCCCAACTCCGTTCCTCCACTGGTATCGGTTCCCCTGCTACATCCGCTAGAGAAAAGCATTGCGAAAACGACGACACCCACGATCAGATTCTTGCTCATAATTCCTCCTAATTCTGTATTCCGGCAAACTCACGTTTACCCTCAATATACAGCCATTTTTCCTCCTAGGTGTCCAATAAACGGGACTGTTGAAGCGAACTTTGAACAAGACTTCCTCTTCTTACAGTAATCATTGTCGTACTTGGTCATTAAATAAATAATAGCCCAGGAGTACTATCCCCTGGGCTCATACAAATACATAGTAGATTGTCATGTTTTCATGCTGTCATGCTGTCATGCTGTCATGCACTCAAGTTGTCATGCAAGGTTCATCCTTGCTCGCATCCTACTTCTGCATGATGTGGATCGCAAAGCCACCATATTCGCCATCAAGATAGACATTCTTCAGATTGCCTTCATCCGTATAGGCAGCTGTTTCCATATTAAAGGTAAATCCTTTTTCTTCCAGCTCCTCTTTGGCACTCTGGAGATCCTTCGTTCTCATCGCAATATGACCTTTGCTTCCAAGGAAAGGTGTCTTCATAAACTCGTAATACGGACCTGCGAAAACGGACTTATTCCCGCTCCGCGGCTCCAAATTGAACATCAAGCTCACCAGATTTGCTAATTTCTCTGCTTCTTCCGCATTAGGCGTATTAATGCCAATGTGTTCCAACTCAAAAATGTTCTTCATACGCTACCTCTTTCTGCACTAAATTTCTCACAATGCTTTTCACAAGCATAGTTTTCTGCATGCAATGCCTTTCACATGCATCTTTTTCTGCATGCATTGATTTTCACACGCATTGTTTTTCGCACCGTGACACGATTCCTGATTCCTTCTGTCAACGCTTGCACACAGTACTATGATAATGCATTTCTCATCTTACAGGGAACAAGAGAAGAGATCCCGCAGTCAGCGCAAGCAGGCGAATGAAATACATTGGAACCGTGAACTTCCAAAATTGCTGAATCGTATATTTACCGGCACCCATAACCATGGCAGGCAGATCAGTGGTTTCGAACCAAAAGCTATGGAGATGCTACTCGATTACGATTGGCCGGAGAATTACGCGCAATTCAAACGCATGGCCACTGAGTTAGCTGTATTGACTGATACCCCGTACATCACAAGTCATTCTGTCGCAAACATTTTAGACAAAGAGCGATCTTCAATAGTTCCGACACGTGAATCTGCTCGCTCAAGTTTTCTAGACCAAGAGCTCACCAGACCACTTGATGACATCACACGCGACATAATAAGACATGCAGTGGCCGCCAATAATGGCAATCAAAGCCTAACTGCCAAGCAACTTCAGATCAGCCGAACCACACTCTGGAGATATATGAAAGATTGATTGAATGAAGTGAGTGAGTGAGTGAGTGAGTGAGTGAGTGAAGTGAAGTGAGTGAGTGAGTGAAGTGTTTGAAGAGATTTGAGAGACGGAATACAGAGGTTTCATCCAGAGTTCTTAGCCTGAGGTCTCAGTTAAAAGTATATTTAAATTTCCGCTTCTCTTGAGCACACTCTTTGAGAAATAAGTTAATAAGTGTTTGGTAGGGAATCCCGACATTCGCAGACTCCTCTTTGAAGTAATCTACTGTCTCTTGATCAATGTTGATCGTTATTTGCTTCTTCAGTTTGGAAGCGTAGGGATTCTTCCTTGGATTTAATTTTTTAATATCATATTCTTCTTTCATTCTATTCCCTCCTGATAAACCAGTATTTCAATTTTTGTAGCAATTCGAGCTGAGATAATTCGTATGACTTCATCCTCTGACAGATAACAATGGCTAACAATGCAAATTCTTCTTGTTTGTGAACATCCAATGATTAAAAATCGAGCTTCATCCGATGAGTGTTCGGGATCGTCAAATAGGATTGCATCGTCATCTTTAAACACCGTCTGAGCTTCTTCAAATGTGATCCTATGCTTCTTCTTATTTATTTGATTTTTCTTTTCGTCCCAAGTAAATATCATATAATTACCTCATAATTATTTTATATCGGATTTCACTTTTTGTAAAGATCCAACTTGAACAGGTTAATAAGCACAGGTTAATGAGGGGTAATAGTAAGTGAGTGAGGTGTTTGAAGAACAGATCGAGTGATTTCTTTGCAGTCTTGGTTCTGAGTTGTTGTCGGGGTGGGGGAGCGCTGCCTACTGCTCGTTGTCGTTTGTAGTTAGGTAATTAGGAGTGACCCAGCTAGTTTTCCTTCGTAGTTTTTCAGTTTCTCTGTAGAAGGGGGAGCTAATGGGTGCTTATTGCCGCTGGCTTTCCTTTACGGTTGTCTAATTGTGCTGCTGTTGTGGGAGTGCTCAGCTCGGTGTATAGTTCCTGGTACTGGTTCTAAGATAAATCAATTCGGTTCCGAATGAGCATAATAACGTATGATACATAACTCAGTGGAGTCCTTTTCTGTTCTGGTTTGCATAAATGTCTGAAAATCTCGTATCACCCACGTACCCGATCTCTGCGCCTAGCCTTAACTTCGCCATTATGCACCTTCATAACTAAAGAATATTTCCAACCTGGCCAGGATCTGGAGTTTTGCGACAAAGAATCTTTGACGATGTGTGCCCACATTTCTATGCAAGATATCATATGAATGTTTTCTGACCTAAAAGAGGAAATTTATGAATGAATTCTGACGTGGGAAGAAATATCTTATGTCAAAAATGCGAAAACAATTGAAATCGTCCCCTAACTACGAAGGATATGTCAGTCAGCTGTCGCAAAACTCCCGATCTGAACCAATCTGGAAATCGCATAACAATTGCTCTAATTTTCGCAGAACGAATTCAGGAACAATACCCCGCCAATACCGTTCCTCCCAATAATCGCTAAAAGCATGAACGTACAACCATGTATCCTTCGCTGTCCATATGATCGCTGCTGAATTTCTTCGCCCCCTATACTGAAAGCGGATTGACAAACAGATCTACCCATACAAACCCAAATAAATCAAGTCATCACAGCCCAAACCCAACTTAACCCATCCCAACCCAACCACCTACAACTCAAAACCAATACCACCCAACACACACCCACTCAAACAAACACACTCAAACAAACAAACTAACTAACTAACTAACTAACTAACTAACTAACTAACTAACTAACTAACTAAC
>CAYZSO010000014.1:13384-56527 GCA_964479695.1 uncultured Fastidiosipila sp.
AACTAACTAACTAACTAACTAACTAACTAACTAACTAACTAACTAACTAACTAACACAACCAACCAACCACACCAAACACAACCAACCACACCAAACACAACCCACCACACCAAACACAACCAACCAACCACACCAAACACAACCAACCACACCAAACACAACCCACCACACCAAACACAACCAAGCACTAACAAATAAACCTCACACGAAGGAGGTACCGACTATGAGTAATGTAAGCAAAATAGACGATAAAAATGATGTGACAGAATTTCGCGCAGTGCCGGTCACGCAGGAAACTTGGCCGGCGTTTGAAGCTTTTTTCGCAGGACATGGGCGCCTCAATTATTGCTGGTGTATGCCTTGGCGTGAAACAAAAGAAGAACGAAAAGCGGACACTTCCTCCGCCAGTCGCAAGGGTTTCATGCACCAACGCATTGATCTGGGTGTGCCTGTCGGTTTCTTGCTTTTCGCTAATGACACCCCAATTGCTTGGTGCTCTGTGGCACCGAAAACGACGCACCTCCATCTAGGTAGAAATCTCGAACTGGAGGACGTTTGGTCACTGACATGTATGTTTATCGACTCAGCTTACAGGAGGCAAGGAGTCACACATCGGCTGATTCAAGAAGCACAATCGTACGCTCGAGCAAACGGGGCAAAATACTTGGAAGCCTATCCGGTCGATCGAGATTCACCAAGTTACAGAGCAATGGGATTCCGCGATATTTTTGAAGAGGAGGGTTTCGAATTCACAGGCAAGGAGGGCACTCGCCGTAATGTCATGATCGTGTCACTGGGTGAGCAATGATAGGCGAGCGATGATAGGTGAGCGATCATGGGCGAGCGATGATAGGTGAACGATCATGGGCGAGCGATGATAGGTGAGCGATAAATAGTGAGCAGTAGTGGGTCGAAGCTTACTAACCGGCAGCCTTCCAGCCTAACTACACCACACCGCACCTCGCCACACCACACTAAACAGCAGAAGGCCTCCTATCTCAGCGCCTCGACCCAACTCGACGAGTCTCAAGCAGTCTGCACTTACTCGTACTCAATGGTGCCGGGGGGCTTACTTGTGATGTCGTAGGCGACGCGGTTCACCTGGTGGACTTCGTTCACGATGCGCCGGGAGACGCGGTCGAGGACTTCGTAAGGAATCTTCGCCCAGTCGGCGGTCATGAAATCTTGGGTGGTCACGGCGCGGAGCAAAATGAGATGGTCGTATGTACGCTCATCGCCCATAACGCCGACCGTGCGGACGCCGGGTAGGACAGCAAAATACTGGTTGTAGGAGTGGGATAGGGCGGCTTTGGCCAACTCATCTCGGAAAATAAAGTCGGCTTCGCGCAAGATCTCCAGCTTCTCCTCGTCGACAGCGCCTAGGATGCGGATGGCGAGACCGGGGCCCGGGAAAGGCTGGCGATACACCAGATCCTCGGGCATGCCGAGGCGGAGACCAACCTCGCGGACTTCATCTTTGAAAAGGTCACGCAGCGGCTCGACCAGCTCGAAATCGACATCTTCGGGCAGACCGCCGACGTTGTGGTGGCTTTTGATTACTGCGGTCTGGCCGCCGCCGCTCTCAATGACATCGGGATAAATGGTCCCCTGCACGAGGAACGCGGCGTCCTGGGCCTGTGCTTTCGACTCTTCGAAAACGCGAATGAACTCCTCACCAATGCGCTTTCTCTTCTCTTCGGGATCGGTGATGCCGGCGACTTTGGCCAAAAAACGCTCCTTCGCATTCACCCGAATCAGGTTCATGTCGAAGGTGCCGCGAAACACTTCCTCGACCTCGTCGCCCTCATTCTTGCGCAGGAAACCGTGGTCGACGAAAATGCAAGTCAGCTGCTTGCCGACCGCCTTGTGCACCAGAAGCGCCGCCACTCCGGAGTCCACGCCGCCACTCATAGCACATAGTACATTCTTCGCACCGATCTGCCGCCGCAGCTGCTCCACGGTCCGATCGATGTAGCCTTGCATCTGCCAATCGCCCCGCAACCCGCAAATGCCGAACAGGAAGTTGCGGAACAGCTCCTTGCCGAAGGGCGTGTGCTCCACCTCAGGATGGAATTGGACGGCGTAGAGCTTCTTCTCCTCGTTGGCCAAAGCCGCCACCCCACAATTCCTCGTCGAAGCGAGTATCTCAAAACCCTCCGGTACTGCAGTGATTTGGTCGGTATGGCTCATCCAGCACTCGTTGTGCGGCGCAATGCCGGCGAACAAGTTGGTTGATTGGGCCGACGTAATGTCTGCTGATGTGTTCGGCGAATTTTCTGACGAAGTATTTGACGAAGTATTTGACGAAATACCCGTCGGCGTTTTCAATAAAATCTCCGTACGGCCGTATTCGCTTTCCCCTGCCGGCTCAACGGTGCCCCCAAGCGTGTAGGCCATCAGTTGCGCGCCATAGCAGATGCCCAGCACCGGAATACCGAGCCCGAGAATTGCGGGATCCATTTGTGGACTGCCTTCCTTGTACACGCTGGCTGGTCCGCCGGTCAAGATGATAGCCTTATAGCCAGCTTGCCGGATTTCATCGGCTGTCAGGGTCGACGGCTTGATCACGCAATAGACATGCTGCTCCCTGACACGGCGGGCAATTAATTGCTTATATTGCCCGCCAAAATCCATCACCAAAACCGTCTCGTGTTCGGCTTCCTGTGTCGTTCCTTGCAGCGTGTCCTGCAGAGTTTCCTGTGTCGTTTCTTGCAGCGTGTCCTGCAGAGTTTCATGTGTCGTTTCTTGCAGCGTGTCCTTCAGAGTTTCCTGTGGTGCTATATTTGACATGAGATTTCCTCATTTCTCGCCTGATTTTGCGTGGAAACAGAATACCACTTCAAAACCTCATGTGCTGCGCGCAGGCAGGCGACACCTAAAAAATTTTTGTCAAAAATTTTTCTTGAGAACTGTCTAAATATAGAGTGATGTGCCCGCATCTATTTCAACAACTTCATTACACAAGAACTTCATTGCACCAGTTCTTTGTTCGTGTGAATCTTTAGTGGTCGGAAGGAGCGCGTACGGTAGCTTATTGCTGTAAGTTCGGATATATCCGTTATCCAAGCTTTCGGAAGCAATACATACTTCCTAAACTCCCATGAACATGAGCCAATTTCTAAAGCTGTACACCAAAATAATTTCCAAACTGATCAGGATCGGGAGGATTGCGACAACAAATATTCCCGAGGCGATCTTTACACTTGTTTTACAGCTAGATGAATGATTACTGACCTGAAGACAGAAATTATTGAATGAATACTGACTTCGACGGCTACACGGTCTGCAATAAGCACGGAACCAACAGGAAAAAGCTTTAAAAGTGCTCCGTCTGTCAACCCAATGTCGCAAGTTTCTCGATCCGTACCAACCTGGAAATCTTATAATAATCTCTATAATTTTCGCAGAGCAAATTCAAGGAGCAATACGCCGCCCAAACCGCTCCGCCACCGAGAACTTGACTACATATGTTTAAAAATAAACTTATGTAGTCGAAAGTAGTGAAATCGCAGCTTAACTGCAGCTTAATCCCGGTTACGTCTGCCTCCGAAAAGCGTCAGCAAACGCACGAGTTGCAAGAGGGTCGAAGCAGCGGAGGCAACATAAGTCAAAGCCGCCGCCCGCAGAACTTTTTTCGTGCCGACCAATTCTTCTTGAGTCAAAACATTGTTAGTCTCCAGTGCCTTGATAGCGCGTGAAGAGGCATTAAACTCAACCGGCAAAGTCACCAGCTGAAAGAAAAACACAATCATGAACATGTAAATGCCAATATTAATAAGCGTCTGGTTCCAGCTCAAGATAACCCCAATGAAAATGATTGGCCAGCTAAGTTTTGCGCCGATATTGGTAATCGGTACAAGGAAACTGCGCAATTGCAAAGCCCAATATCCTTGTTTGTCCTGTATTGCATGCCCACATTCGTGGGCGGCAACGCCAATGGCAGCTATGGAAGTGTCGTTGCGGCTCGTTTCGGACAAGTTCAGGGTTTTGTCTTTTGGGTTATAGTTGTCAGTGAGTTCGCCGGCGATGCCTTTTATTTGGACATCGCCAATCTGCTCTGAGCGGAGAATTAAACGCGAAGCCATCTCCCCCGTAATATTGCGTGAGCTTTGAATCTGACTATATTTTGCATAGGTTCTGCGCATGTAGCCGGATGCCGCCAGCACAATCACCATGCCGATGATCACGAGAATGTAGGTTGGATCAAAATAATAATAAAATGGCATAAACAGACTTACCGTCATTTGGTGTTCCTTTCTTAAATATCACTTCTTAGTATAGCCCGATGGTGCCGGCTCCAAGTGAGCGGTCGATTAATTTTTGGCTACAAGATCGTGAATATTCATTCGGCGCTTGAAATGCTTAAGTGCTTTACGTGCTTGAAGTGCTTTTCGTGCTTGAGGTGCTCGCTGTGCTTGAAGTGCTTTAGACACTTCAGGTATTTAAGCACTCGTCTCACTTACTATTGTAGTCGTTTCAACGTCTTCCGCGCCGTCCAGAAGCAAAGGTGCAAGGCTTTCTTGTCGTCCCAGCTTGACATGCAGGAGATCATCATCCGACTGCAAAAGTCCGTCATCCGGTATAAGTGAGGCTTGGAAGCCGAAGCGTGACAAGTCAGCCACTTCCTCCAACCATTCCCCATAGTTCAAATTAAACGCAAATGTCAGCGGATCAAGTTCGCAAGTGATCTGGTAACTGCCGCGCGTCGCGGGATCAATTTCAGAGACAAAGGTCAGCGTGCCCCCGTAAGCATTCGCAAAGCCAGCTTCATTCGCAGTACCAGCTTCATTCGCAACACCAGCTTCATTCGCAGCCTCAACCAGATCAAGTTTCACTTGCAGCGCTGTGCCCCCGGAAGCTTGGTAGACGCCATACCAGGTACCGGTAAGATCTGCTTTCACAGGTTCCCAGCGGTATTGTGCCGTATCATCTTGGCGGAAATAAGTGTTCGTCGCTAGATCCAGAACGAATGTCTCCTCGCAGTACCAACGCACGGCAAACCAGTCGCCCCGGCCGGCATCGAAATGGTAAGAGACGCTGTAGGTGCCTTCTTCAGGGCCGGCGACAACCTCTGTGATAACGATGTTGCTCAGGTTTCGTGAATTCGTTTCGGGTTCGCGCGAAGGTTCGCCCGCAGGGCCCGAAGGCTCGCCAGCAGAGCCGACCTCTGGGAGTGTCAGCACCGTCGTGCCCTGTTCGGTTTCGGCGAGGGTGAGGGTCTGCCCACTCCAGAGATGTTCCACAGTTTTCTCTGTGAAGGAGAAGATCGTCCCTTGCTTCACTTGTTCCTCGGCTTGGAGGATGGTGGGGGCGGCTTTGGCCAAAGACCAACCCTCCACCTCCCACTCATAGTGAAGCTTGATCCTTGCCTCGACTTGCTTGTAGTCGCTGGTGAGGGTGAGCGCTGTGGTGATGGTCTCCTGAAGGCCGGTGAAATCGCGCTCGCTGATGATGAGGGTCGCCAGATCCGCCTCCGTGATCGTCCATAAATTGCCTGCGGACGAGGTCAAGGTGAGGCCCTCGAGCGCGCGGCTGATCTCGCGGGTGGTGACTCGCTGCAGGGGCTCGACATGAAGTTCCGTGTCGGCGGGCGTTGCTTCTTCAATCTGCCAAAGCCTAGCCTTCCCATCCCAACTCACCTCATAGTTGAAGTCGCCGGTGACTTGGACGAGTTCGTCTTTGCGCGTAACTTCCGCACGCAGTTGGTAGATGTCCCCCACAGCCTGGCGAGTTGCCGCTTGCGTGTCGTTTTGTGTGCCGTTTTGTGTGCCCGATTGGGTGTCATCCGATCGAGTGCCTGATTGAGTGCCTAGTCGAGTGTCCGATTGTGAGCTAAGTCGTGGAAGCCCAAGTATTTCTACGGAGACGATTGGCACGAATTTATACTCGTCGGTCAGCAGTGGGCCTGAATCCTCAAGCACTTGTTGCAGTGCGGCAAAATCCTCTTCACGAGGCTCCCGCTGCTTCTTGATTGCGGAAACGGCGAAGAGAATTCCGGAAACCACCAAGACTAGCGCAAGCACCACGATGATGAGCGTGAATTTATTTTTCGGCTGTTTCAGTTTGTTTCCTTGCATAACTTACTTCCCGGCCACGTCATCACCGTGGCTACCGCCCTCGGCCAAGTGACCTGCCCCAGTCCCAGTCCCAGTCCCAGCCCCGGCGGCACGCCCTGCCGCGCCCACCCGAACGTAGTCACCGCCACTGGTGTCACCCATCCGAATGTGGCTGCCGTTATTGGTCTTAATGATGTGGACTTGTTGGGTAATCTGGTCCTTCAGCTCGTTCACGTGCGAGATCAAGCCGACCAAGCAAGAATCGCCGGAAAGGGTCACAAGTGTCTGGGCCGCGCGCTGCAGTGCATCGCTGTCCAGAGATTCGAAGCCCTCGTCAATAAACATCACTTCCACTTCAATCCCTCCGCTCTGATGGCGGATTGTGTCCGACAGGCCAAGCGCCAGTGCAAGCGACGCCATAAACGTTTCCCCGCCCGACAATGTGTTCACCGGCCTTTGTTTGCCGCTGTAATTATCCAAGACGTCAATCTCAAGGCCTTCCTGGGCGTTCCCGCCGTACGACTGTTCCCGCCGCAGCAAGGTGTAACGCGTATCCGTCATCTGATGAAGCCTAATGTTCGCCAGCTCCAAGATCCGCCGAAAATAGAAGGACTGCACATATTGCTCGAAGCTCATCTTGAGAGCCCCTCTCGCCCGGCCATTCGCCACATCCGCCATGTCCGCGGCAAACGTCTTCGCCTTCCTGGCCTCCGCAAGTGAAGCAATAAGGCTCTCCAAGCGGCTGAGATTCTGCTCGATTTCCCGCACTTGAATTTCAACCGCTTTCAACTTCTCCTGAGCATCCGAAGCTCGCAGTTCCGCTTCATATTTCGCCGTCTCAAACGCCGTCAAATCAGGCTTCTCCCGCCCGGCCAAAGCCGCCGTCAACTCCTTCATCGTCTCCTCATTATGGTGAACCCGTGCTTTGTACTCTTCTTGCAACTGGCGTAAGGACTGTTTCTGTTCCTCAGTCCTCACGGCAGCGGCAGCCGCCTCACGATCGGCGAAATTCTGGGTGCGAAGGCTCTCTTCCAACGCCGTTTCAGCCTCCGCCAGGAGCGTCAGAGCTTCGGTCACTTGCGCTTCCTGAGCCGTCACTTCCCCCTGATTCGTCTGCAGGCGATCTTGCACCTCTTGAAGATCGCGAGTCAGTTTCGACTCTTCGTCGCGGCCTTCTTTTGTCAACCGTTGAAGGTCCGCAATCCGCGCCTTCACGTCCGCAAGCGCGCCGTACATCAAGTGTTCATTCGCATAGTTGACCCGCTCTTGCAGCGCCAGCATTTTCTGGGACAAGGCCTCCTTGCGCTCCGCAAGAGCCTTCCTGTCCTCCTCAAGTTTCGTCAGTGTATTCTGGAGATCGGCTTCGCGGCGGCTTTGTTTGGCCAAAGCCTCCTCCCTCACCCCGATCTCTCGGATTTTTTGTTCCAGCAGCTTCACTTGTTCGTCATTTGCAGCGACGGCTGCCTCCAGCGCTGCTTGCTGTTCACGCAAGACCGCTTCCAAGTTGGCCCGCCCTTCGGCAGTTTCGGCACCTTCTGCACCTTCAGCACCTCCTGCATGCTTGGCATGCTCGACATGCTCGGCTTGCTCGGCATGCTCTACATGTTCAGCATGTGTAGCCTCCGGCACAAACACTTGTAGTTCCAAATCCATCTTGCCTTGAAGCGCCGTCAATTCATCGACAGCGGCTAACTTGGCTTTTTCAGCCGCAAGCCGGCGCTTCCGGGCCTGATCCCATTGCGCCTGTGTTACCTTCTCACCCTGAGCGCGATGGGGCGCAGGGTGCTCCGTTGAGCCGCAGACCGGGCAAGGTTTTCCATCTTCTAAGGTGTCTGCCAGTAAGAGCGCCTGGTTCTGCAAGAAGCGGGTTTCCACATCTTTTTCAATGGCTTGAAGCTTCTGCTCTTCTTCACGCAAATCTACGAGCTTCGCCCGTTGAGAGACAAAACTCTTCTGCAATGCCAAGAGCCTTTGTCCGGCAGCCGTTTGTTTGCCAAGCGCAGCTTGCTTCGCTTGCTCGGCTGCCAAATCGCGGCTAGCCTCCAGGCGTTCTACGGGCAAGGTGCTTTCGGCCTGAATCGCCTGGCGGCAAGCCGCAAGCTCATCTTCCTTGTGCTTGCGGTCCTCTAAGAACTTCTCAATTTCGGTAGAGAGGGTGGAGTCGGCGGCTTTGGCCTCCGTAAGAGCCAGAACATCCCGATCCCGCTCCTCATATTCAGGCAAAGCCTTCTGCAGCGCCTGGGTTTCTTGCTCCCATTGCCCCAGGTCCGCCCACTTCGTTTGAAAAGCATCCTTGGCTGCCGTGAGCTCAGTCTGCCGCCCTTCCAGAGAAGTCCTGGTCTCCCGAAGTTTCTGCAAACGGGTTTTACTCTGTGTGAGACGGGTCGCCCGCTCGGTCGCGGTTTTGCGGAAAGGCACCACCTGATCCGCTCGGACGGCCAGGTCCAGCTCGGCCTTCCCCCGATCGATCCCACTCTTCTCTTGCTGAAGGCTCTGGGCAGCGCTCTCGGCCGCCTCAAGCTTCGCAAAAGATTCGGCAATTTTCTGTGCCTCGAAATGGCGATTCGACGCCTCGTTCCGCGCCAGATTTTGCGCGTCGCGGTCAGCCTGAGCTTCCACCTTCTGAACAAGAAGGGACTCTTTCTCGGCCCGAGTCAACTCGAGCAACTCCCCCTCAGCATCTTCTTGCCGCAATTTCTCATCTTCCGGCAGGAAAGTCAGGTTCAGGAGCAAATCTGTTTTCTTATTCTCAAGCAAACGCAACTGCTGTTCCGTCTCGCGGCTGCGCTCTTGCAAAAACACCTCAAAATTATGGTAAAGCCTCGTGTCAAACAAGTCACGAAAAATCCTCGCCCGATCCTTACTATCCGCCTGCAGCAACTCCGTGAACTGCCCTTGCGCAATCAGTGAAGTCTGGCGAAACTGGTCAGCCGTCATGCCGAGCACATCCCGAATCCGCTCATTCACCTGCTGAATCTTATCAAGCGTGGTGCCATCCGGCATGCGAAGCACAGCCGTCGGTTGAACCGTAACCTCGCCATCGCCGCGCCTTTTCAGTCTCGTATAAGAAGGTGTGCGCTTGATCTCGTACTCCCGGCCGCGCTGCGAGAAACGCAGCAAAACATAGGTTTCCGTATCTTCCGCGGCAAAGTGGCTTCTGGCCGTCTTCACTTCGCGCTTCTTCCCGGACGTTTGGTCGAAAAGTGCAAACGTAATCGCATCGTAAATGCTCGTTTTCCCCGCCCCGGTATCCCCGCTGATCAGGAACGGCACCCGGTCATTCAGGACCGAAAAATCCAACGTCTCACGGCCCGCATAAGGTCCGAAGGCAGACACTTCCAGATACAAAGGTCTCATTGTCTCGCCTCCTGTTCGCCCGCTTCGGTCAGTTCATACCACAGCGACTGCAGCGCTTCTTTCTCCTCCGAAGGTAAGTCGAAGCCCCGTTGTTCCTTGTAGAAATCCGCAAAGAGATCCACTGCCGACTTCTCCGAGATGTCTGCAGCAGAGGCCCCCGAGCCCCCCGTGACTCCGGCCAAAGCCGCCTCCTGCCTCTCGATCCTCAAGGCTAAGAGATTCGGATACCACGCCTGCAGACGGCGCATCGGGTTCTCCAAGCGATCCTCATCCGTCAACGTGATCCGCAAGAAATCTTGCGCCTCCGCCTCCGGCACATCCTTCGCCTCACGAATCAATTCGTCCAAGGTCCCCCGAAGCTCCCTGACCCGCCGAAGTGGTGTGAGTTCACGCAGCCTGATCTCCGCCGGTTGCCCGGGCTCGCCCAGCGTCACAATCGGCACCGATTTATTCTGCGAAATTTCCGAAAACGAATACGCCAAAGGCGACCCCGCATAACGCACATGAGGCGCTTGCACTTTCTGCGGCCTATGCAAGTGCCCGAGGGCCACATAACTGAAATCCTGCAAGATCTCACTGTTGATGGCATCCAGACCACCCACAATATCCAATTCCGAATCCGACAGTTCCGCCGGCTCCGACGCATAGCTGTAGTGCTGGTGAGAGAGCAGCACTTTTCTCTCCCCGGCCGGCAAGTCCGCCGCAGCCAAGAGCTTCGCCAGCGCCTCGTCGTAGGTATTGATCGTTTCTTCCGGCCAAAGCGCCCTCACCTCATACAAGCGAAAGAACGGCAAGAGCACGAAGTGTACCGGTCCAAACTCATCTTCCAGCGTCACGCACGGAAGAATATTCGCCGTTTCGCCGGCCACTGGACCACTCGGCAACTCGCCGGCCAAATGAATGCGCAAGGTCTGCAAGAGATTGCGCCCATAGGCCAGGCGAGCCGGCGAGTCGTGGTTTCCGGCAATGATGAAAATTTCGCCTGGAAAAGAACGCAACTCCGTTAAGAAGTGGTCGAAGAGTTCCACCGCCTCCGCCGAAGCCTGTGCCTTGTCATAGACATCGCCGCTGATCAGAAGGGCGTTCGGCTCTTCTTCCCGCACAATATCCAGTATTTGATCCAGGATATACACTTGGTCCTCCCGGAGTGACACATCAAATAATTTCTTACCGATATGAAGATCGGCAAGATGGAGCAGTTTCATTCATACCTCCTTAGGCAAGAAAGAAAGGTTAATAGTTAAGCCCCGCCAGGTACCCCCAGTCCCTCACGAAAATGCGGCCATCCGCGGACTTCTTCTCCAGGGCAACAAGCTCAGTAACCTGACTCTCCAACGTATCAATGTAATGGACAATACCCGCGGCAACGGTTGTCGGCCGGTCGCCGAATTCCCCGTGATGCCCGCTGATAATCGACTGGATCTGTCGATAAAAGGGCTCATTATAAGCCGAGATAATATCGTCTTTAAACTTCGCCAAATACTCAATGCCCTGCACCCGGTGCGAAGCATACCAATAAGGTCCCATCTCCAGCTCATGATATTCAAAAACCTTCCCAATATCATGGACGAAAATCCCCAAGGTCAGAAGATCCACATGGTCTCGTAAATACTCATTATTCTCAATAACCGCGGACAGGATCTTCAGCATCTTCAGGGTATGATGAGCCAAGCCGCCAATTAAATTATCGTGGTGGGTAATCGCCGCGCCCTCGGTCATGAAGCGCCCCTTGATCGACGGATCATTAATGATCTGGTCAACCAGGGCCCAGCAAGTATCCGTTGCCCCCACGGCCTTCAGGCGTTGTTTCGTATCCGCCCAGAGTTCCATGATATATTTCTTGTCAACGGACTTCAGGAAATCACGCTTGCTGAGCGAAGGATCGAGAGCCTTCTCAATCTTATAAACCGTCAGATAGGTCTGGCCGTTAAACTCCGACCCTTCCACCTCGGCCTCGTACACACCCGTCCCGTTCTCAAGGACAGGAGCGAAGATATACTCTTCCCAGATCTTAAACTCAACATCTTGTTCCTGATTGACGAACCTGCCGACCATAAAATCATTTTTCTTGCCATTGCGGACCTGCGGTGTCTGGTTAACATACACCGCCCCCTTCGATCTGCGGCCCCGTTCCAGCGCTTCGTCCAAGTCAATAATTGCCATGTTCTTCCAACTTCCTAATTTCAAATGTCTCTAATGTCTCTCACGTCTCCAACGTCTCCGACGCCTATCGTGTCTTCAACGTCTATAACGAAACCGAAGTCACAGCAGGCACCGTGGAACTTCGGTTAATCACTACTACTTTACCTTAAGCGGGCGGCTTTGTCCTTAGGCCAAAGCCGAAATTTTCTCAAATGTCCTTATTTTCGGACGGCTTCTCCGCAGATTCTGCTGACTTGAGTGCATGCGGATGTTGGTGAGCGAGCCGGGTCTTCGTGCGCCTGCCCAAGATCTTGTAGATTGAGGCGGCCAAAGGCACCGACACCAACATTCCCACAGCTCCGCCCAAAGAGCCGCCGATCATGACCGCGGCGAAAACCCAGATTCCCGGCAGGCCGGTTGCGCTGCCGACAACTCTTGGGTACACAAAGTTATTATCGATCTGCTGAACCACCAGAAGCACAATGACGAAGAGAACCGCCTGGCGGAAATCCTGCATCGCAATCATCAGGAAACCAATGGCGCCGCCCAAGAAGGATCCCACCATCGGTACAAGCGCCGTCACCATAATGACCGCGGAAATCATCAGTGGATAAGGGAAGCGGAAAATCAGCATCGCCACCAGCATCATGAGACCCAAGAAGAACGCATCCGTCACCTGACCGGTAATGTAGTGCGAAAAAGATTCATCGAGAACCGTGAGCCACTCGCGCGCTTTGGCCCGAACACGAGGATGCACGTACGCCTTCGCCAGACGCGAAGACTGTCGCTTGAGCTGTTCTTTGGCCAACAAAATATTCGCCGCGAACACGACCGCTGTGAAGAAAGTGACCACATTGGAAATGACGCCTTGAATCATCTGATAGGTGGAACCCAGGAAACCGCCCAAACCGGACTCCAAGAAAGTGGAGACCTGCTTCATCACATCGCTCCAATTGATGGTGAGACCCTGAATGCGCTCCCGAAGATCTTGTGCCCAGGCCACATCTTCCGTGACGCGGAGAAGCCAATCACGGAGGTCCTGCGCCAGCTGAGGAATCCCGCTGCCCAGGACGATGATGCTGTCGTAGAGCTGCGGAATGATGAGCCAGAGAATGCCGACCAGAAGCGCCACAATCACCAGTAGGGACAGAAGGAGGGTCACAGGCCGTCTGGTCTTCTCAACAATGGGTTTCGTGCTCTTCGGGAAATAATGCCGCTCCAAGAAACGCAGGGGGATATTCCAGAGATACGCCAGAGCGATTCCCAGAAAAAAAGGCATCAAAATCGAAATCAAGCTACTGACGCCGGACCAAACCTGATGGAAGTTGATCACCAACAGGGCTGCTGCCGATAAGATCAGCACATACCAAATGAACCTGCGACTAGAGCCTTTCATAGAGGCCTCCTTGAACCGAAATCGGTCTTCCCACTTGCTCATGCCAGAGCCTCAGAAGCTCTTCCGCAACCGAATTCTGGGTGTTCGGCCCCAGGATCTGATCGGATGCCTGCCTAATCTGCTCGTGACCATTGGCCATCGCATAGCGATAGTCTGCCACGTAGAACATCGGCATGTCGTTCAAATTGTCGCCGAAAACCACGAGCCGGTCCGCGTTGATCTCTTCTTTTACCGCCAGAGCGGCTGTTCCCTTAGAAACGCCTTTGCGATGGATCTCCAGAAACCAATCGTCTTCGTAAACATCTTCGTAAAACAGGCATTCCAGCCCTTCAATCTGTGAGAAAGCCCGGTACGCCGGCATGAGGGCCTCATTGGAGCCCACGAAGTTGATATAAATCACCTTCCGGCCAAGAAGATCCAGGTAGGAGTCAATTGGCGTGAAAACTTTGCCGTAGCGCTCCTCGCGATGAGACTTGAACCTGGCCATACTGTGGTTGAGTTCGGGCGGGGCATAGCAAGAGAGGCAATTGTCTGAAATGGAATAGATAAAGGCCGGCTGGCCCAGATCCGTCAGCAAATACAGCGCTTCAGTTACCTGCTTCTCTGTGAGCTCGAAATCCCTGATATACGCTTCTTGTTTCGCGTCGTAGATCGCGACACCATTCATAAAAATGAGCGGCAAGCGAACCTTCACGTCGCGGAGAATCGCGAGCGCTGTCGAAGCGGTTCGGGCCGTGGCAAAGGTCAGATTCATGCCTTCGTCCAACAAGTTGTTGATAATGGTCAAACTCCCGGGCGAAATCTCGCCACCAGGAGTCAGAAGCGTGCCGTCAAGGTCCGAAATATATAATGTGCGCATCAAGTCACCTCTCAAAACAGAACCACCGTTTCAACGCAAAACAGAACCACCGTTTCAATATGAGTATAGAATAGCACAAGGCATGGCTTAGAATACATAACGCGCTGAACGAAAAATCGCCTCAGGTAAACATTTAAAATACAAAAACCTCCCATGTGGCTGAGAGGTTTTCTTAAACATTTGTATTTTGCGAGGCAAGTATAGATTATTTCTTATCTTCGGTCTTCTTACGGGTCGTTGGGGTCTTCTTCGCAGCCGTTTTCTTCGCCGGAGCCTTCTTCGCTGCGGTGCTCGGGGTCTTCACAGCGGCTTCATTCTCGGTCTTCAGTTGGGCTTCATCCGCTTCCGTGATGAACTGGGAGACAATCTCGCCACCTCTGACACGTTCAATCCACTCTCTTGCATCGGCCAAAGCCAAAGGAATCAAGTCTTCGGTCGGGTACTGTGACTCAGGGCCGCCGGATACGAACAGGAAGAAATCGCCTAGACCTTTCTTGTACATTTGCTCTTCGAAGCCGGTCGGGTCGCCATAATAACCCTCGGCATTGCGGCCTACATATTCTGCTTTCTCTGTGTTATAAACTCTTCTGCCAATTTTTTTCTGCATGTGTAACTCCTTATTATGGATAGGTATTTTTTAATCTATACAAAATGCTCGTTACCGATTATATCTTATGGAGAATTTTATTTCCAAATTTATCAATGTTCAGGGCGAAATTTCGTCTATTTGACAACGAAATTTACAAGGCGTCCTTTCACGTACAACTCCTTCACGAGATGTTTGCCCTCCAAATACCGGGATGTGTTGTCTTCGGCTTTGGCCAGAGCTAGAACTTCCCGCTCCTCCGCCGCCTGATCCACCACAATTTTCCCTCTGACCTTGCCATTCACCTGGATCGCGAGCTCCACCTGCTGCTCCACAGTCTTGGCCTCATCATAAACCGGCCACGCTTGATCCGTCACCCGGCCGCCGTAATTCCCCAGCTCCCAGAGCTCCTCGGTCATGTGCGGGGCAAAAGGATTCGTCAGCAGCAGCATCGTCTTGTACTCCGCCTCATTGACGTGGCCCACCTCGCTCACCCGGTTCAAGAGAGTCATCAGCTGCGCGACCGCCGTATTGCCCTTCAAGTGGTCAATGTCGCTTCCAACCTTCCGAATCGTCTGGTGCAGGATCGTTTCCAGTTCCTTGCTGTACTCCGTCCCCGGTTCCACTTGTTCGGCCAAAGCCCAAAGCCTCTCCAGATAGCGCTGACAGCCCTTAATGCTGGCGGTGTTCCAGGTCGCCGGCTTCTCGAAATCACCGATGAACACCTCATAAAGCCGCATCGTATCCGCCCCGAAATCGCGCACAATATCATCCGGATTCACGACGTTACCACGGGACTTCGACATTTTCTCGCCGTTCTCGCCCAGAATCATGCCGTGGGACGTGCGCTTAGCATAAGGCTCAGGCCCCGGCGCAACGCCAATATCGTAGAGGAACTTGTACCAGAACCTCGAGTAGAGCAGGTGCAAGGTTGTGTGCTCCATGCCGCCGTTATACCAGTCGACAGGCAGCCAGTAGTTCAGCGCTTCAGGTGACGCCAGCGCCTCCTCATTGTGCGGGTCCGCATAGCGCATGTAGTACCAGGACGAACCGGCCCACTGCGGCATCGTGTCCGTCTCGCGTTTCGCAGGGCCGCCACAGTGCGGGCAGGTCGTGTTCACCCATTCGGCCAAAGCCGCCAACGGCGACTCCCCATTCTCTGTCGGCTCATAGGATTCCACTTCCGGCAAACGCAGCGGCAATTCCTCTTCCGGGATCGCAACATAGCCACACTGCTCACAGTGAACAATCGGTATAGGTTCCCCCCAATAACGCTGTCTGGAGAACACCCAGTCGCGCAATTTATAATTGGTCTTCGCCTCGCCGATGCCTTCTGCAACCAGCCAATCCGTGATCTTCTTCTTCGCATCACTGACGGAGAGGCCATCCAGCATGCCGGAATTCACCATCGTTCCCGTCTCGATGTCAGTAAAGGCCTGCTCGCTAATATCGCCTCCGGCCACAACTTCCACGATCGGCAAGTCAAACTTCTTGGCAAACTCATAGTCGCGCTGGTCATGCCCCGGAACCGCCATAATCGCGCCAGTTCCATAGGTCGCGAGCACATAGTCCGAAATGAAAATCGGGATTTCTTTGCCATTCACAGGGTTAATCGCGTGGACACCTTCCAAGCGGACGCCGGTCTTTTCTTTGTTCACTTCAGTCCGCTCGAAGTCCGATTTCGTCGCCGCAAAACGCTGATACTCTTCCACCTCAGCCTGATTCGTGAGAATCCCTTCCCACTTCTTCAGGTACTCATGCTCCGGCGAGACCACCATGTAAGTCGCGCCATAGAGCGTGTCCGGTCTCGTCGTATAAACCTTCAGATCATCGCCGGCACTCGTCCGGAAAATCACTTCTGCGCCGTAAGAGCGCCCGATCCAATTAATTTGCTGAGTCTTCACGCGCTCAATGTAATCCACCTGATCCAAGTCATCGATCAGGCGATCAGCATAGGCTGTAATCCGCAGCATCCATTGACTCTTAATGCGGTGTTCCACCGGTGTGCCGCAGCGTTCGCAGCCGCCATTGATGACCTCTTCGTTGGCCAAAACCACCTTATCATAGGGGCACCAGTTGACACTCATTTCTTTCTTATAGGCCAGATCGTGCTTGAAGAGCTGCAGGAAAATCCATTGAGTCCACTTATAGTACTCCGGATCCGTCGTATTGACTTCCCGACTCCAGTCAAAAGAATATCCCAAAGCCTGCAATTGCTTCTTAAAATTCGCGATGTTGTCACGCGTGACTTTTGCCGGATGAATCTTATGCTGGATCGCATAATTCTCTGTCGGCAAACCAAAAGCATCCCACCCCATCGGATAGAGCACATTGTAGCCTTCCATCCTGCGCTTCCTGGCCACCAAATCAAGTGCTGTATACGAACGCGGGTGCCCAACATGTAGCCCCTGTCCTGAAGGATACGGGAACTCCACAAGACAATAGAACTTCGGCTTCGTACTGTCATTCTCGGCCTCGAAAACGCCGGACTCCAGCCAGCGATCCTGCCATTTCTTCTCTATCTTCGCAAAGTTATAGTCACTTTTCGCAGTGTTGCCACCGTTCGCAGTGTTGCCACCGTTCGCAATATTATAGTCACTCACCCCAGGTCACCTTCTTCGATTGATTTGCTTGCTTTGTTTGTTGGCCGCCACGAGCCACCACCGCGGCTGCCGTCGCAGGCCGCCGCCGTTATCATCCGCCGCCGCGGGCCGCTGCCGTTATCACCTGCCGCCGCCGGCTCTTGGCTGGCCGCCGCCGCGGGCCGCTGCCTACTTACGCATATCTGTTTGATCAGTGATTTTATCATATTTGACAGGAGTACCGCTCCTCCGCCACAACAAGGTCGTCTCCCCCGGCAAATACTGCTTAATCGAAGCAAACGCCGGAATCAGCAAAATCTCCACCACAACCAGAGCCACTCCCTGCAACGCCACATTCAGCCCTCTCGCAACCAGCAGAGCCGGGAAACTCGTCCCCAGTAGCTGCGACAACCAGAAACTCATCAAGAGCCAAGAACACAGCACCGAGGTAATCACTCCGCTCACTCCGATGGCCAAAGCCCCCAACCTCCGCTTATTTCCCACAACCACAAGTCCAGCAATCAGGCCATGTAAGGCAGTCGTCAACGTAATTCCCGGATGTGGTGTCCCGCCGGCATTAATCAAAATGCCAATCAGATCCGAAACCGTCCCGACAAGAAACCCCCAGATCGGCCCCAAAAGATACCCCGCATAATGCACCGGCACCATCCCGAACCCAAAACGAAAAATCTGTATATTAAAAGAGAAAAACCTCGTTAAGACGATTGCCAAAGCCGTCAGCACCGCCGCCAACGTCAAATAGTAAAGTGTCTTCTTCGATCCCTTCGACATAGTGTTTGTTGCCCCCTGTTTCCTTTGTTATTTTCTATATGTTATTTGCAATTTATTATTTTCTATTATGTTTCGCGCTTATCAATCCGTATTTTCGATCGCCGTTTCTGTCCAATTTCTTCGGTTGACATCGTTAGCAGATTAACGTCGTCAGCATCTGAGCGGCTTCCCATCCTTAGCCACGTCAGCTTCTTAGCGGCGTCAGCATCTCAGCAGCCTCAGCATCTTAGCAGCCTCAGCTTCTTAGCGGCGTCAGCATCTTAGCAGCGTCAGCTTCTGACATGATACAACATCTCCTCAAGTAATGAAGGCTAACCGGCCATCTAAAGTCCGCCTTATTGGACACTTAATGTTTTATACTCTGTATACCAACCTAATCCCACTAAGAAATGTACCTAGTGGACCACCATTTGGCCCATAGTGTGGAGGCCTCAGACATGTCTATACTATTTTTATTTTACACCCTCGTCTTGATCGTCATTTCTCGAGGGAAACTTTAAACTCTCGAAAAGCACTTCGGAAAATCTTCCAATTCTTCATTTTGCTTCAGCCGAAAACGACTACATAAGTTTATTTTTAAACATATGTAGTGAGTTCGTGAGGGCGGAGCGGTTTCAGCTGCGTATTGCTCCTGAATTTGTTCTTCGGTTAGCAAGTTCGTGAGGGCGGAGCGCTTTTAGCGGCGTATTGCTCCTGTTTTTATTCTTCGGAATTTAGAGAAATTATTACACTATTTCCAGATTGGTAGAGATCGGGATGTTTGCGACAGTTAACTGACTTGCGTATCGTTGTGAGGAGACATTTTTATCCGTTGTTGGGCTTTACTTGATAATATTTCATCACATGTCAGTTTTCATTCAGTAATTTCTGTTTTCAGGTCAGTAAACATTCAACTTGTCATTTAACTGATGATATGGATCCTTCGCAAGAGGATTCTTTGTCGCAAGATTCCGGATCCGGACCAGTTTGGAAATTATATAGGTGTACAGCTTTAGAAATTGAGGTATGTTCTTGAGAGTTTAGGAAGTATGTACTGCTTCCGCTAGCTTGGACATCGGATATAGCCGAACTTACAGCAATAAGTCGCAGCATGCGCGCCTTCCTAACTAGTTGAATAACATCAACACCTGAACTTATAGCAATAGGTCGCCGTACGCGCTCCTTCAACGACTCAACTAAAATACCGGCGAACTTGCACTAGGAACCATGCGTCATATGCAGGCGTTCCTACTATATTACATGCTACGGCCACATGCCGCGTTGCATGCGTAATTACTGCTGCATCACCCATTGCTCTGCCACCGCACTACCCGATGCAATAGCCACTGTATTATTCTACTTTACCAACCGTGTTACATTAAATATTGGTTGACATCACTCAATACCACTGCTAGAATAGCAAAGCATTCGCGGGCGGTTAGCTCAGTTGGTCAGAGCGCCTGCTCGACACGCAGGAGGTCGCTGGTTCGAGCCCAGTATCGCCCACCAAACCGCGAAGAGAAGCTCCGGCATCCGGAGCTTTTTGTTATTTTAGAAGCAATTATTTTCCTCTGCTGAATCTACCGAATCTACCAATCTACCGAATCTACCAATCTACTGATCTGCTGAAACTACCGAATCTGCCAAACCCCCACTCCACACCATCTCACTACATTTCACTCCATCTAACGCCATCTCACCCTCACACAACCTCACACTCACGCATCCTCATGCTCATCCCCTTGCTGATCGAACCCTTTGCTCTGGTCCCAATTCATCAGAACCGTTGCCAAGATTACCAGAGCACCGCCGATAACAAGTGAAGAAGTGAGATCTTCAAGTCCAAGCAAAACAGAGAAACTGCTCCCGAAGAAGCCCTCAAGAGAAAGAATCACACCTGTGACCGCTGCGGTGAGGTATTGTTGCGCTTTGGTCTGAAGGAAATAGCAGAGACATGTACTGAATAATGCGAGATAAATGACCGGCAGGATCCCTTGATTAAAACTGAAATCAGAAAGCGCTTGAGGATCAAGCAAGAAAACAATTACTGAAATTACAGCAGCCGTAGCAATTTGAAAGAAGTTAATGATGCTTGCGTCAGTGCCGCGTCCGGCTTTTTCGAGAAAAGTAATATGCAGAGCAAATGCTAGAGCGCAGAGCAGAACCAGAATATCGCCAATATTGAGCGAAAAGCCGCCATCCGAATAACTCAAGACAGCTACACCAGCCAATGACAAAAGGGTAAGAAGCACCGTTTTAAGTTGAGGCTTTCGCTTCATCACCGGCCACGATAAAAAAGGCACCATAACGACATTGGTGGCGGTAAAAAATGCTGTGTTCGACACAGTAGTCAGACCTTGCCCCTGCGTTTGTAAGAAGAAGCCAACATACAAGAGAACTCCCGCAATCATCCCACCGAAAACTTCTCTTTTTGTGCTGGCTTTTAGCTTGTCTCGCAAAATCAACAGCATAACCACCGCGGCCACGCTGAACCTAGTAGCCATGATTTGGTTCGTGGTCCAGAAGGCAGCAATCACCAAGTCAGTCGCAATGAATCCGGATCCCCAGATCACCGCAACCAGTACAAGCGCTAAACTCGCTAATGCTTGATTTGATTTTGTTTTGGCCAAAGCCCCCAACCGCTACCTCATTCCAACATTACAATGTCCTAATACATTACGATGTTCTCAAGCCATCACCTGGCCAGATTGCGTAAGATGCTTTGCCAGCCTTGACGTTGTAGGAACAAGTTATCCTCAAGGATAGCCTCGAAACGCTCTTCGATGACGCAGCCGGCGGGTTTTTCGCGGATGTCGGCTTCCTCGTGCATGGCAGGTTCCTCGAGCGTGTCGGGTTTCTCGTGCGTGTCAGGTTTCTCGATGATGCCAACAGGTTTCTCGATGATGTCGATGCGCACTTTGCGGCCATCGCCTAGGGTGAAGTACAGTTTCGTGGGCGGTTCAATCACCTCGAATGTACCCCAATAATCGAAGGAGGTGGAGGCGTCTTTGGCCGCCATTTCATAGTGGAACTCGCCGCCTACGACTAGGTGATTTTTGGCCTTCGGGCAATGCCAATCATCGCTGGCGAAGTTCCAAGTCATGACCTCTGCGGGGGTGACGAGCTTGTGCCAGATCTCGGCGGGACTCTTGGTGGATTTCTCGCGGAGATTGATGACTTTGCCTATGTCCTTCGAGGTCTGGAGGCGAAGAGCCATGAGGTCAAAAGCCTTCTCCCAATTGGCCTGGAATTCGGCGGTTTCGTCGTCCGGCAACTCCTGATCCACGGCGAAAATGCTGGAGCCGTCCGCTTGGTGAAGGAAATGATAATTCTCGTAGTGGGGCGTCCATTTGCGGGCCTCGGGCGAGTCGTAGTCCGCTACGTCGTCGATGATGAGGCCCAGAGACCTGATTGAAATGAATTCGGGGTAGCGGCTCTCCGCGATTTCGGTGAGCATGCCGCTTGAGGTGCCGTTTTCGTTTTCGATCACGAAACGCAGCGGGCTTCCGGTGGTCCAATCGCCGACGAAATAGGAGCCGGCGGCAAAGGCTTCGATCCAAGTTTGATAGTGATCGGGATCGACTACGAGTTCCCACAATAAGGTGGGATCAACGGGGAAAGTTCTTTCGCAATGAATGTTTTTCATCTTGTTCCTCTTTCACCATTTGCCGCAGCCACCGTTAGCATTGAGTCGAGTTGTGCGAGTTGTGAGCGTGCTAGTTGTGAGCGTACGAGTCGTTCGAGACACCGATTCGCACCACTCCTCAGCCAACCCCTTTACCCCACGTAGCCCAGCAAATGTAAATTGATTTTGTGCCCCATGACATCGCTCACGCGCTGCCCCAGAGCGTCGCCACTGTGGCCGGACAGGCGGGCATTCGCACCCGTGGTCGTGACCAAGGTCGCGTGGTCGCCATTGCCATCTTGCGTCCAGTCAATATGAATCATGTCACCCACATCGAGCTCCGTCCACGAATCCACCTGCTCGCCGTGAGGGCCCGTCCCCTCATTCGTGGTGATAAAGGTCGTCATCCACGGCACTCCGCTCCACGCAGGCGCACGGTCATCCCACGAGTGGAAGTACCATTCATCCGCCATCGGTGCGCCGCCGGTCAGCATCACTTGGGAAGCGAAGTTCTGGCAGTCGCCGCCGTACGGGCTGAAGTCCCCCCATTCCGGGTTGCGTTCCAGGGCCCAAGTCGTAATGTAGTCCGCCATCGCTGTTCGATCAAATGCCTGAAGTCCGGAACTCTCGGAGAAGGGGCGGATGGGTGCGGCTTTGGCCAAAGCCGCCTGATCCTCCCTCATATACTCTCGCTCCTTGG
This sequence comes from uncultured Fastidiosipila sp., assembly GCA_964479695.1. GTDB lineage: Bacteria > Bacillota > Clostridia > Saccharofermentanales > Fastidiosipilaceae > JAAYZH01. The sequence goes on from CAYZSO010000014.1 coordinate 35,460, forward strand.
CACCGATTTTCGCGAGGTCAGCGTAGGGGAAAGCTTCCACTTCCGCAAAAATATCGTCGTTTGCGTAATCGGCCAGATCAAGATTGTCGATCGACTCCAGCGTCCCGGCCGGCACGAAGGGCAGATAAATCCCGGCATAACGGAAATAGTCACGCGCGGGCGCTTCCTCCTCGGTCTGCCCGGCGCCCTGCGCCAAGCGGAAGAGACCTGCCCCATCACCTGCCCAACTGACCCGCCAAGCGCTGTCCACGTGGCGCAAAAGCACCGTGTACACACTACGCCCGACGCCCGGCATACCCGGCTCGTTGGCGTATTCGTAAGTCTCCAAAGTCCGCAGCATCACGAAGGCTCGATCGCCGTCGACCGACACGTGTTTCTTCTCAATTGTAAGATCCGTGAGCGCTTGGTCGTTCCCAAACAAGGCTCGACGCTCGTTAATAAGCTCCTGCCGCCAGGCATTGACTTCCGCAAAAGCCTTACTCTCCGGATCCAGCGCGTCGCTCGCCAGCTGCTTCCCGTGGAAAGAGAAGCTATTCTCAATAAAGGCTAAGGCCAAAGCCTCCGGCTCCTGATCCGCTACCCCTGCCTGATCCGGCGATGGGGTCGGCGTGGGAGCCACCGTCGGCTCGGCGGTGGGCTCGGTGTTTGGATTGGCGGGATCGGTGTTTGGGTTCGCGTTAGGGTCGGTCGGTGTATTCGTCACGGGATTGCCTGTATTCGGATCGGTTACATCATTGGGATCGACAGCACTCTGATTGCTTGCCGGTTTACTCCCGGAACTATTCCCGGATCCACCGGAAAGTCCTAGAAACGACATACAAGATGTCAGCATCATAGCGGAAAGAACGACTGCCAAACATGAAGTTAACCATTTATATTTCATCAAGAAACCTCATCCTCCTGAACAATTGTCTCAAAGAAGTCTACCACGAAAAAACGGCTGCGGGTGTTGATTCTGTTTCAGGATCCGGGGTTTATCAAGCGTTCATCAAGAATTATACTTTTCGTCCATTTCCGCATAAAATGCGGGCAACTCCCTCATCAGAGAAAGGTTATGAACCAGCGGAGAATCATACGGCACGTCGTTATCACCATTGCCATTGCCATGGCCATCAAACGAAACGCTCTCGACGATGGCCTCTGAATACGGAATATAATTTGCATTCTGCCTCGAATATTGCTTGAGCGACTTCGTCAGAATCGCCGAATCCACGCCCCATTTCTTCGCAAATGCAGAGACGTCCCGCGTTTGCAGTCCCAACTTCCATTCTGCAAACGCGTCGTCGAAACGGACCGAGCTGGGAAGCTTGCCCGTAAGAAGGTGGGTATCCACAAACTCTTTCAGAAGCTCTGCTTGGCGGTGATCACCCATGTTACTCAGCTCCTCAATCTGCTCATAGATGATTCGCAGCGACTCCTCATCCACCGTTTGCACGGCCGTTTCCGTATTAATTTGGTCCTTGATCAAGGCGAGTATAAAAGGCAAGTCGACCCTATGAGAATCAACTAGAGTCGTTTCCCCAAGCAAATCGACCGGGGGAAGATCCGGATCAGGGTCACCATCATTGATATTCTTATACGCGCCGACGTACTGGAGCCAAGTGTGTTCCGTTAGACCGAAGCGACTCTCATCCCAAGAATACTCATAATATTGTTTCACCCGATTCAACTGCCTCGCCGCCTCGCGGAAGGCTCCTAAGAATGCCTCTCGTGGTTCCTTGAGGTCTTTGATCTCCGCCCACCGGGTCGGATCCGGCAGCGTTTGCCGAAGGGCAGACATCGTGATGGCCAATTTCTCAACGGCGAGATTATACGTATCGACAATGGCTCGGGTGCTGCTCCCGCCACTGCTGTAGCGCAGAAGAGCTTCCTCGACAGACTCTCTCGTCAGAGCAGGGCAAAGGAAATTGACAATGGAGCCAAATTCTTTGCTCGAATCCAGGATTCGATTCGTGCGGGAATAAGCCTGAATCAGCCCCTGTAATTGTAAATTCCGGTCGACATACAATGTGTTGAGCATCTGCGAGTCGTAGCCGGTCAGGAGCTGGTCCGCCACAATGATTAAGTCCACATTTTTAGGGTTATCTCTGCTGCCACCGCGTTTGAAGCGCGAAATCAAATGAGCAAAATAAGCACTTTCACCGTTCCTTTGGTCGCCGGGAATGAACTCAGTACCTGTATAAGACGCGTAATCGCGGAACATTTCGCCGATGATCTCACGCGAAACCTGCTCCGGATCATTCACATCTCCCATGCTGAAGGTCATGGCAACATTCAGCCTCTGCTCCCGCTCAGTGAGTTGCTTCTTGAACTCATCGTAATACGCCACGACACGGTCTTTATAGGCACAGGTCAACAAAGCATTGAATTTCCGGTGCTGCGACTGCGCCTCCCAATTGTCCAGAATCTCCGTCACCACACGGGGAATATGGGTTTCATCTTGGTACACGAGAATATTCTTCGCCATAGCTTCTCGTTCCAGGTCCGCATGTGACATTTGAACCACCAACCGTTGAACTTCTCGAACACTCAGATCAGGTCTTGCGTCAGCGGTTGCTTTGGCCAAATCCGCCCGCAGCTGCTCATAGCTTAGAAACTCACCGGTGTTGATGTAGTCCACATGAAAGCCCAGAACATTGCCATCTCGGATGGCCTCGTCGATGGTGTATTTATGGAGCTCGGGACCAAACAGTTTCTCCGTTGTATCAATCACTTCACTCTTCTGGTTGACCATACCGGGAACTTGGTTCTCGTCGAAAAGCGGCGTGCCGGTAAACCCGAAGAAGAGGGATTTCAGCTTGAAATACTCCTTGATTGTTCCCATCATTTGACCCATGGTTGTGCGATGGGCCTCGTCAATAATGAAAACATATTTCTTATTCCGGAACGTGTCGTTCTGTTGCTCCTGAAACTCTTTGACAAGAGAATTCAACTTGAACGTCGTGGTCACGATAATTCCGCTTGCCGGTGAATTCAGCTGTTGCCCCAGTTGATAGGTGGACTTCGTATCGTCCACCATCACCGATTCGTAGGCGGAATACGCTTTGAACTTTTCGCTGGTATTCCTGTCGAGCTCACGTCTGTCGACAAGGAAGATTACCTTATCGAAACCCACGCGCGTCGATAGGAAAAGGGCAGTCTTGAAGCTGGTGATGGTTTTACCCGAACCGGTTGTGTGCCAGACATAGCCGCCATGTTTGAAGCCATCAGGATGATCTTTGCCAAAGGCCGCGCCCTCAACGGCTCGCAGCGCATGCACTTGGTAGGGTCTCATCAGCATGTGCTTCCGCTTGTCTTCATTCTCTGCTTCATCAATGATCAGGTAATCGCCGACCATTTGGTGGGCCATAGGCACATAGAGCAACTGCTTGATGACTTCGTGCCAAGCATTGACCGGTATGTTTTGTTTGTCAGACCAGTGGAAGGCAAAGGCTTTGTTGAAATCTCCCACGGTTTTCGGGGTTGCGAAATACCGAGTCTCGATCTCAGAACTGATGACCATCATCTGCGAGAATACCAAGAAATCGTTATTGTACTCTCCGTCCATGTAGTAGCGCTTGAACTGTTGGTAGGCATAATCCAGAGATTGATCCGAGCGTTTCAGTTCGATATTGATTAACGGAAGGCCGTTGATTAGCAAAATGAGGTCGAAACGGTTACCCTTTCTTCCTTCAACTTCTCTTGCAATGCGATAAGAAGAGTCCCCGCCGGATACTTCCGCTTTCTTGAAGATGGTTAAGGTAATTTGCTCTCGTCTGAGCCGGGGATTGGCACTGCGATGAATACCATCGATCTTTCCTTTGCCTTCTTCGATTGCGAGTAACTTCGCGGCTTCGTAGCTGTTGTTGAGTTGCTTGACTTTGGCCAAAACCTGCGCAAACTCCTCATCGGTTAAGGCTACCCCTTCCAACTGATCCGCATTGATTCGATTGAGCTCACTACGCCAGTTGGCTAGAAGGTCGTCAATCGTCACCTTATGGCGGTTCCCGTCCAGAGATTCAGGCGCTTCCCAACGATATTTGACCAATTCATTCACGAAATTCTGCTGAAATGCTCTCTCTGATGCATCGTTAGTACTCATGTTGCGGCTCCTTACCTGAATTGCCTATCACCCATAGCCTACTAGCTGTGACTTGTTGTGTGTCACCTGTCACATGTGGCCTGTTACTCGTTGCCCGTTGCTCGTTGCCTGTTGCCGAACGTTCCTTACTCTTGCTGTAAATCTTCTGTCTTAAAGCTACTATAGCCTTCATAGAAATAACTTGCGTCGATGCCCTTCATGTACACTTCGCGGTCGTCGATCTTTTCTGTCAGAGCTTGCTTCAGTAGAACTTTGATTTCCAAATCCTTAACAGGGCTTCTTTCCATTGCGAGTAGGTAGTCCGATTTATCCACTTGGCTCCAATCGATCACCAGCTTGCATTCTTTTTTCAGCATGGAATCAAGCCAAATTCTCATACTCCTGCCATTCCCCTCGCGGAAGGGATGGGCTACGGTCATTTCGATATATTTCTCGATGACTTCATCAAAATTCGCCTGCGGCATTTTTGATATCGTCGCTAAAGCGGCCTCAAGATACAAGACAGGTGCAAAGCGAAAATTCCCCTTCGAAATGTTTACGGTACGCATTTGACCGGCAAAATCATAAATGTCAGAAAACAGATAGTTATGGACGTCTGCAAGCCCCTGATACGTCCCTACCTCGAAGGTGTCGAGCTTCCCCGTTTCGAAGAGCTCTAGAGCTCTTCGCTTACTGATTCTTTCCTCTTCTCTGGCGAGTTCAGATGCATCCGTGATGCCCAACTTATTTTCCAAGATCATCGTAAGCCTCCGTTCTCATACAAACATCTCTTCAAGCATTGCCTTCTTGAAGTTGTGTAATTTTTCCAACTTACGCTGTTGAAGGGTGATGAGGTTGTCGAGGTTCTGAAAAAAATGACCAATCTGTATTTGCTCTTCTACTTTATTAGGATAATTAATAGTAGTATTCCGTAACGCAGACTTTGAAATGGAAGATATTTTCGTACCCTGGATAAGTGGTAATAGCTGATCGTGAAATGCATTTGAATTTAAATAATATCCTAGATAACCAGGTGCAAATTCCACAAGAGGTCTGCTTGGGATCGTATGTAAACCCGAAACAACGTCCATATCATAAATGCCCCTGATTTCACTACATTTCCCTACTGTTTCATCCTCAGCAGCATCAGAAATTATGACATCTCCGTTTTGTAATAATGATGTTATACTAATTGGGAACGCTTCATTGGAAATATAAGGTAAAACTTCATGTTTTACATCTAGTATTTCACCAAACTTTATTAGTATATCACCATAATGTACATTTTTAATTAATCCTTTCTCATAATTCAAATCTGCTCTTGAAAGTGAGTTATTTTGTAAAAATACGAAGATCTCCGAAAACTTTCGCTGTTCCCAAGCGTCAGTAAAACCAGGGAATCGCATTTCCGGAACATAACTTCCTTCCTTCGGGAACATTTTATCCAACATAGCCTTCTTCAAATCTTTGGTCTTGTCTAACTTACGCTGTTGAAGGGTGATGAGGTTGTCAAGGGCGGTAAAATATTCTGCAATTTGCATCTGTTCCTCCACTCCAGGAAGTCTGCAATCAATTTTGCTTAGTTCTGGAAACTTCAGATTCCAAGTGTCAGATGTTATCCCTTGTGAGTGAATTTGAAACTTGTATATCATCTCATCCCTTTTAAACATGTAAGAAAAGAATAGTGAGTTCACACCTTCCTTTGGAATAATAACGGTATACGCAGGGCTTAAAATGCCATTATATGGAGAATATCCGCTGGCACCTTGCCACATTCGCATGGAATTATAAGCAAGATCTCCTATTTCAACTTTCTTATAATTAGACTTGTCATCGCTCGAATTATCATGCCTACCTAACTCTGAGAACTTCTTGATACCTGAACTTATTGTTACTGAGATTAATTCACCATCAGCTGAACGATCTTGTCTTTCATCGAAACAATCACCCAATTTACGCTGTTCCCAAGCATCCGCAGATTGAAATTCTTTAAACCGTCTCTTCGGCACTAATTTTTTTCGCTCAGTCATACATAATCACCATCTCACTGAGCATCGCAGTGATTTCGTCCTCTGCCTTCTTGATTTCTTCGTCAAGATCCTTGATTGTCGTTTTATAGCGGTTGTCTAAAGTCTCTAAAAGATCCAGATCCTTGTGCAGTGGCTCTTGGATGAGGGCTACAATATCCTTCTGTGTCTGGCCAAACCACTTTTCATACACCAATGTATCAACTTCCTCATCTGTCAGGACGGGGATACGTTTGGTTACCTTTTCATCTAAAGCTTTCTTCGCAGCAGAAATATTTTTGGCTGAATCGCTCTTCTCCTTCGTAAGTGCTTCCGCTTGTAGTAAGAGTTTGTGGGTGTCACTGCCATTTTCGGCGGTTCGGAGCTCTGCCTTGATGGATTTAGACTCAAAGACATCACCGGGTTCATCATCAGCATTCCGCTTTAGACACTCATTGAGAGCGTTATATTCGTTGGAGTCTTCGACTTTGGCCGCCTCAACAAGCTCATCTAGTTCACTTGAAACCTCATCTAGGTCCCTCTCAAGCTGGCGGATTTCCTCATTCTCCTTCGAAAAGAGCATTGATAGAGCGAGAGAATTCGGAATGATGCTGCCTGCCCAGCCATCCTGCTCCTGCCTGCGACTATTGCCGCTTCCCTTGGTCACCATGTTGGGTTCAAGCTGGCGGGCGGCGGAATAAAAGTCTTTTGCCGCAATTAGTTCTAGATCATGCTCTATTGAATTACCCCAAGTATCAGCGATGATCTGGTAGCCATCATAAACATCAACGAAGTGGTACGTGCCAAGGAGTTCTTTAATCTCCTGCAGCATTCCTTCCTTGAGCGGGGCGACCTCAGACATATCGGTGACCTTGCGAAGGCGATCCCAATAACGCCCCAGATAAGCACTCGTCTCTTCAGTAAGTTCAGTGATTTTTTCTTGCACTTGTTTGTGAGCCAGAACTTCTATTCGAATTTCCTCTATAGGCCTAGTTAACTCAACATACCCCTTGCGAAGCGGTTGTAAGGATTCTGCCAGCACGTCTGGAACCACTTGGTTCAGGACATGGAGCTCCTTGATATTGCTCTCTGGAATGCCACCGTAGAGATGGGCATCGACATCATGAGGGATCTCCACTTCACCAGACTGGACATAGCGAGGAATGTTGAGGTTGTAATCGTTTTCTTCCAGCTCTTCGCGATTTGCTAGATGGCTGTAGCCCTCCACCTCAAAACGATTCGTATACGTATCGACAATTCTGGCAATATCTTTCTCTTGCAATGCGTTCTGTTTGCCTTCCTTGATAAAATTCTTGGAGGCATCAATCACTAAGAGGGGCGCATCAAGCGGGCGATTCTTCTTAAGGACCATGACTAAGACCGGTATACCAGTGTTTGTAAAGAGGTTTGCAGGAAGTCCGATTACGGTGTCTAAATAATTTTTTTCCAATAAGCGTTTGCGGATGACTCCCTCGGCGCCGCCACGGAAAAGGACACCATGTGGCAGAAGGATGGCCATGGTACCGGTTGGCGATAAATGATACAGGCCATGCAGTAAGAAGGCATAGTCGCCTTTCGAATCTGGTGGCAAAACGCCAAACGACTCAAAGCGCGGATCACTGACGGTGATCTCGGAGCGATTCCAACGTTTCAGGGAATACGGAGGATTCATGACAACAGCATCGAAAAGCCGGCCTTCATTCGGGCGATTCGGATCTTCTGGCCAGTCTTCGGCAAGTGTATCTCCGTTGTGAACCTCCATTTTCTGCGGTTTCACACCATGTAAAAGCAGATTCATACGCGTCAGGTTAAATGTCGCTGTATTCTTCTCCTGGCCAAAATACATGAGGTTGTCCTGCTCATCTCTGGACAAGTGGCGGCCTACCGTGAGGAGGAGCGAACCCGAACCGACAGTAGGGTCGTAGACCGAAGTGATGTTTCCAGATTTCGCCACGATCTGAGCTAGAACCTCACTCACCTTCCTTGGTGTATAGAATTCACCAGCCTTCTTACCGGACTCCATAGCGAACTGACCAATCAGGTATTCGTAGGCATCTCCTAAAACATCACCATCTTGCAGCTCTACCATATCGAGGTCTGCAAAAAGGAGAATCAATGCCTTGATATTTTTGCTACGTTCATTCAAATTGCTGCCTAGAGCTGTGTCAGATAGGTCTAGTGTCGAGTTTGCAAATAAGCCTTTGAAGTCATCCGCGTCATCTGTCAGCGCTATGCTACGCTCAAAATTACCGAAACTCTCCGTGACTTTCTGCACTTCAAAATCACCACTACTGATATCTCGAATCCATGTCTGATAGAGGTACTGGGGTTCTATGCAATAACCTAAGCTATTTCGAATAGTTGTGATTAGAACGGTGCCTACTTGTTGGTAGGATATAGCATATTGATCCAAGAGCGCATCACCGCTCACCTTAAATTGGCCGAAACGTCGCACAGCGTCGAGTGTTTTATCACTCAGAAATTTATAGAACATGAGGCCCAGCATGTAGTCCTTGTAGCGACTGGCATCCATCGAACCACGAAGCTCATTTGCTCCATTCCATAAACGACGTTTAATCTCTTCTGAAGTGATCATAATTTATACTTGTCTCCGCTTCTTATACTTAGTAAGGAGGTCGGCAAGCTTGAGGATATGGCCTAGCTATTAGTGGTTATGGCCTAAAAGGTATGTTACATAAAGGAACAAGCCGCCTAAAATCATATTATATAGGAATGGCTCACGCTTGAGGGGAGTGTAAGTTATAATTTTCGACCTTGACTGAGGTATTTGAAGTAGTTGGCAGTCTGGTTTCCGATCGGAAAGCCTCAGTTACTTAAAATGCCAAGTATAGGCTTTAGGAGTTTTCTTCATTTTTTACTTGTGAAATTCATTGCTCTTCTGCTTATACAAGGGAATTTCTGGCCTAATTCCTGTCTGTTTCAAAAATAATGACGGATAATGTTTTCTCCAGGATTACTTAACGATCACAGCCCCCTTCGCAGACGATCAATTATGCATCTAATGTGCATGAAAATATGTTCTTCGTGAATACGGTTGATACGGAAGCACAATGTAAACTGATGCTTGGGAACAGCGTAGGTTGGGGGACGTTGTCGAACTTAATCCTAAAGCTGAGCTACCAGAAGTATTTAAATATGTTGATTTAGAATCAGTGGTTGGCACTGAGATGATATCTTATAGAATGGAATCAAAAATAACTGCACCATCAAGAGCTCAACGATTAGCACAAAAAGGAGATGTATTATATCAAACTGTAAGACCATATCAAAAAAATAACTTTCTATACAATAAATCCGATGACGACTACGTGTTCTCAACAGGCTATGCCCAATTGAGGCCATATATAAATCCAAGTTTCTTAATTAATTTCATGCAAACTGAGTTTTTTGTAGATGATGTTCTTGATCACTGTACCGGAACTAGTTATCCGGCCATAAGTGCGGCTGACTTATCGAACTTGGTAATATCATTGCCAGTTTCTGACGCTGAACAACTTAGAATCGGTGAATTTTTTAACAACCTCGATAACCTCATCACCCTTCAACAGCGTAAGTTTGACAAGACCAAAGATCCAAAAGAGGTTATATTGGATAAAATGCAAAAATGTAGTTCGCTCGCTCTACTGACGCTTGGGAACAGCGTAGGTTAAATGAGATCGTAAATAAAGTGAAACGTAATGTCCCTTCATCGAATGCGCCAATAATGATGATAACCGCAAATAATGGATTCATTGAACAGTCTAAACGTTATACTTTTGATAATGCTGGGGAAAGTCTAAAAAAATATACTTTACTATACAAAGACGAGTTAGCGTACAATCACGGTGCTTCGAAACTACGCCCATACGGATCATGTTTTTCACTTACAACAGCTGACAATGCCCGAATCCCCTTCGTTTATCATTGCTTCTCTGCAGAAGAACATGATTCTGAGTTTCTGTCTCTCCAACTTAACGGTGTTCATGTCGAGAATCAACTTAGACGAATCGTTTCATCTGGGGCTAGGATGGATGGATTGCTTAACATATCATTTGATGAGTACGCATCTATTGTGGTTTTACTTCCTGAATTGGGCGAACAGATAAAAATTAGCAGTTTTTTTCGAGAGCTTGATAACCTCATCACCCTTCAACAGCGTAAGCCATTTTGCAAGCAAAGGAGCACATATGAATCACACAATGGACCACACAAGTAGGCATACAGAGTTGTTTTGTGACTATTATGCAAGATGGATTGATATTTATAAGAACCAAGCGGTCAGAAAAGTAACCATGGACAAGTACTTAATGACACACAAATGGCTAACCAGGCTCATACCTGATTTAGAAATGGAGGATCTTGATCGAAACATGTACCAAATCCTGCTCAACAAATATGCTGAGTGCCACGAAAGGCAAACCGTGATGGATTTCCACCATCAATTGAAGGGAGCAATATTGGATGCTGTAGATGAAGGTTATATTACTCATGATCCTACGCGGAAGGCCATCATCAAAGGGAAATCACCCAGAGCTAAGAAGACAAAATACCTCAATCAGTTCCAGCTGCAGACCTTGATGACCTCCCTCGAGCTAAAGGAAAGAGTAAATTGGGACTACTTCATTTTATTGGCAGCTAAGACAGGCATGCGGTTCTCAGAGGCGCTTGCCATTACACCGGAAGACTTTGACTTCAAACGCCAATCTGTGTCGATCAACAAAACTTGGGATTACAAAGGCGATGGTGGATTTCTACCTACTAAAAACAGATCTTCCGTTCGAAAGATTCAGATCGACTGGCAAACCGTTATTCAATTTTCAGAATTAGTCAAAAGCCTCCCGGCGGATAAGCCGATCTTTATATCTGATAAGGTGTATAACTCGACCGTTAATGAAAGGCTGAGAAGGCTTTGTGAAAAGTGCAAGATCCCCGTAATTTCCATTCACGGACTCAGGCACACCCATGCTTCCCTGCTGCTCTTCACGGGTGTCTCTACCGCAAGTGTTGCACAACGGCTGGGGCATTCGAGCATTACGACAACACAGAAGACGTATCTACATATCATTCAGGAACTTGAAAACAGAGATGTTGATTTAGTTATGCGATTACTCGCCGGACTAACATAAATAAAGGCAGAATGGCTTACGCAAGCAAACGGGAATTTACCTTTTTTCTCAAACACACTATGACTCTACTCAGTGGTTTTCTGGGTGGCTTTGACTTCATCTGCCCAAGTCAGAAATTTTGTGATCTTATCTTTGTTCGTTTTCAAATAGGAGATGTGATAAGTGATCTTCTGTTCAGGATCGCTTAGGGGAATTAATTTCCGGTGTGAGCCGTCGTTTCTTAGTTCCACAGCCAATGCGGACGACGTGGCAAGGAAGTTCGTATTACGGATCAATTGTTGGGTAATGACAAAATCATTTTTCACCAGCGTGACCTGCGGATTCTCTGTAGAAATGATGTTTTCTAGTTGACGAAGAAAATAGCCACCGATATCCGGGATCAAGAGGGGCTGAGAAGGCAGCTCTCGCAAGGAAACGCTGTCCTTGTGGATCAATTGATTTGTAGCTGGTACGGAAAGATAAACCCAGTCCGAAATGAATGGGATGCTCTGAATCTTGGAGTTTGCGACTTTGGCCGGAGTAATGACGATGTCATAATTTCTGCCAAGCAAGAGTTTATCCCCGTTCTCGCCCTCATATAGATCGCTTACTACCTGAATATCTGGGTATGCCGCTGGAAAACGAGGGATACAAAACCAGTGGATTCCCGGATCACAAAAAGCAATGGAGATGGTCTGATTTTGCTTCGCACTGCTCTGCAAGTCTGCCTTCATCTGCTCGACGCTTCGCAAAATGCTGTTTACGTGGATCAGTGCTATTTCGCCTGTCTGATTCAGGCGGATTCTATTGGGACTCCTGTCGAATAACTCCACTCCCAATTCTTCTTCGAATTTCTTGAGCATGGAGCTCATGGCCGGCTGGGAAATGTGTAAGATTTCGGCTGCCTTTGTCAGCGATCCGGTTTCTGCGATTACCTTGAAATATTGGAGCTGGGTGAGATCCATCTGTTTCCTCCTTTTCCTCTTCTTTTTCCTCTTCTTCTTCTTTTTTCTCTTCCTGTCATAGCATAAACAATCATTTATGCTCTATCAGAAATTCGAACTGTACATCACTGCCATTTTAGCAATAATTATAGCTGAAATAGGCGATAATCTTTCCTAACGAATATCAGCATATGATTTTGCTTATTGTCTGAGACGATTCTACTAGGAACGAACGGTGCCTGAAGAAGAGAAAAGCAGAAACAAAATCAAAAACAGAACCAGAACCATGAACGAGAATCACGGACAGGAACCATGAACGAGAATCACGGACAGGAACCATGAACAGGACAAGAACAAGAACAAGAACAGGAACAAGAACAGGAGATCAAAATTATGGAATATGCAACCCTAAATAATGGTATAAAAATGCCGATGGAAGGATTCGGTGTCTTCCAAGTACCAGAAGCCGATGTGTGTGAGCAGGCAGTCAGTGATGCACTAGCAGCAGGTTATCGTCTGATTGATACAGCCGCAGCTTATTTCAATGAAGAAGCGGTCGGTGCAGCCATCAAAAAGAATGGGATTCCCCGTGAGGAACTATTTATTACAACGAAGCTGTGGATTCAAGATGCAGGGTATGAAAATGCTAAAAAAGCCTTCCAGACTTCTCTGGATAAATTAAGGCTGGACTACCTGGATCTATACCTGATCCATCAGCCGATGAGTGATTACTATGGCTCGTGGCGTGCAATGGAAGAGTTATATGAGGAAGGAAAGATTCGAGCCATTGGTGTTTGTAATTTCTATCCAGAGCGCTTAGCCGATCTAGCAGTGAATGCAAGAATTGTGCCCGCCGTTAATCAGATTGAAATCCATCCTTTCTTCGCGCAAACCGATGCCTTAAAGAACATGAAAGAACTGGGCGTACAAGCGGAGGCATGGGGTCCTTTGGCCGAGGGAAAACACGATATCTTTACGAACGAAATTCTTACCGCTATAGCAGAGAAACACGGGAAAAGTGTCGCCCAAGTTGTTCTGAGATGGAATACCCAAAGAGGCGTTGTCGTCATCCCAAAATCCACCCATAAAGAACGTATCGGGGAGAACTTGGCCATTTGGGATTTCCGCTTAAGTAACGAGGATATGGTTGCGATCAGTGCTTTGGACAAAGGCAAGAGTGAAATTATTGACCATAGTTCGGCTGAAACTGCCAAATGGCTGAACGGATGGCAAATCCACGAGTAAATCGCGCAAGAACATACATACTATATAACCAAACGAAGATTCAGAAAATTCAGAAAGTTCAGAAAGATAGGCAGATCATTATGAGTAAGACAGTAGATTTTTTACACGAGGCAAAGGTTTTTTATTTAGCGACCGTAGATGGTGAGGAAGCAAGGGTTCGTCCCATTAATTCTGTCATTGATCACAACGGCAAGATTTATTTCGAAACGAGCAACAAGAAGCAAATGTATCAGCAAATGCTGAAGAATCCCAACGTTGCGGTTACCGGTATGGCTGACGGCAAGTGGATCAGAATTACAGGCAAAGCAGTCATGGACGAAACGGATGAGATGAAGCAAGTCATGTTCGATGCGCTGCCCGATCTGAAGAGTGTGTATACCTTTGAAGAGCTTGTCACGTATTATCTTACGGATATGAAGTCCACCATCTATTCCTTCGATGCGGATCCGATTGAATTGACCGAGTAATTTCGAACTTTTTGAACCTGAAGTGTCTTGAAGTGTGCGGGAGAATCACAGGCCTATGTGTTCCCCGCACATTTTTCATTTCGAACACTGAATTTGCACGCTGAATTTGTACGCTGAATTCGCACACTGAATTCGCACGTTACACCCAAACGATATCAACGCAAAGATCCGGTTTAGGATTCTGCTTTCGCCTCACCAGCCAATCTTTCCAGTTCCTCGATAGGAAACGCAAGTTGCGGAGTGCCCTTCAGTCTCCAGAGAGGAATCCAATTGAGAAAAGTATTGATCACATCTCCATTCACCTGTCTCTTCACCCCCGTAGCCGAGTTTTGGAGGAAAACCCTTTTAAGCGGTTTCGCCGTTTCGATGACCTTGTCTTGGAAGTCCACGAAGATCGACTGCAAATTATAGTATGCATCTTTGCGACTTCCCAGCGCTTTTTCAAGTGTGGCCAAAGCCTCCTCAATCGGTTCCAGCGTAATATCGAAGCCATAACAAAAAATCGCAGAGAGTGAATTAAGTGGTTGAACATAGAGTTCTGTTGTCACCTTCGGGAACGGAATCTTTCGCATAAGTTTACGACAATCCTCCATCTCCCCCGGCGACCTGTAAATCCCTTGATCCTTTTCCCATGAGAAGCAAAAGTGAACCATATAGTCATTCGCAGCAACCAGCTCATCAAGCGTTTCGGTAATTTTCTTCTGAGAAAAGTTGCGTTTGAGGCGAGTCTTGAGAATTGCATCGACTTCTATGTGGCTAAAGCGCCCATAGAGCCAGGCAGATGTCTCGGCAGCAAACAAAATATCAAAGGTTTCCGCATGTTTCTTCTGCAGCAACCTATCCCCCGCATGCGCCATCATAATCTGCATAATTTCTTGTGGGTATTGGATGCATAAGGTACTTTCTTCATGGGGTAAAAGCATGGCAAAACCACTTCCCAACATGAGCTTCCGATAATCAAATAAGCTCGGATTATGGAAACGATATTGTCCATATTTCCAGCGAGTCACATCGATCAAGGAAGTAAAGACCGGTTTGCCATACAATTTCCTCACCTCAATGGGAAGCAGCGTCTCATAGGCAAAGAATCCAATAACTTGCGGATGAACAATTTCCAAATACTGGCGAAAGTGCGCTGGTATGAGTTCGGTCAATCGTTCGATCAATTCTTCTCGAGGCAATGCGGTGCCTTCCGAAGTTTTAGAAAACATAGTCTCCGCCTTCTTATCTACATTTCTCCAAATATAATGTAGCTGCTTCAGACTCAAGAGCGACAAGTGCTCTTCAAGTGGGGCTGCCTTCTTCCTGAGAGCCAGCTCACCGGCTCCCGGATCATGTGACATGAATGGTGCCACAGCGTCGATAAATGGTGTTACGTCCTCTTGATTCTCAAAATCCATAGTCCTCAAAAAGTAACGAAACTGAATTGCTGATTCCGGTATCATGGTTCACCTCCTAGGTTCAACAATTTCAATTATCTCTGTAGCGGTCAAAATGTCTAACGGATAGAGGCGAAGTGGCCTTTTTATCGTTCAATGGAAGTGAAAGCCCTCGAGAACCGCGGCATCCATTAAGCAAGCGAATGACTTGCTTCAGGCATCCCCACCGACTGCACCGGCGGCAACTCGAACTTGTTCTTCTATGAGTGTCAGCGGCGGGTAGCCCTTATTCCCCCAACGGGGCAGGCGATTGACGAAATCCTGAATCATATTCATGTAGGCCTGATACTCACTCTGTGAATGCGGTCTCAATGCGTTAATAAAGCGCTCCGCGTCGTACGATCCTAGACTAGCCTTCTGGACAATTTCGAAAAGTTCATTAAGCCGCATGAGTGCCTCATCAACGCTACTCAGCTTCTTCTCGTAAGTCCGTACCGTTTTCGCAACAACAGGGTCACTCATATCGAGGCCATAACAGTAGATAGAGGCCAGCGTACGTAGAGAAGGCAGCCATTGGGTAGCTGCCTGATTCACCTGCTTCAAATTCACCCGAATCTCCGGTCTGACTAAGAGCGTGCCGGAAGCCCAGTATTTGCCACTTTCTTTCTTCCAGACGAAATAATACATATCCTTAAACTGCTGGTCTCTCTGACTCAGAAGGCTGTTTATCTTCTCACGCGGAACCTCCCTGCCCAGACGCTCACGCAGAAGCGCTTCCAGCTCAGGATAACTAAAAGCACCATAGAGGAAGCAGGCGGCTTCGGCCACGAAAAACACATCGAAAACCTCAGCATGTTCTGCCATCACCTGCTCATCTGAAGCATATTCTGCAAGAACATCCAGAATCTCCTGCGGATACTGAATATGGTATCCATCCTCTTCCGGCATGTAGTACGTGTACGCGCAATCAAGCATCTGCCCTCGGAAAAAGATCCGACTCGGCAAGCCGTAAATGGCCGCGTCGAGCTTGTAGTCTTGAACCTCCGTAAGCGCGGCAAGGATATCCTCACCATACAGCTTCTGGACAGGGAACGGAATGCCGGTCTCGTAAGTCAGGTAGTCAAACACGATCGGGTGCGCGTGATTCAGGAAGTTGCGGAACTTCTCCGGTATCATTTCCGCCAGGCGGTCAATGAGAAGAGCCTTGCGCAAATTAGAATTCTTCTTCCCCTCTACACCCTCCGAAATAAATTGCAAATGTTCCCGATCCAGCACAGAGAGGTGCTCCTTCAGGCTTAGAGGCCGCCCCATCTGGCCCGCAGCCATCACCTTCTCCGTACCGCTGGGGACGTGGGAATGGATCATTATGCGGAAGAAAACAAACTCATCCTCCGACGCAAAATCAACTCGCTCAGGTTTATAGGTAAAATTCTTGTATGTATGCTCGCTCATTCGAGACCTCCCATTTCGTCTGCTCCTTATTATCGTCATCGCCGAGCAAAAGTCCAACGTACAGAGCCAAATTCCGGGAGGGAGGGGTGGTTGGGGGCGGCTTTGGCCAAAGCCTTAGGCCCTCAAGTCCTCTGCTTCAGAGGAGCTCCATCTGCTGCCCGTTCCGTGGCAAGTTCCTGTGTAGTTGGGAATCGATCCGCGGTCTTGTTAGCAATCTTCACCAGAATCAGCATGACGGGCACTTCCGTCAACACGCCAACCGTCGTCGCCAGCGCTGCCGGTGAATTCGCGCCAAACACCGCAATGGCTACGGCCAAAGCCAGCTCAAAGAAGTTCGATGCCCCAATCATCCCCGCCGGGGCCGCGATGTCATGGGAGAGTTTCGCCTTGTGACTCATGCCATACGCAATGAAGAAGATCAGGAACGTCTGAATGATGAGCGGAACAGCAATCAACAGAATATGCTGCGGATGGGCCAGCATGACCTCTGCCTGCTGGGCAAAAATCAGTACCAAAGTCAAAAGCAAGCCAATCTCTGTCGCCCCATTGAACTTGGGCAGGAACGTATTTTCGAAATACTCCTCGCCATGTTTTTTTGTAACCTGTCTGCGTGTAAAGATACCACCCACGAGTGGGATGACCACATATAAAACCACGGACAGAATCAGGGTGTCCCACGGCACATAAATGTTACTGACGCCCATCAGGAGCTTCACAATCGGAACAAAAGCAATCAAAATGATCAGGTCATTCGTCGCCACCTGCACCACCGTATAGGCAGGGTTGCCCTTCGTCATCGTACTCCAAACAAAGACCATCGCTGTACAAGGCGCCGCCCCCAGCAAAATCGCGCCTGCCAAATACTGTTGCGCCAACTCGGGGGTGATCAGGTCTTTGAAGAACACATTGAAGAAAACCCAGGCCAAACCATACATCGTAAAGGGCTTGATGAGCCAGTTCACGATCCAGGTGATATAGAGACCCTTCGGGTTCTTGCGCACATCCTTAATGCTCTGGAAGTCGACCTTCATCATCATGGGATAAATCATGACCCAGAGGAGGATTGTCATCGGCAGGGAAATGTTCGCATAGGACAGGCGATTCAATACAACTGTAATTTGCGGCACAAAATGCCCCAGCATAATTCCGGCGGCCATGCACAGCAAGACCCAGACGGATAAATACTTTTGGAAGAAGCCAATTCCTTGGCTTTTTGACTTACTCATATAATTAAAGCCCCTCACTTCTTTCACTTCACTTACTTCACTCAGCAACATCCGGAAGCTGCTTCCGTGTCATGGAAGACCAGCTCACCTTCAGCCACATCCAAGGTAATCGTTTCTGCACGCTGTTTCGTTTCTTCATCCATGAGAATATTCACACCGTCAATTTGGATGGGATGGTCATTGGCGCCGGCTTTGGCCGCAAAAAAGACTACGGATGACCCACAGCAAGACTCCTGCAAGCTGCCCTTGAGGCAATCCACTCCATTCTCCTGAAAAATTGTATCCAGTTTTTGTTTAGCATTCGCTGTTACTTTCATTATGATTTCCTCCAATTAACGTAGGATGATTGCCAGATTTTCGTTCTTGAGTTCAGTAGAACTCCACTCAATCACGGCAAAATGGTTTTGTGAAATTTCCCGAACCTTGTCAAGCCATTCCGCTTCACTTTGTGCTCGGGCCAGTAATGTTTCGTTGGTAGTACCGCTGGAGAGCATGCTATTGTTTACGACCCACCAGGTATGCGCAATTTTTGCACGGTCCAAGTCGTCACTGAGCCGCATGGACTCATAGACAGGCGTGTTTTCCGGCAGTGTCACCATAACTACTTCGGTTTGCTCATGATCTTGCAAAATAGGCAACAAGCGCCGAACTGATTCAGGTACCTCTCCGGATGACCGCTCTACTTCCTTGGCATAGCTCTGTGACGAATCCAGCAATAACAAGGTGTGACCGGTCGGTGCGGTATCGATGACAACAACATCTGCATCCGTTTCTGCCACAATTTCCGCAAATTTACGGAAGACAGCTATTTCTTGCGTACAAGGGGATCGAAGATCTTCCTCTACATAGGCAATATCTTCTTCAGACATGGTCTGTCTTGCTTTGGCCAGGACTTCATTCTGATACTTTTTAAGTTCGTAATTTTCATCTATGTGGCTGGTATCAATGTTGTTCTGTGTTTGAATAATGTAATCAAGGTGCGCCGCCGGATCCGTCGTTGTCAGATGAACGTGCTTGCCTTCTTCAGCCAAACCAAGAGCTATGGCTGCCGCGACCGTCGTTTTTCCGACACCACCTTTGCCCATTGTGAAGACGATGCGCTTATTAGTCCGGATGAGATCATCGACGACAGATTGGAGGGACGGATATTCGGGTGTCGTGACCGGAACGGTAGCCGGCGTAGGTTGTTCTTCTCTGAGGAAAGTCCGTAAATTCTCGATCGAGGATAAGTTATAGGGGCGTAGCGGAATCCGGAAGGTGGGGAAATGTCGCAGACTCTCCGGCATGTTGGCCAAAGCCGCCTCCTGCAAGTCTGCATATTGCTGAGATACTTCATCGTCAGGTTCCTCAAGCACACCATTGATAATGAGTTTTTGGTTCTCAATCCCTAGGTTTCGCAGCTCTTCGGAAGCTCTATACGCTTCTACCAAAGGACCTTCCTGTGGACGAGAGACAAGCATCACCGTTGCTGTCTCCTTGTCACCCAGCATGTCTACTGCCAAGCGATAACTATCACGTTTGTCCCCTAATCCGGACAACTGCCCCATGCAACTGGTGCCTGTAGTATTTTCATCCAGAAAATTGGTCCAAGCCGATGGCAGTTGCAACAGACGAATGGTATGTCCGGTAGGTGCCGTATCGAAAATTATGTAATCATACTGCTCCGCTACGGAAGGATTGGTCAAGAATTCCGCAAACTGATTGAATGACGCAACTTCTACGGTACAAGAGCCACTTAGCTGTTCTTCCATATTCTTTAACGCGGCTTCCGGCAATATGCCTCGGTACGGACCTACGACAGACTCCATATATTCATTCGCGGCCTCAACCGGGTCGAAATTGGCAACAGTCAAGCCGGGTACTTCTGCAATTTCTACACCCTTGTCGTTCAAATTTCTAGCGAAGACATCTTGCAGATTACTGGCCGGATCTGTACTGACTATGGCAACCTTATAACCGGAATCGGCCAAAGAGATGGCAGTTGCGCAAGCTACAGATGTCTTACCTACACCGCCTTTACCTGTGAAGAAGAGATACTTCGTGAGCCCTACGGTCTCAAGCTGAAACGTTTGCATTTTTTACCCTTTCGTGCGGACCGTCTCATCCGCAATCGTGCGAACTGTCTCATCCGCTTCGTCGAATTTCAATCCGGTATATTCGCTGAGTTCTGCATGCGTAGGATAGGCACCCGTTTTGACCACCGCACCGTTCGAAATAGTGATAGGAAGCGCTTCCATACCTACTGTGTTCAGTAACTCGCTGACTCGTTTATTCACAATAAATTGCTGGGGATTACTGGATAAGTTGTATCGCTCGGCTTCGAACCCTTCCGCTCTCTTAATCATTTCGAAATCAGCAGTAATTCTGAGCAAATCTTGATCTACAGATGGGCCGCAAACCCCTGTACTGCAGCATAATGCTTCTTCAAATAATTCAATTTTGGTCATACGATTCTCCTTATTGCTTATGATTTTTGTTCTTTGGTTATGGTTATTGTTGCTTCCTTGAAACGCTGGAATTCAGGAACAGGTCATTTCTTGTACGTTGGCTTCTAATTCGGTTAGATCAATAAGATCATCCGGTATCTGATCCAAAATAGACTTGATCAGTGGATAATGTTCGCTCTCAGTGTTGAGCGAATAAAAAGTCCATTGCTTACGTGGATCTTCAGTAACTATGTCCAGATCCTTGAGTTTTTTCATATGCTGGCTGATCGCGGATTGCGACATGTCAAACATTGGTGCCAGATGACAAATGCAACTCTCCATCTGACTGAGTATCTTCAGTATGGATAATCTGGTTTTGTCCCCCAGAAGCTTCAGGACATCGGCATAACTTATAATGGTTTGAGTATCTATTTGGGACATTACTTTTTCCTCACTATGTGTTAGTGTTTGCTTATTAAGCATTTGCTTATGTATAATAGCACTCAGGCAAAAAAAAGCAAGGCTTTGGTGGGATTATTTTTTCTATATTTTTCTAACCCTGTCTTAACAATCCCACCGGAGTTTTTTGCTAGAGTAGTTTCTATCGATAGAAGTACGACAAAAGTACAAGGAGAAGAAAAGTATGGAAAGAGTATTATTCGTCTGCATCCTAAATTCCCGTGCTTAATTCACCTATACAAAACCCACCTAATCATTAAGCATCCCCTCCATATATCTTCAAATTGGGCCACTTTTCA
>CAYZSO010000015.1:0-56091 GCA_964479695.1 uncultured Fastidiosipila sp.
GGAGCGGTTTTGGCGGCGTATTCTTTCTGAATTTGTTCCGCTGTGTTGGAGTTTTTGCTGGCGGAGCGGTTTTGGCGGCGTATTTCTCCTAATTTTGCTCTTCGGAGTTTAGGAAAATTGTTATCTTGTTTCCAGGATGGTCAGGATCGGGTAACTTGCGACATCGGATTGTAAAACTTAGCTCTTTGAGCGGTCTTTTCTGTTAGCGCAGTGTTTAAATCAGACAATGTTGTCGTCATGGTCAGTATTCATTCAATAATTCCTGTCTTCAGGTCAGTAAACATTCATCCTACTGGTAAACAAGCATCAAGACCTTTTCCAAAAATATTCTTGTCGCAAGTCTCCCGATCCTAACCAGTTTGGAAAACTTTTTGGCTTGGTCGGCGTTAAGGCGAGGTGAGGGCAAAGTCAATGTAATTTCGCAATTTAGAATGTTATGCAAAATAATGTAATCGTTGTATAAAAGCACATTTGGAGATATGTGTAAGCTGGGTGATATGTCACGTATAAACTTCGGCTCTATCATGCACATAAAAGCAAATTTGAAGATATGCGCAAACTAGGTGACGTGTCACGTATAAACTTCGGCTCTATCATGCACATAAAAGCAAATTTGGAGATATGCGCAAGCTGGGTGACATGTCATGTATAAACTTCGGCTCTATCATGCACATAAAAGCAAATTTGAAGATATGTGTAAGCTGGGTGACGTATCGTGCTTAAACTTCGGTTCAAGCATGTGCAAAGACCCGTACTTGTAGCAATAAGTGGCTGCAGGCGCTCCTACCTAAGAAGTGGGACATAACATATAGCCGAAATTATGGCTATAAGTGGAACGATGCGTTCCTTCCACTTAGCTGGCCATTTAGCGAGATGAAGGGAATGTCTGACCGCTGTCTGACTTGTTTGAGAAATGGTTTGACATCTTTGTAATTAGCGGCTAATCTGGAATTGAATTCCATATTAGACGGAATTTTGCTGGAATTTGGCGAGACGAGCCGCAAATGTTATTAAAAGTTAGCGTGTGCGCGCGGCATGTGTGAGCTGGCACGGAACCGAGAGTGTGAGCTGACTCTGAACCGAGAGTGCGAGCTGACTCTGAACCGGGAGTGCGAGCTGGCACGGAAGCGAGAGTGTGAGCTGACTCTGAACCGAGAGTGCGAGCTGACTCTGAACCGGGAGTGCGAGCTGGCACGGAAGCGAGAGTGTGAGCTGACGCGGAAATGAGAGCTGTTGAGATAGTAAGTGCGATCAACTGAAGACTGAAGACTGAAGCATGAGGTGCCATTATGTATATAACGAGAGCATCAGAAGATCTGATTAAGCGAATGATCTCAATGTTTAAGGTTGTCCTGATTACTGGACCCCGACAAGTTGGTAAGACAACTGTGTTGAAACATCTTCTCGGCGATGAGTACACAGATGAGTACACGTTTGTAACTTTGGATGACATGAATGAGCTGAACGTGGCGAAAGAAGATCAGAAGCTGTTTTTCTTGAATCATCCAGGCAAACTAATCATTGATGAAGTGCAACATGCGCCGGAGCTGTTTCAGGAAATTAAGAGACTCGTTGATGAGAGCGATGAACCCGGAAAATTCGTACTCACAGGTTCACAAACGTATGCGTTAATGAGTAATGTATCGGAGACTTTGGCCGGAAGAATTGGAATCATGGAGCTCAGCGGACTCTCACTGCGAGAAATCAAAGCTGACCCTTTCGACTATCCGTTTGTTCCAGATGACACTTACTTGAATGCAGAACGGGTAAAGACTTCAAGTACAGAATTATGGGAGCTTATCCATCGTGGATCAATGCCGGAACTCTACCGAAATCCGGAGATGGATTGGCAGTTGTTTTACTCCTCGTATGTAAAAACTTATCTTGAAAGAGATGTTCGAACAATTGTCAATGTCAAAGATTTACATACATTTTCTTCGTTCATCGTAGCGCTTGCGGCAAGAACCGCCCAACTGCTGAATTACAGTGCTTTGGCCAACGAATTGGGGATTGATTTAAAAACAGTGAAGAGTTGGGTGGGTGTTCTGGAAGCGTCAGGGCTACTCATTATCGTGCGGCCGTTCTCGAACAACCGTTTGACACGAGCGATCAAGACTCCAACGATCTATTTTTCGGACACTGGGCTTGTTTGTTATTTGCTCAAATGGTTAACCCCTGAAACCCTGATGAATGGGGCTATGTCGGGCCCGATCCTGGAAACTTGGGTCGTATCTGAAATTGTCAAATCTTTTAAAAACAAGGGAATCAATGACGTTCCAATTTATTTTTACAGAGACAAGGACATGCGAGAAATTGATGTCATCATCGAGGGCTCTGGCGTGTTGTATCCCATAGAGATCAAGAAAACCGCTTCTCCTAGGAAGGAGATGGCAAAGCATTTTGATGTTTTGGCCAAAGCGACCGCCTACCAAACCGGTACCAAAGTTATCCTCTGCCTTATTGATAAGAAGATGTATCTTGATCAAGATCTTCTTGCCTACCCCATTACGGAATTGTGATGCAAGCTTTTATGTGTGTCTCTTTTTCCGATTATGTAATTCTGACCTCGGAGTTTTAGGCCTGGGCGTTTAAACCTCGGAGTTTAAATCTCGGAGTTTTAGACCTCTGTATTTTGACCCTGGCCGCCCCTCTGCAACAGCAAGGTTAAGGCAGGTTTAAAAATCGGTTAAAACGCACAAACCGAGGGGCTAGTCTCTGTTGAAATTGCTAGAGTGGAGACGAATCAAAATCAATAATTCGAAAATCGGAAAGCGAAAAATCGAAAAACAAAAAATCGGAAAACGAAAAACCTAGGAACCTCCATTCACATAACGCCAACGGGTGGGTTCTTACTCATGGC
Source organism: uncultured Fastidiosipila sp. (assembly GCA_964479695.1). Lineage (GTDB taxonomy): Bacteria > Bacillota > Clostridia > Saccharofermentanales > Fastidiosipilaceae > JAAYZH01. The sequence goes on from CAYZSO010000015.1 coordinate 2,861, forward strand.
ATTAAAAAGGCGCTCTAACCATTTCAAAAGGTTTTCGGTTTTCACCGGTTTAACCAGTTTTAAGGAGACAACTATGCTGAGCAGCTACTATTTTCTCACCAATCAATTGTCAGAGGATGAAACCAGGATCATCACTTGTATTGTGAATCATTTGGAGCGCAACGAGGAGCGAGTGAGTATTACCCAAGTTGCAGAAGACAATTACGTATCCACCTCTTTCATTATCAAAATGTGTAAGCGCTTAGGTTTCAGTGGGTACAGCGAGCTGCTGTTTAGCCTGAAACAAAAGGTCAGGGAGAATGCCATCGCCGAGCCCAGTAGCAAACTCGGCGGCTTGATCGACAATTACACCCCCGAGTTGGTGGACGGTTTTTGCCGTGCTTTGGCAAGTTGCAGGACGAAGCAGCTCTTCGTCGTGGGGGCAGGTTTTGCCGATTTCGTGGCCGATTACATTGTGCAGCGGCTCGGGGTAAGCGGTTTCATCGTTTCCAGCCGCGTGCATTTTTATGACTACATGCTCTTCCGCGATGACCGGGAGAAGCACATTCATTCCAACGTCGAGCCCTCGCTGATCATCGCCATTTCGCAGAGCGGGGAGTCGGAGGCAGTCGTGCAAGACGTGGAGCGGGCGAAGCAAAATGGTTTTGAGGTTGCCCTCTTCACCAAGAAAACTTCTTCGACAATTGCCGATATTGCCGAACATGTTTTCGTTGTGGATGGCACCAAGCAGACGCTGATTTCGACGGTACCCAATGAGTTCTTCGGGAAGGTGATCCTGGCCTTCGAGCAAGTCATGGGGATCTACTTCGAGAAGATGGCGGAGGGGACTTTGGCCAAAGCCGCCAACCCCATCGATTTCCGCAGACTCGGCTGAGTTCGAAGATTCAACAGAGAAATTCGCACTTAAGTATGAGGGTTCGACAGAGAAATTCGCACTTAAGTATGAGGGTTCGACAGAGAAATTCGCGCTTGAGTGTGGGAGTTGGGCAGAAAAATTTGCACCTGAATGAAAAAAATTGTCCGGAAGTCTGGTGGTAGGATCAAGTCGTGGCACCAAGGAAACCAACGGAGGATTTATGCTCAAGAAGGCACAAACACTTCAAAAAACGCTTCAAACTTGTAAACAAGTACAAACCCTGGTTTTTGATCTGGACGGTACGCTGTACCAGGACCTGACATTCTACAAAACGTATCTCCATTTCTTGCTGAAAGACACCCCGTTGACAGGGTGGGAGCAGGCGCTGGTTCATTTTACGGAAGCAGTTTTTCGCGGGGAAAAGCTTACGATGAATCATTTTTATCGCACGAAACCTTTGCTCAAGGAGAGCCCCGCGGACTATTTTGCGGCCTTGGAGCTGGCGCTGACGGAGAAAACGGAGAAACAAGAAGGATCGATTTATCTGGGAGATGCCTGGGCGGTGGTGACATTACTTGGTGAAACGCTGGGCCTTCTCGGAGATGGCCGAGGCGAGCTGATCTTCCGTAAAACGCGTGAGGCGATGCCGATCCCACAAGCGGCACCTGAGCTGAAAAATGCGTTACTCAAGGGTGCCGAGACGTTTCAAACCATTCTCTTAAGTAATTCCTACATGGAAACGGGTCAGGATTTTCTGGCGAATTTGGGGCTGGAGGGGTTATTTGCCCACGTTGTCTACGATGCGGAGAAACCGGAAAAGTTGATCCGGAAACTCACTCTATTGGTGCCGGATCTTTTGGATCGCCCGGAGGCTGTGGTGGCTATCGGTGACCATGCCTGGAATGACTTGGAGCCGCTCCGGAAGTTGGGTTGCTGCACGGTTTGGATCAACCCTTACCACAATATTGCCGAACCTTCTCACGATCTTCAATTACACAGTACCTCAGAGCTGGCGGATTTTCTTGAAGAGTTAGTCCGCGGGCATAACGATCACTAGAACATCCGCCGCTTCTTCGGAAGCCATTTCAGCCTTTACGCAAAGTGTCTTATGAAAAAGGACAAAGAAAAAGACAGAAAAAAGGACAAGGGAAAGGACAGGAGAAAGGACAAAAGTATGAAAAAACAAGTAGCCACAATTCTGGCAGGAAGTTTGCTGATGGCGTCTTTGGCCGCATGCCAAACCACAGAGACGACCACCTCAAATACGACAGCTGGCGGTGCCGGGGTAACGACTTCCGGAACTGAAGCTCCGAGCGACACCACGGCGAGCGCAGCTGAAACGACAGGCGCTGCAACCGGTGAGAGAATCACCTTGGTACATTGGCACACCTTAACGGATCATCATGAGGAAGCCTTGCTGAAGCGTCTGGATGATTTCAACAAGTCACAGGACAAGTATACGGCGGTGGCCGAACAACAGCCTTACAGCGAGTACGATGGCAAATTGATGCAGGCCGTTAGAGCCGGAGTGGGCCCGGATATGGTCTCCGCCTTCTCTTCGAGCTCCTATGAATATATTACGCAAGGCTTCTATAAAGATATGGGACCTTGGGTGTATGACACGACGGACGGTATCCCGAACTTCAAGACGGACATCTCGGAAGGTGTTTATTCCGAAGTAAACCAGTGGGGCGAGGGCAAAGTGTTCGTCATCCCGACCCACAACACGGGTGAGGTCCTATATTACAACAAGACTTGGTATGACGCGCAGGGTTTGAAGGCGCCTGCGACTTGGACTGAATTGGCGGCCAATTCCGCGAAAATTTATGAGGCATATGGCGTTTCCGGGTTCGGCACGGATTCCATCTATGATACGTTCCTGAACCTCATCCGCCAGGCCGGGTCAGATTTCATTGATCCTGTAGCCAAGAAAATTGTGATGGACAAAGACATCACCATCGAAAAATTGAACTGGTACGGGGACCTCGTGAAGAACGGCAGTTTCCGCCTTGTTGGTGAGGACCGCTATTTCTCCAATCCGTTTGGTTCACAGGCGGTTGGCTCTTACATCGGCTCTTCTGCGGGTATTGATTATGTTGGTGCCGCGATCCCGACGGAAGGCGATGGCAAGTTTGAGTTTGATGTTGTCCCGATTCCTCAAGAAGGTTCGGTGAAATATATCAATTACTGGGGTGCCGGCTATGCGAACCTCGCGACAAGCGAAGAGAAACAGCGCGGTGTCTATGAACTGATCAAGTACATTGTGAGCCCGGAAGTGGCGGCTCAGGCGGCGATTGATTACGGTTCTATTCCGGTTTACAAGTCTGCCCGTGACCTGCCGATCTATCAAGAATACATCACGACTAATCCTGCTGTGAAGGCTTTGAATGAAGAACTTCCTTACGTTGGCCACACGCCGACCGTGAAGGGGATGGCTACTGTGCGTACGGAACTGGCCAAAATGGTGGAATCGGTTGCTCTGGGCGTGTCGGATGCGGAAACAGCCTACACGAACTTTGTGACAGTGGCGGACCAGGCTTTGGCCGAATAAGAATAAAAACGAACAAGGCGAATAAGGCGGATAAGCCGAATAAGCCGAATAAAAACGAATTATACGAACAAAACGGAAAAAGGGATCCCAAGCTGGCTTTCTCCGGAGAGTCAGCTCTTCCCTCAATAGGAGCTCGAAAATGTCTAAATTACTTGTTTTTTGTATTGATGCGCTATGTGTTGCCGACCTGGCGAGCATGCGGGAAATGCCTAACTTCGGCCCCTATTTAGAGAAGGCTGCTGTTGTTACAGAGCTGGAGCCTGTGTGGCCGGCGGTTACGTATCCTTGTCACACGTCGCTGTTGACCGGGTGCACGGTTGGTCGTCACGGAATTTATTCGAACGAAATGATTCACCGCGGTGCGGAAACGGGTGGCCCGTGGCACCAGATGAAAAGTGATGTCAAGGTGCCTACGGTGCTTGATCTTGCTCAGGCTGCGGGCCTTCGTACTTACTCTTTGTCTTGGCCGGTTTCCGGCGGGGCGGCCTATGACCTCAACATGCCAATGATTGTGCCTTATAACTACACCGGTTGGGAGCCCCTACAGTGGCTCGAGGGAACAGCTACACAGGAACTTCTGGATCGCTACTGGTGGAAACATGGTCGTTATATCAAAGGCCCCGACCGAAGCCTGGATCTTTTCACTATGGCTTTGGCGCTGGATATTCTACGCGACTACGAACAGCCGGATGTGATGCTTGTGAAGATGTGCGATCTGGATTCGGCCCGCCATCAGAATGGGGTTTATAACCAAGCGGTTACCGATCAATTGCGTAAGCACGATGAGGAATTCGGCGCGTTGCTGGAAGCCTTACGTCGCAACCATGAGTATGCGCTGGAAGAGACGAACATCGTGATCGTGGGTGACCACGGCCAGACGGATGTGACCGATGTCCTGATGCTGAATGTCCTGTTCCGTGAGAAGAGTTTCCTGCAAGCGGATGAGACAGGGAAAGTGACTTCGTTTGATGCCTTCTGCCATTCCACGGGTTTGGCGGCTTACATTGAAGTTAGTGAACAAGTTTCCGACGAACGCCGCATGGAGATTCGGGACTTCCTTGAGTCTCTGATGGAGGATCCGGCGATCCGTTTGGCCTATGTTCTGGATGCTGAGCAGGCGGTAGAAACATATGGGGTTAGTGGCCCCTTCGACTTCTTGATTGAGAGTTCTTTGCCGATTTCATTTGGCGATAATCCGAGCGGGACTGCTGTGTGGGCGAGTCAAGTGCCCGGCGATAAGAAAATGGGCCGGGCGACCCATGGCGGCAGCCCGACGCGCGCTGAGCTGACGACGTTTACGGTTGCAGGACCTTCTGTTCGCGCTGGCGCTACCTTGGCTCGTGAATCGATGCTTGATGTAGCGCCGACGCTGGCTGCAATGCTGGGGCTCGAGATGCCGGACGTCGATGGCCGGGTGCTCGAAGAGCTTTTGGTCTAGGTGAGGTTGGTTTCCGGCTGACGCTCGACGCCCGCCGGAAACAGACACGACTCCCCTTGGTCTAAGCCAGACGAAACAGGAAATGAGGTGACAGGATGCAAATCCGACTGGAAAATCTAACGAAAAACTACGGCAAAACCACCGCCGTCAACGACTTATCCGTGACGATTGAAGACGGCCATCTAGTCTCGCTCCTGGGGCCCTCCGGCTGTGGCAAGACGACCGTGCTGAACATGTTGTCGGGCATTGTGCCGGTGACTTCGGGCCACATTTTCTTCGATGGCAAAGATATTACGCAAATGCCGCCGGAGAAGCGAAATGTCGGGTTGGTATTTCAGAACTATTCCCTTTATCCGCACATGACCGTGCTTGAGAACATCTGCTTCCCGCTCGAGATTAAGAAAATACCCAAGAAGCAGCGGATTGAGCGGGCGAAGGTTTTTGCGGACATGGTACGTATTTCCGATCTTCTGGAGAGGCGTCCCTCGGAGCTCTCAGGTGGTCAGCAGCAGAGGGTAGCGATCGCGCGGGCTTTGGCCAAAGAACCCTCCATCCTCCTTCTCGATGAACCGCTCTCTAACCTCGATGCCAAACTTCGGGTGGAGATGCGTGAAGAAATTTTGCGCATTCAGAGGCGCTCACAGGTGACGACGGTCTTCGTGACCCACGACCAGGAGGAGGCGTCCTCGATTTCCGACGAAATGGTGCTCCTGAATCACGGCGTACTCCAGCAACAAGGCTCACCCCGGTCTACGTACGACGATCCGGCGAATTATTTTGTGGTGGATTTTCTGGGAAGCCCACCTGTGAACAAGATCACCGGGCAAGTCCGGGATGGCGCTTTTGTCACGGAAGATGGTGCGTTGCGCTTGGAGTTGACCTCACTGGGGCGCGGCGTGCTGCGCCGCGAAATCAGCGGGTCTGAAACGTTCCCCGCTGTGCTGGCTATCCGTGCGGAGTCCATTCTTGTAGCGGCTGCTCAGGCTGCGATTTCGGCGGCTTCAGTAGCCCCGGCGACAAAGGCTACTCCTTCGATCTCGGCCAAAGTCAGCAACCGCTACACGATTGGCCGTGACGAGCTGTCTGTCTTGGAGATTGGCGGCCAAACGGTAAGGGCTTTCGTCTCGGCGGAGTATCCTTTGGCTGATGGGCAGGAGCTGCAAATAAGCCTGAAGAAGCGGGGCGTTTTCGTCTTCGCTTCGGAGTCCGGGGAGCGCTTGGTATGAAATCTTCGACTGCACCGTCGTCTGGCAAAGCTTCTTCACCCACACAGGGACAAAGGCCTGCACAAGCACCCAAACAAGCAGAGGGGCAAAGACCCGCAGGGCAGAATTCCTTTGGCCAAAAATTGGTCCGTTCCTTCCTAGAACCTCTAGCCTATCTGACGCCATTTCTAATTGGCTTGTTTATCTTTACGGTTTACCCGTTTGTTAACGTCATCGTTATTTCATTCAAACAAGATTATCAATTTCTGACCGATGAATTTACCAGTTTTGGTTTCAAAGCCTACGAAAAAATCTTCCAAGACCCAAACTTCATCAACGCCCTCAAAAACACCGGCCTCTACGTCCTGTGGGTCGTGCCGATTGCGATCGTCATCTCCTTGTTTTTCGCAAATTTGCTGAACCAGAAAATCCGCTTCCGCCGTTGGTTCCAAACGGCCTATTTCCTGCCAATGGTCACGTCTGTAACCGCCATTGGTTTGGTCTGGAAGTGGCTCTACAACTTCGATTACGGCCTCATTAATTTCGTAATCAAGAGCTTGGGCGGCCGCGCGATCAATTGGCTCAATGATCCGGCCTGGAACTTCGCCGCGCTGGTGATTTATGGGATTTGGTCGATGCTGCCCTTTACGATCATTTTGCTTCTCGCGGGACTTCAGAACGTGAATCCTCAGTATTACACTGCGGCAAAAGTCGACGGAGCCGGCAGCTTCATGATCTTCCGCCGTGTTACGTTGCCTCTGCTGGCGCCGACCATTGGGCTCACGATGATTGTCAACATTATTTCTGCATCCAAAGTATTCAGCGAACTGTTCCCGCTGTTTAATGGGAAACCGGGAGCCGCCTACAATCTCTATACGATTGTCTATTATTTGTTTGACCAATTCTATAACAAGTGGCAATTGGATCGGGCGGCTGCGTCGGCGGTGATCCTGTTTCTGATAGTCGGCTTCTTCACACTCCTCCAACTGCTGATCCAAAAGAAATGGAACCGGGTATAAAACCATGAGGTGTAAAACATGACTCGAACGAAAAAATTCTTTGTCTACTTTTTCTTGATCTTAGGCGCAATCATCATGGTTTTCCCTTTTTTCTGGATGATTCTCTCTTCACTGAAGACCGCAGCAGAAGTGAACACATCGCCGCCGACTTTCTTGCCTGCAAGACCCACATTTGAAAATTACCTCTATGCTTTTCAGGAGGCGCCCTTTGGCCGCTACTTCTTGAATTCTCTGATTGTCACCGTTGTCACTGTGGCGATTGTGCAGGTCACCACGATCCTGGCTGCCTTCGCCTTTAGCCGACTGCGCTTCCCGGGCCGCGACTGGATTTTCGCCTCGCTGCTGGGGTTCATGATGGTGCCCTTTGAGATGCTGGTGATCACGAACTATCAAACGATCGTCAGCTGGGGGCTCATTGATAACTTAGCCTCCTTGATCCTGCCGTTCACCTCATCGATTTTCTACACATTTATTCTGCGCAATTTCTTCGTCTCCATCCCGGACACGCTCTATTATTCAGCCAAAGTCGACGGCTCCTCCAACTTTCGTTATCTGGTTCGAGTGATGATTCCGCTCGCCAAGCCGGCTCTGTCAACGATTGCCCTGCTTAACGCGATCACGGTTTGGAATTCTTTCCTCTGGACTGTCCTTGTGACTAACAAAGCCGAATACCGCACACTGCCTTTCGGACTTTATGCTTTCATGACGACGGCGGGCATCCGCTACGAGCGCCTGATGGCCGCCGCTACGATTGTCGTTTTGCCGATGGTTCTCATTTACCTGATTTTCAATAAGTACATTGTCAGCGGCGTTTCACGCGGCGGCCTTAAGGGGTAAATTCAGTTCGTCACTACATAAGTTTTGACTACATAAGTTTAATTTTAAACTTATGTAGTGACGAAGGATCATTAAATACTCTATACTATTCCTCAATAGAAATGGGGAATGACTTTGGATTTATTGCAAATTATTCACTTGCTGATCATTATTGCGGTGGTTTTTATTGAGCATAAGAAGCCGGCGGAAGCTATGATTTGGGTGCTTTTGATTATTATTCTGCCGGTGGTCGGACCTATTTTATATGTGATGCTGGGCAGTACGCTTGGCATTAAATTGATTCGCTTCTATCGGTCGCGGAAGCTGGAAGAGTATGCGAATGTGCCGCTTACGCGAGCTCTTGATCAGACGAAGGATGAGGGGTTTTTGGCCGACCTTCCCTTGTCACAGAAGGATAAACGGGAGATTGAGTTTAACTTGAATTACAATCAGAGTCCGTTGACTTTTGCTGAGACGGCTGATTTGTATTTGAATGGGGTCACGCACTATGAGGCGCTGTGGGCGGATATTGCGAAGGCGGAGAAACAGATCTTGGTGGAGTTTCATACAATCCATGATGATCACGTAGGACGGTCGTTTGTGGCGGCTTTGGCCAAAAAAGCAGAGGAAGGTGTCGAGGTGATGGTGCTCTATGACTTCCTTGCGAATATCTTGTCACCGAAGAGGATGTGGGATCCGCTCATCAAAGCGGGCGGAGAGGTGCATCGGGTGAAGCCGTTCCTGACGCATTACCGCAACCACCGCAAAATTGTGGTTGTTGACGACAAAATTGCCTATATTGGTGGCATGAATATTGGTAAACAATATATTGGGGAATCAAAGAAGACCCCTTGGCGCGATACCCAAGTTCGCGTGACGGGAGAGGCGGTGGCGATTCTGCATTACCAGTTTCTGCGCGACTGGGTGACGTCGGTGAACCGGAAGACTTACCGAAATCTCCATGATGATTTCTATATCGAGGAGCTTCACGTCGATGTGGGGAGCCCGGTTTCGGCGCTTCCGCAGCAGATTCCGTGTCAGTTTATCGTTGGTGGCGTGGACAAAGACAACGAAGCGATCAAGATTACCTATTTGAGCCTGATCCAAAACGCCAGGACGAACATTAGGATTCAATCGCCGTATTTTATTCCGGATGCTTCGATTTTGGATGCGCTGAAAGTGGCGGCGGCTTCTGGTGTTGAGATCGAAATCATGATGCCGGGAATTAGTGCGAGTTTTTTCTTGACGCCGGTGAGCCGTTGGTATTTGGGTCAGCTCTTGCCTTTGGGTGTCAAGGTTTACATTTACGACGGCTATGTTCATGCGAAAACTTTGGTTGTCGATGATGAAATGGCGTGTATTGGCTCGGTGAATATTGATGTCCGCAGCTTGGAACTTCATGATGAAATCTGCGGTATTTTCTATGACAATCTCTTTACAGCGCGGAATATTCAGGTTTTTGAGCATGATAAACACCGCTGCCGGCCGTATACCTACGAGGATTTCCAAAACCGCAGCCTCTGGGATAAGATCAAGGAGCGCTTCTTCTTGCTGCTTGCCCCGTTGATGTGAGTTGGTTGGTGGTGTCGGTGTGTGGCAGTGGTTGGTGGGGTGGTGTGTGGCAGTGGTGTCGGTGGTGTCGGTGGTGTCGGTGGTGTCGGTGGTGTCGGTGGTGTGGCAGTGGTGTCGACTACATATGTTTAAAAATAAACTTATGTAGTCGACAGCGCATGTTTGCGGCTTATGGCTTCTGGTGTTGATTCATGAGTGTTCGAGTTTAGTTTATGAAGGAACGCGTATTTGCGGCTTATCGCTTCTGTTGCAGGTTCACAGGTGTTTGGCTTTAGCGATTAAAGGAGCGCATCGAACAAATTATGCTTCCTGGGGTAGAATTATTACATTTAATGTAATATGATTCCTTGAGTGAAAATTTTGCTGTGTTGAATTTTTATGTAGCCTATTAAATGCATCTGTTTTGGCTGAGATTGAAATTTATCTCGATACATGTTACGTAAGTGATTTATTCTGGGCCGCACTGTGCAAAACTTGCTTAGATGGATTTTCGAATGTGGTTCGGATCGGGATTATTGCGACGGTTGAATGACTAACAACTAGCTCTACGAAGACTTTTACCTTCGAAACTGTGCTAATACCAGAGAATGATCCTGTCCATGTCAGTATTCATTCATCAATTTCTACCCGGAAGTCAGTAATCATTCAACCGACCTTTAAACTGGTACCATGATGCTCCCTAAAGAATAATCTTTGTCGCAAGTTTCTCGATCCGGACCAATCTGGAAATAAGATAACAATCTCTCTAAGCTCTGAAGAGTAAATTTATAAGAAATACGCTGCCAATACCGCTCCGCCATCAAACAGTAACTACCTGAAGAACTATTTCAAGAAGAAATACGCTGCCAATACCGCACCGCCATAAGAACTCCAACAACACTTCACCTGTGTAGTCGAAATACACCACCAAAACCGCACCGCCAGGAACGAACTGAAATAATAATTGAACATTCTGTGATAAAGAATCCTGATCAATCTCTTACTCCAATTGTCCAATATTTCTTATCAAACTCAAACACGAATCTTACAGAAATTGCCTTGACATAATAATCAAATAGTCATATATTCAAATTGTTGAATAACAAAATGACAGTAAATCTGAGGGAAACGGCTAGCAGAGCCATCGACCCGCAAACAACTAGCAGAACAATAGGCCAGTAAACAAACAGTAAAATACCCACTACAACACCCAACACCCAACACCCAACACCCAACACCCAACACCCAACACAATCCCAGTCTCATCCCACTAGCAGAAACACCGCCCCACCACACCACCAACACCAACACCACCACCACCACCACCACCAACAAGGAGAACAAAACGATGTCACTCAAACACGGCTTACTTGGGCTCTTAAATTACGGTTCGATGACCGGTTATGACTTGAAGAAAACTTTTGACGATTCTCTGTCATTTTTCTGGCAGGCAAAGACAAGTCAGATATATCGTGAGCTGAATGCCATGGAGAAAGACGGTCTACTCTCCAGTGAACACGTCATCCAGACAGACAAACCAAACAAACGCTTGTATCAAATCACCGATGCAGGACGAGAAGAACTACGCCGCTGGCTGGCAAATCCAGAAGACGATGTTGCCGCAGCGATGCAACCGAAAAGTGCATTTCTCATGCGGGTGTTCTTTGCCGGAGAAACAAGCAAAGAAGACCAACTGGCTCTACTGCGAGCTTATCGTGAGCAATGTGTGCAAGCGGGCAATTCTATGGACGTGGCATATCGCTCGATTAATGAATATGGCGAGACAGTGAACGATCAAGAAAAATCGAAGCACTGGGGCCTGACTGCACTCTACGGGACGATCTTTTATCAAGCCGGCGCTGAATGGGCTAGCAAGGCAATCACTTTGCTTGAAGAAAACGAAGAAGATGAAGAAGATGAGCAAGAATAAGCAAGAGTGAGCAAGAGTAAGAAAGAGCGAAGATATGAAAATTCTGGTTTTGAACGGTTCACCTAAGAGTAGTCGCAGCAACACGTTGCGACTGACGAATGCCTTTTTGGAAGGGGCCGGCTGGTCCGAATCATCTGACGCCGAGCCAACCACCCAGCCAACCACCCAGCCAACCACCCAGCCAACCACCCAGCCAACCACCCAGCCAACCACCAACACAATCGATCTAGCCAAAGCCACCATCAAACCCTGTACCGGCTGCTTTGCTTGCTGGAACAAGACCCCGGGCGAGTGCGTGATTCATGATGACATGACCCAGATTTTGCAGCAAATGTTGCAAGCAGATGTGATCATCTGGTCCTTCCCACTGTATTTCTTCAGCACGCCGGGTGGGCTGAAAAATCTCATCGACCGCCAGCTCCCTCTGAGCCTGCCATTCATGGATCGAGACACAGAAAACGGCGGGCATCCTCCGCGTTACGACCTCACTCATCAGAAGCACATCCTCATCTCCACGTGCGGTTTCTGGACCACAGAAGGAAATTATTCCGCCGTGCGTTCAATGTTTGATCACATGTGCGGGCAAGACCGTTACACCCTCATCACCTGTGCGCAGGGGGATCTTTTCGCCATCCCCGAGCTGCACGCGCGCACCGACGCCTATCTGGATCTCGTCCGGCAGGCAGGTGAAGAATACGCCACGGGCGGCATCGGCGGCATGGGTATCGCCGCCAAGATCAGTGACGAAACATCCGCGCAACTCGCACGTCCCCTCTATCCCAGAGCAACTTACGAAACCATGGCAGATGCGTCTTGGGGTGTGGCCAAAGCCGCCCCCACCCACCCCTCCACCTCCGCCGCTAGTAACGCAGAAATCTCAGTTGGTCATGCAGTAGTCGCGGACGGCAAACCAGTCGACGACAGCTTTGTTTTCACCAAACAAATGGCAGCACTTTACGTTCCGGATGATAAGGAGCGTGTTCTGGAATTCCATTACACAGACATCGACAGAACCTACCAAATCCTCATGACACCCCAAGGTTCCGAAGTCATCACGGAAAATTTTCGACCATTCACAACACAGATCAAGACCCCCTACGACGTGTGGCGGCGGATTGCCCGAAATGAAATCTCCGGCAAAGACGCCATGTACGAACATCTTTACACAGTCGAAGGTGACTTCGACCTCATGCTAAATTGGGATAACTTGTTTGGTGCCGGCACGTCGTCAAGCTCAGCCACATCGTCAAGGGCCGGCACAGGAGCAGGCAACGCAACAACCAGGCAAGCAAGTGGCGGCAGAGAACAAAGCAAAACAAATATGATGATTATGCTTTTGCCGTGGATTGCGTTCTGGGTCACGATAGGGATGGATCCGAGGCTTTGCGGCATCGTCAGTGTTGCGGCGGCTTCGCTGATGCCGCTCGGGTGGCTGAAGTATCGGACGGTCATCTATGAGCAGATCAGTATTCCGCTGGTGACTGGCCTCGGGTTGGCGGCCTTGTTTGGGGTGGATACAAGGATGCTGGCGGCCTTGAGTTACTTGTTGTTTGGGTTGATGTGGGTGGCGGGGGCTTTGGCCAAAGTCCCCTTATCCGCACACTACAGTGCTGCGAATTATGGTGGAGACAGTGCCTTCAGCAATCGGCTGTTTCTGCGCACGAACCGCATTCTGACGGCGATTTGGGGCGGGCTGTACATCCTGACGCCGATTTGGACCTATGCCTTGATGGGCACGCCGCTGGCGCCGTATACAGGCCTGATTAACTCAGTTCTGCCCGCGCTGATGGGGGTTTTCACCGCGTGGTTTCAGAAGTGGTATCCACCATATTATGCGAGGCAGCCGCATCGTGTAAGTCGTCTGAGTCGGCAAAGTGGTCCAAGCAAGCGTTCTGCGAAGTCGGGCGAGTCTGGTGGCGTGAGCTCGTAATCAAGTGCGAACTGAGGCGGAGATTTTCTCAGCGTCTTGAGGGGCGTCTTGATGGAGGTGGCCTTTGGAGCGGTCACGAGCTGCGTGGAATTCGGCCGGAATGTCGTCGTCGGTTAACGTTTCGTGGACAGCACAGGTGCCGGCTTCTCGGGCTGTTTCGTAATACCACTGCTTGTAATCCAGCATGTTGAGAGTTTGCTTCATTTGCTCGATCTGGGCGAGCATGGTGTCGCGTTGTTGATTGATGAGGGCCAGGCGCTTCTCGATGGTGGAGTCACCTTCGTAGCACCAATCGATGAAGGTTTTGATGTCTTTGATTGACATCCCGGTCTGTTTGAGGCATTCGATGATGGAGAGCCATTCGAAATCTTCTTCTTTGAACATGCGAATCCCGCCGCCGGAACGCTCGACGAATGGAAGGAGCCCCTCCTTATCGTAGTAACGTAATGTTGAGGGTGCAACTCCCATCTTCTTGGCCATTTCACCGACTGTATAAAGCATTGTTTTCTCCAACTTTCTCTTGTAAGGTTAAGGTTCCGAAACAAAGGGTGGGTTTCCGGAAAACATTTTCGAGTTTCGGGAAATAGTAGGGTTTCAGTGACTCAAAGAGAAGATTCTTTGAAATTACTCTGAAATACTCGAAAATTACTCTGAAATTTTACCGTTTGCCCTTGACTTAAAGTTGACTTTAAGTCTTATAGTTTAAGGGAACTTGCAGAAGTGAGTGTAACGAAAATGATGTCAGAACGCAAGAGCGGGGCGTTGTAAAACAGCAAGGAGAACAGAACAATGGAACAAACAACAAATCAAACAACAAATCAATCCGCAAATCAAACAACAGACCAAGCAATGGATCGGCCGTATATTTTTTGTCACATGATGACTTCGCTCGACGGAAAAATCATTGGAAACTACATGGAAACCCCGGAGAGTGAAGCAGCCAGTACAGTGTTTTATAATTTGGCATTTGGTGAAGAGCCTTATTACAAGCATCAGGGCTGGTTGTCAGGCCGAGTGACGACGGATGATAATTTCACTTTTTACCGCGAGCCGGAGCTTGATGAGAATGCGCCGACCGTGCCGGAAGGCGATTTCGTCGCGAAGAATGACGCAGATAAGTACTATGTTTCGATCGATCCTTCAGGTAGGCTCGGCTGGGACAGTCCTGACCTTCGTTATATCACGACCGATGCGCATGTTTTGGAGGTTTTGACCGGCAAGGCCAGCAATGCCTACAAGGCCCTCCTGCGCAAACTGGGGATTTCGTACATCATTGCGGGTAGGGAAGAACTGGATTATGAGGCGGCTTTGGCCAAACTCAAAAATCTCTTCGGCATCGAAACCCTCATGTTGGGCGGCGGCGGCGTCCTCAACTGGTCCTTCATTCAGGCGGGGATGTGCGACGAAATCAGCTTGGTGATCGCTGCGGCGGCGGACGGATCCACAGAGACACCGGCCTTGTTCGCGACTCGCGAGGGGCTGACGACGGATCGGGCGGTGAGCTTCGATCTTAAGGAGGCCAAAGTCGCCGACGGCGGCTGCGTCTGGCTACGCTACTTGGTCAAGAAGTAAGGGATGATAAGTTAGGAAAATATAAGTAAGGAAAACATAAGTACGGAAAAATATACGTAAGTTTCTTTCTGTTAGGCCTATACTGTTAGTGAACCGGTCTGACCGACGCCCCCCATGGTGGCGCACGCCTTGATGTGTAACTCGTGACGCATGATGCATGGCGCGCGAGGCGCTAAGCGCCAGGAGCGTCGGCCGAAAACACCGGTCGCGAGAGGAGATCTTGCGCTATGCAGAATGTGACCGACTACCATTATTGGAGTGCGACGCCAGCTGAGGCGCTAGCCAAACTTGAAACCTCCCAAACCGGACTCACAGGTGACGAGGCGGAATCTAGGGCGAAACAGTTCGGCGTGAATTCGATCAAGGCATCGGGCAGTTCAGGGCCGGTGCTCCTTTTTTTGAGCCAATTTAAGAATCCCATCATGATTATCCTAATCGTGGCAACCATAATCTCCGGCTTGACCGGCGATTGGACGGATGCGGTGATTATTTTGGCGATTGTTTTTGCCAGCGTCATCTTGAGTTTCATCCAAGAATACAGTGCAAACAAAGCCGTCGAAGAGCTCCGCTCTAGGATTTCACAGCAAACAACCGTTCTGCGTGACGGCAAACAGGTGCAGGTTCCGTCAAGCACCTTGGTGCCGGGCGACATCGTCTTGCTGTCTGCCGGCAGTTTGATTCCCGCGGACGGCTTGGTCCTAGAATGTAATGATTTCTTCGTGAATCAATCCATCTTGACAGGCGAGGCCTTACCGGTGGAGAAGAAATTGGGCGAGGCGGCGGAGGTTTCGACTTTGGCCGAACGAGAAAATACGGTATTCACCGGAACCAACGTCTACAGCGGCAGCGCAACGATGTTGGTCGTGGGCACGGGTCAAAACACGGAGTTCGGTAAGATCGCGGGGCAACTGAATCAGAAGCGGCCCGAGAACGATTTCGAGCGGGGCATCCGGCACTTCGGTTATATGCTGACGCAAATCATGCTCATTCTGACGATCGTCGTCTTCGCGATCAATGTGTTGATGCAAAAACCCGCGATCGATTCGCTGCTGTTTTCGGTGGCTTTGGCCGTGGGAATTACCCCTCAGCTACTGCCAGCGATCATCAATGTCACCCTCTCCTATGGTTCTCGTACGATGGCCAAAGCCGGCGTCATCGTCCGCCATCTCACTGCTATTGAGAACTTCGGCAGCATGGATGTCCTCTGCACAGACAAAACGGGCACCCTAACCGAGGGCGTGGTTCACCTGGACGACGCGGTCGACATCGATGCCCAAACGTCCGACGAAATTTTCCGTCTCGCTTACCTCAACGCTTCCCTGCAAACCGGCCTCGTGAACGCCCTCGACCAGGCAATTATGGCGAAAGGCACCCCCGACACCAGCGGCGTGACGAAGCTTGACGAAATCCCCTACGATTTCACCCGCAAGCGCCTCAGCATCGTGGTGTCCGAAGGCGCCCCAGCTGTTGGGGTACAAGCTGAAGGCGCCCAAGGCGGAGACCTCCTTACGGGAGGCGCGCAAGGCGGAGACCTCCTTACGGGAGGCGCGCAAGGCGGAGACCTCCTTACGGGAGGCGCGCAAGCCACCATGATTACCAAAGGCGCTCTCAGCCACGTCCTCGACATTTGCTCGTCGGCGTTCGTGCCCACGGGCATGACGGTCCCGCTCGACGATGCGATACAGGACAAGATACAGAAACAATTCGAAGCCTGGAGCGACCAGGGCTACCGGGTGTTGGGAGTGGCGAAGAAGGCGGTTTTGGCCAAGGAAACCTTCACCATAACCGATGAAACCGACATGGTTTTCTGCGGATTTCTGCTCTTCTACGACCCGCCGAAAACCGACGCCATGGAGACCATCAACGACCTGGCGGAGCTGGGGGTAGGCCTTCGCATCATCACGGGCGATAACAAACTCGTTTCGCTGCACACCGCGAAAATGCTCGGCCTCGAAGTCACGGGCGTACTGACCGGCAAAGAAATTTTGGCTCTCAGTAATGAGGCGCTGATCGCCGCCGTTGCGAACGTGAACATTTTCGCCGAGGTTGACCCGAACCAGAAGGAGCGCATCATCCTCGCGCTGAAGAAGCATGGCTTCGTTGTCGGCTACATGGGCGACGGGATCAATGATGCCCCAGCACTCCATGTTGCCGACGTCAGTATCAGTGTCAACACGGCTGTTGACGTGGCCAAAGAAGCCGCCGACTTCGTTCTTCTCGAGAAAAGCCTCAACGTTCTCAAGCGCGGCATTGAGTTGGGGCGGATGACTTTTGCGAACACTTTGAAGTACATTAATATCAGCACCAGCTCCAATTTCGGCAACATGTTCAGCATGGCTGGTGCCTCGCTCTTCATGCCTTTCCTGCCACTCCTGCCAAAGCAAATTTTACTCATCAATTTCTTCTCTGACTTCCCCTCCCTGACGCTGGCTCGTGACTCCGTCGACGAAGAAATGATTCAAAAACCACGTCGTTGGGATCTGCACTTCATCCGCAACTTCATGATCACATTCGGCCTCATCAGTTCCGTGTTCGACTATGTGACTTTTGCGGTGCTGCTCTTGGGCTTCCATGTACAGGAAGAAGCCTTCCAAAGCAGCTGGTTCGTCGTCTCTATCATTACAGAACTGATGATGCTTCTCGTCATGCGCACCCGAAAACCGTTTTACAAAAGCAAACCCGCCCCAGCCCTCCTGTTTTCTTCTCTTGGCGTGGCGATCTTCACCCTGATTTTGCCGTACATGCCTTTTGCCGGCCTCCTAAACATTGCCCCCATCGAGCCGGCAATCATGCTGTCTCTGTTCGGTATTGCGATTCTGTACATTGTGACCACAGAAATTGCGAAGTACTTCTTCTACAAAAAGCATGATTGATGGGTGTGGGGTGTGTAAGAGGTGGTTTGACTACATAAGTTTAATTTTATACTTATGTAGTGATTTGGGCGGCGGTTGGCGACGAGCATGCGAAGTGGTCGGCGACGAGTATGCGAAGTAGTTGGTAATGCGGTCCCCGCAGAAGTTGTCGACAAGTAGTCTGCTGGATTTTGCGTGGAAATATACATAGGTTGATACCTTGCACATTTCTTCAAATTTGAAGTAATGTGCAAGCAAACTTGTTACGCATCTCTATTCAGCAATTTTTCTGAAGGAACGCTTAATTTCAACTTATGGTTCCTAGTCCTGGTTCGTAAGTGTTTAAGTTTCGTGTTTGAAGGAACGCTTGATTCTACCTATTGTTTCTGGAACAACATCGTCCTACACTTCAATGCTTTTCGACAGGAGGTGCGCTTAAATCGTCTTATTGCGGGAAGTTCTGCTATCTTTCTGATTTAAAGTGCTAACCAAGCCAAAAATAATTTCCAACCTGGTCCAGATCCGGAGGATTGCGACAACAACTATTTTTCAGAGAGAATCTTGATACTTGCTGACAGTCAGATGAATGATTATTGACCCGAAGACAGATATTATTGAATGAATACTGACCTAGACGGCTACGCGGTCTGCAATAAGCACGATACCAACAGAAAAATACCTTGTAAAGGGCTGAGTTTGTCAGCCGATGTCGCAAGTTTCGCGATCTCTACCAATCTGGAAATCGTATAATAATTTCTGTAATGTCCGCAGAACGCATTCAGGAGGAATTCGTTGCCCAAACACCTCCAAAGACAAGAACCCCAACGAAGAAGAACAAATTCAGGAATAATACGCCGCCAAAACCGCTCCGCCATCAAGAACATCAATAGCCACTGCACCTGTGTAGAAACAATCCCTGCCCAAACCGCACCACTATCACGAACCACCATCACGCACCACCATCACGAACAAGCATCGATAAACACACTACATATGTTTAAAATTAAACTTATGTAGTGCGTTTATCGTAGTCAATGATCGTAGTCAATAAGAAAATTACAGCGGATCCGACCGGGAATAACGGGAGGAGGCGTGCTCGACGATCATGGAAATGGCGACTCCAACGGCAATGATGAGGCCGCCTGCCAGAGATTTCGGATCGTAGGGGCGGCCTGCGAAAAGATCCAGCAGGACGCCGGAGAGGATTTGGCCAACAAATGTGAGGACAGTGACACGGAAAGAAGACATCTTTGACACGACAATGTTCATTAAGAAAATGTTGAAGACACCAATGACGCCACCGAAAAAGACAAGAGGACTTGTGCCGGCGGCGACAGTCACAGACGGCACGCCACCGGAAATCACCAGCAGCCACACAAGGGACACAATCAGTCCCACAATATGATTTACAAGCGAGCCGGGCATGGGGCCGATTTGTTCCGACAACTGGTTATTGATTGTACGCGAAACAACAATCGTGACACCGGTAGCGGTGGCGAGAGCGACGGCAAGGCCGGTGCCCAAAACACTGGTGTCCAACATGACGAAGATGCCGGCGATAGCGAAGACAATGCCGATGATGGAGCTTTTTTCGAAAGGACGCTTCGGCATACCCATGAGTCCGAAGCGATCATACACCAAGGATGTTATGGTTTGGCCCAGCAGGCCCAGCGCGATGATACTTGTCATAGAAATGTAACTGAAGGCGTAGTTCTGAAACACGGTTGTCAGTACGCCGAACGCTCCACCGAGATAGAGCCAGAAGGGTTTGCGGCCAAAGACGCCCAACTTCTCCTTCCGAATGACACACATGAGGAGGGCGAACACAGTTCCAACAGCATGAATAATCACGGTTGACGGCATGACACCAACTGCTTCTGCCAGACCGCCGTTGATGGAGATCATGAAGGATATAATTACACCCAGAAAAAATGCCAATAATGTGTACATATTTTTTACCTCACCGAAACATAATAGCAAAGTGAGGGGGGCTTTGGTGGACTTTCTTGGCATTTGTACTCGGTTGCCTCGTTTGTACTCGTTTGCCTCGTTTGCACTCGTTTGCCTCGTTTGCACTCGTTTGCCTCGTTTGCACCCATTTGTACCCGTTGCCGGAAACTGCCGTAGAGTCTCGAGATGAGTAAAATTACTCGATTCAGTCACCCATAATTCTTTCAATTCAGACAAACGGTCTGACAAAATGAATTGAAATCAATTTGAATTCGTGCCACGATAAGCAATCGAATTAAAATCAATTTAAAATTGTGCTATAATAAATAAACGAATCAAAATCAAATTAAACTTGAAAAAATAAATTACCATAAGTTCAAATCCTCTTTAAATTGATCGGATAAATTAGTGCAAGTTCAAATCAACTAGAAGAAAACTTGAAATCAACTTGAAAATATTGGAATCAACTTGAAAATAACGGTAAACCAATTAGAAATGAGGCCACACAATGATCGAACGTCCACACTACCAACAAATTCTTTCACAGATGAAAGATAAAGATTGTATCAAAGTAATCACCGGCGTGAGGAGAAGCGGCAAATCAACCATTCTGCAAGTTTTCCGCGAAAGTCTACAAGCTCAAGGCATTTCAGATAAGCAAGTACAGATGTACAATTTCGAAGATTTAGCGAATGATCAGCTCCTTGAGTATCACAACTTGTATCGAGCAATTAGTGAAAAATTGCAGGTTGACCAGATGAATTATGTTTTTTTGGATGAAATTCAGATGGTGGATCAGTTTGAGCGAGTTTTAGATAGTTTATTTATCAAGGGGAATGTTGATCTTTATGTGACGGGTTCAAATGCATACATGCTTTCCGGCGAACTTGCCACACTGCTTTCGGGCCGTTATGTGGAGATCAAAGTCATGCCGCTCTCTTTCGCAGAGTTTTATTCACACCAGATAGATTCCGTTGAGAGCAACGCGGCAACCTCATTTAACGCAACATCCTCACAGACCCCAGCGACCTCACCGGAAACAGTATTCTCCAAGTATCTGGACTGTGGAGGGTTCCCTTACGCAACCCAAATCGAAGACGAGCAAACGTACGTCAGCTATATCAGTGGGATAGTAAATACCGTCTTTGTCAAAGACATCCTCTCCCGAAAACAGCTGACGAACGCAACACTCGTCGAAGAGCTGGCCCGCTATCTGACAGACACCTCTGGCAGTCTGGTCTCGACTAAGAAAATTGCTGACACCCTGACATCCAGAGGACACAAGACAACGAGCTCAACCGTATCCGCTTATATTGAGGCCTTTTTGGAAGGCTATTTGTTCTATCGTTGTGATCGTTTCGATTTGGCAGGCAAGAAATATTTGGCGCGCGGATCCAAGTATTACCCGGTAGACCCGTCACTTCGTAGGGCTCTCTTAGGCCAGAAGAGGCCTGATTCCGACCATCAGTTGGAGGGCGTTGTCTATCTTGAGTTAATCCGAAGAGGGTATGACGTCTACATGGGAACGATGGGTAGCTACGAAGTGGATTTCATCGCGCAGAAACACGGCGTCACAGAATATTATCAGGTATCTTTATCTGTTCTAGACGAGCAGGTGTACACCTGCGAACGCCAGCCTCTACAGCTCATCGATGACAACTTCCGCAAAATCATCCTCACCATGGATCCCGGTTCATACAATGATGAGGGGATTGAGCAGCGCAACGTGATCGATTGGCTCCTCGAATCATTCGCCTTCTAAGCTCATCGTTTGGCCAAAGCCGCCCCCAACCGACATCAGCCTTTTACAGCGCCTGCAACGACGCCTTGGATGATGTACTTCTGGCTGAAGAGGTAGAAAATCACCACAGGCAGGATGGAGAGCACGAGCATGGCCATGAGGCCGCCCATGTCACTTGAGCCATAGCCGCCGGTAAAAATCTTCTGGATCGAAATCGGTAACGTCGTGTATGCCGATTTTAGGACGATTAAAGGCAACAGGTAATCATTCCAAATCCACATCACTTCCAGAATCGCAATCGTGATCGTCATCGGTTTCATCAGCGGCAGGGAAATGCGGAAGAAAGTCTGCAAAGGCCCGCAGCCATCAATGTTGGCTGCTTCTTCAACGTCAATGGGGACGCCTTTCACGAAGCCAGTGAACATGAAGACCGCCTGCCCGGCACCGAAACCCAAATACATCACCAGGATGCCCCAAGGCGTGTCGAGCTTCAGATTATTGGCGAGCCAGCTCATCGTGAACATGACCATCTGGAACGGCACAACCAGCGCGGACACAAACAAGTAATAGAGGAAGGTAGTGCCTTTGCCTTTTACTCGAGCCAGGTACCAGCCACACATGCTGCAGCACACCAGAATCAAGGCTGTGCCGCCAACCGTGATGAAGAGAGAGGTGCTAAAAGCCCCCCAGAAATTCATCTTTGTAAAACCAGTTATGTAATTGGTCCAGCCCACAAAATTCTCTTGATTCAGGAAAGCAAACAAGTCATCTGAAATATAGAGCTTGCTCTTGAAGGAGTTCATCAGAATCACCAAGAGCGGGAAGACGAAGATCAAGGCCAGGATGATCAAAATAATGTAGAAGATGATGTCAGAGCGCTTTCTAGTCTTGGCCAAAGACGCCTCCTTCGACGTTCTTACACGAGTATCAGCCATCTTAATCCTCCTCTCTGCTGCGGGTTAAACGCAATTGAATCAGCGCAATCAAACCGAGGATGAGGGTGAAGATGACGGCTTTGGCCTGACCAGGACCACTCCAACCCACGCGACCGTAGAAAGTTCGGTAGATGTTGAGTGCCAGCATCTCGGTCTTGTTTGCGGGACCCCCTCCGGTGAGCGCGAGGTTCTGGTCGAAGAGGCGGAACGAGTTGGTGAGGGTCAGGAAAGTACAGACGGTGATCGACGGCGCGATGTAGGGGATGATGATATTGGTCAGCACCTGCCAACTGGAGGCACCATCAATTTCCGCGGCTTCCTTAAGCTCCGACGGCACCCCCTGAATGGCCGCGATGTAGATGATCATCATGTAGCCGATCATTTGCCAATTCATCAGCAAGACCAGACCCCAGAACCCGTAGGCTGGATCGAATTGCAGGGTGCGGCCAAAGTTCGCCAGAATCGCATTCAGGATTGTGTTCCAGACGTAGCCCAGCACGATGCCGCCAATCAGATTTGGCATGAAGAATATGGTGCGGAAGAGGTTGGTTGCTTTCAGCCCCCTGGTGAGCATCAGGGCGATGGCAAAAGCAAAAACATTTACGGTGATCACGGCTACGATCGTAAACACGGACGTGAAGCCGAGGGAATAGACGAAGTTACTGGATGGATCTGTAAAAGCGCGGATGTAGTTATCGATCCCATTAAATTTCGCATCCGTTATGACTGTGAAACTTGAGAAGGACAAGCGAATGCCCATCAGAAAGGGGATCAGAAAAGCAATAACGAATGCGAGCAACGTGGGTAGAACGAAGATCGGAAAATATTTGTACAGATTTTTGTGCATCTCTTTTCCTCCGAAGGTTGGTTGAGCGAATAGGGGGGACCGGCACAGCGCGGGGGCTGCACCGATCCTGAAAAAATTGCTTTGTGTGTGAAGCATTTGCGCAGCACTTCGCGCAGTGCTCATGGGCTTCAACCCAAAGTTACTGTGCCGCATCAAGGGCGGCCATTGACGCATTTACTGTGCCGAAGCCGCTTTCTCTGTGGCCCAATCGGCTACGACAGAAGAAGCAACATCTGCCCACTGCATCTGACCTTGGGCATACTGCAGCAGATATCCGCCGAAGTTGTTCTTGAACTGCTGGCTCGGGAAAACGGTAAAGTTCCAAGGCACGTTCTTGATATCAGCCTTGGCATTCCATTCCATGACTTGCTGGCCCAGAGGATCAGACGGTTTGTCAGCATCTGTGAAGGTGTCAAACGGAGCAATGAAGCCCAGGTCGTTTGTCACAATCTTCTTGCCTTCATCAGTGGTATAGAGCCAAGCCAAGAAATCCAGCGAAGCTTGCTGATCTTCGGCCGGAGAATTCTTATTAATGCAGAAGAAATTCTCAGTACCGATGGCGATTCCCTGTGTCTCTTCGCCCGTGACACCAATGTAGATTGGGAGGAAGGAAACATCTTCAGGTTTCACAACGTTACCTTCCACACCGGAAACTTGACCATAAGCCCAGTTACCATTCTGCACCATGGCCGCCTGACCCAAAGCAAATTCCGCCATGGAGTCGTTTACTGTTTTGGCGCCTGTCAGAGAAGGCTCAACAGTGGAGTTATTCAGGTAAAGATCAAAGATGTTCTTGAAGTTCTCGTTGTACTTAAAGGTAATTTCATTGGTAGCAGCCGGATCCGAAAGATCAGCCCCGCTATCCTGCCACTCATAATACATCGGGATGTTCATGAGATGCGTTTGCCAGCGCCAGTCTTCACCGGGCTTCAAACTTGTGTTTGCAAAAACGCCCTCAATCTCCAAGTCTGCCTTCTTCGCCGTCATGTCTTCGACGACTTCTTTCAGTTTGGCAAACGTGTTAATTTCGGCGAGGCTGGTTGCTTTGGCCCCATCAAGAGCAAAATATTTGTCCATAATTGCCGTGTTGACGATGATGCCGTAACCTTCAATCGCGAAAGGAATGGCGTAGACGCCGT
This sequence comes from uncultured Fastidiosipila sp., assembly GCA_964479695.1. Lineage (GTDB taxonomy): Bacteria > Bacillota > Clostridia > Saccharofermentanales > Fastidiosipilaceae > JAAYZH01. The sequence continues at coordinate 27,193 of CAYZSO010000015.1, forward strand.
CACCTTCCTTAATCGCCAAACTCTTGTCGGATAAGTGCTCGTAGAGCGTGGATCCGGAGAGGTCCGCAGTATAGGCCTTCCAGTTGGCATAGCCTACAGGGCCGTTGATCTGGAAGATGGTTGGTGCATCGGACTTCGCCATCTCACTCAAGAGCGTCTGTTCGTAGGTGCCGGCCGCGGCTGTTTCGACCTTGACTTCAACACCTGTCTCCGCCGTGTACTTCGCGGCAATCTCTTTGTACGCTTCGCCTTGTTCCGGTTTGAAGTTTTGGAAATAGACTTTGCCGCTAGCCGTCGGAGTCGTTGTTCCTTCCACTGCCCCGGAAGTTGTTCCCTCCGGAGTTGTTCCGCCATTGGCTGACGGAGCTGTGGTTGTTCCACCACCTCCGCATGCGGCCAAAGACGCCACCATCACTATTGATAGCGCGAGTGCTACGATACGATTCTTCTTCATATTTTACCTCCCTGGTTAAATATTTATCAGCAGCTTGGGGGTCGGCGTCAGGGTTTTGTTTTGTGTTATGTGTTGTGTTTTGTTGTGTTTTGTGTTTGTTTTGTGCTGTATTTCTACTCGTTTGGGGTTCCTGACGCTTGCCTCTGGCTGTTAATAACTGGTTTAGGTTCTGGACATGTTTCCGTTTCTGTATCACGATCTGTTTTTGCTTATATTTTTGTATATATTTTTGTTTGAGTTACATTGAGTATCTTATTCTGTGCTCTATCTGCTCTCTGCTTGCGCACTGTCTGATGTTGAGGGGGTGGAGGGGGGGCGGCTTTGGCCAAAATCTGACCTGGTGCTTGCTCGAGCTGAAGTTTCTACGTTCCTTGCGTGAGCGGGCGGAAGCTCTCCCTTGCCAAGAACTCCGGCTCATACGTAATATGCTGGTGAACTGTTTCCTTGTAAATATGATCGAAAAGCAAGGTGACACTGCGATAGGCCATCGCTGCTTCCGGTTGCTTCACTGTGGCGAGCGACGGAATCGTGAAATTTCCGTCATCCAGCCCGTCGAAACCGACGACCGAAATGTCCGCCGGAACCTTGTAACCCTTGTCGTGCAGCGCTCGGAGCGCACCGATAGCCAAAGTATCCGCAATACAAACCAAACATGTGAACTCGGCCTTCTCCAATAATTCCGATGCGGAATCGTAGCCGGCTTGAGCACTATAAGCCTGGCTCTTCGCAGTTGCGACCTGCTGCTCCGGAACGCCACAGTCCCTCAAAGCCGCCAAGAAACCCCGCAACCGCAGACTGCCAATCGAAAGGTCGCCGGCCGACGGCCCAATCATGGCAAATTGCCTGTGCCCATGTTGATATAAAGACTTCGTCAAATCATAACTAACTTGATAATCGTCAATACTGACGCTCGAGTAAGATGCTGGATCCGGACCATCATCTGTTTGCTGCAAAGCTGTGGTCAACATCACAAAAGGCACGCCCAACTGATCCAACATCGACCGGGAATGCTCGAAATTTCCACCCATAAAAATCAGTCCTTGCGGTTTCTTCTCCCGACAAAGATTGATCGCAGCTTCGACTTCATCTTGCGACGTTTCAACCGGCTCCAAAAGCATCAGATAATGATGCTTCTCTATCTCTTGCTGGATGACCGTGAGCATGGATACGAAAAGGGGGTTTGTGAAGCCTTTGATGATGACGCCAATTGCTTTCATAGACAAACGCTTCAAGTTTCTGGCGCTGTTATTCGGCATATAGGTGTTCTTCTCGATGACTGCCTGCACCCGTTTCCTGGTTGTTGGGCTGACGTCTTGTTGATTGTTCAGTACGCGCGAAACGGTGCTGACGCTTGTATTAGCCAATTTTGCTATATCGGTTATTGTTAACTTGTTCATGCACCGCTCCTCTCTGTACCGGTAACGTTACCAGTATAGGAAAACTTTATACCAATTAGTGCACTTAGTCAATAGTGTCAAGTAAGTTTGGGGTGAGGTGGGGGGAGGTGGTTTGACCGGTTTGACTACATTTGACTACATAAGTTTAATTTTAAACATATGTAGTGAGTCGGTGATAGTGAGTCGGTGGCGCGAGTTCGTAATGACGGAGCGGTATTGGCGGCGTATTGCTTCTGAATTTGTTCCGCATCGTTGGAGTCCTTATTGGCGGAGCGGTATTGGCGACGTATTGCCACTACATAAGTTTATTTTTAAACATATGTAGTGATTTATTGGTGGTTGAGCGGTTTTGGCACCGTATTTCTCCAAAATTCGCTCTTCGGAGCTTAGAGTAACTGTTATATTGTTTGCAGATTGGTCCGAATCGAGAAACTTGCGACATCGGCTTGACAGACTCAGTACTTATAAACGGATTTTCCCGTTAGTACCGTGCTTATTGCAGACCGTGTAGCCGTCGAGGTCAGTATTCATTCAATAATTTCTGTCTCCAAGTCAGTAATCATTCATTTGACTGTAAAAAGTGTCAAGATCATCTCTGGAAAATATTTGTTGTCGCAAGTCTCCCGATCCGAACCAGTTTGGAAAAATTTTTTCATATGCAGGAGAGAAATGTAGGATATAGACAAGTTCTGCCTGGCGTATCGCATGTTATATAAAACGGAGTAACTGTACAATGCGGAAATCACATTACATTAAACACGATAATAGCCTCACTTAGAGACCAAACGTTGAAACGTGCGTTCCTTCCATAGCTGAACAGGAAAATCAGCGAACTTAATCTAGAAACCATACGTTGTAGGCAAGCGTTCATTCAATCACTAAACCAGAAAACCAACGCATCAGCCCTAGGAGCCATACGCAGAAAACAAGCGTTCCTATAACTTCAGCAGAAGAATCGCGATACTAGCCTGTAACCGACGCACTGCCAATACACTAGCGACGCAACACCGTCGTACCACCACCGAAAAACGTGCAACCCGCTGACGCACTACATAAGTTTATTTTTAAACCTATGTAGTAGTTCATGTGCTATCCTTTTCTTGGACTTACTACCGGCGAGAGAGTCGCCAAAAAAGCCCCAAAAAAGTCCCCAAAAAGAATCGCCAAAAAAGAATAACCAAAAAAAATCGCCAAAGCTAATGCCAACCCGAAGGGAGCCTGACCACAATGAATAACAATCATTCTCAAAACAGAATTGATAACCTAGTTTCTTATATAGAAGCGCTACTCGAGGGTAGGGATATCAGAGAAACATTCCACAAGCACGAGGCTGAGTTTGCAGAGTTGAGTAGTCTCGAAATCTTTAGGAGTTTCAAGCGAATTTTGGATCAAGGATACAAGGAGGAAAAGGTAATCGAAGTTGTGCCGCGGGTGATTTTGGCAACACAAACGACGCAAGAAGATGCCCATGTTCGCGAGAATGATCCTTTCCTGAAAGAGCTGCGCGCCGAGAATCAAGCAATGGATGATCTGCTCCGCGAAATTCGTCCGCTGTTGCTTCTGCGTGACCAAGCTGATGGAACAGTCGAAGACACAAACACCACAGACATAAACACCACAGACACAAACACTACAAATCCAGGCACCGCAAACGAAAGCACTGTAAGCACCGCAGACGCAACGACTACCCAGGCTATGTCCCTAGAAGCGAGAGATGCTGAAGTCGCACGACTTCTTGGAGAGTTGCGGCAGATGGATACGCATTTCGTGAGGTTGCAAAATATTTTCTTTCCGACTTTGGAACTGAAAGATGACGCTATGACTGCCCTTTCCATTTTCTGGGCATGGCAAGATGAGGCAGAAGAAGTGCTTGAGAAGGCCATCGCTTCTTGGACGGATCCGCAAGCGGCCAAGCAAGAGCGCAGTCAGCTGACAGGAAAATTGTTTGGCTTCTATGCTTCGATTGCTTATAAAGAAGAACAATTTCTCTATCCAACCGCCGCCGAGTTATTGGACGAAGCGGATTGGGAGGCAATGTACCAACAATCGTTGGTGTATCCGACGGCTTTTGATGTCCGCAATGAGGTGAGCACGTCGCAGCCGCAAGTAACGCAAGCATCGTCGAAGCCGCAAGCAGCGCAGTCGCAAACAACACAAGCAGCGCAGTCGCAAACATCGCCGCAGACACAAACAGCGCAACAAGCGCCGCAAGCGGACGGCGTTTTCCGGACGGAGACAGGGGCGCTTAGTTATGAGCAGCTGAGCATGGTTTTGAATCAGCTGCCTGTTGATTTCACGGTGGTGGATGAGAATAATCGCGTTTTGTTCTTCTCGAACCCGCCGAAGCGGATTTTCCCGCGGAGTCCGGCAATTGTTGGGCGCGAAGTGCGGAATTGTCATCCGCCGCGTTCTTTGGCCAAAGTCGAAGAAATCATCGATTCTTTCCGCGAGGGCAGGCAAAGTCACGCCCGCTTCTGGATTGATGCCCACGGCCGGAAAATCATGATTGAATATTTCAGCCTAAGGGATAGCGAGGGCGTGTATCGGGGTGTCTTGGAAGTGAGTCAAGACATCACTGAAATCCAGCAGCTGGAAGGGGAGCGTCGACTGGCGGAGTGGCAGTAGTTGATGGGGGCGGCTTTGGCCAAAGCCGCAATTAGCACAGACGAAGCTGCCAAAACTCAGCGATCCTCGTCAGTCGTGTCGGGTTTCTGGAGTTGGATGGAACCCTCGATGTTGGAGCGGCTCGTGAGGACCTCGACGACGGACCTTGTGTACATCGAATCGACCCGGTCCAAATTCGCTTCGCGGAGGTCAAACTTCTCGATTGGCTCGGGTCCCTTAAGCACCATCCGTTGGATCTGGAGGATGCCATCGGCGTTGACGAGGATTTTCCAGCGGATCAAACTAATCTGATTATTCTCCAGCTCAATGGCTGTGATAGTCGTCGGATAAACGCAACATCCTGTGTTGAAATAAGGCAGCTCATTTTTACGCGGATACTTGAAACGGTGCGTGTGCCCGCAAATCAGCATTTGCCTGTACCTTCGGATCCAGCGAATGTAATGGCGCTCGACCCGGTGGCGCTTGAAAATATTTTTCACGGGGCTGGCGGGGCTTTTGATTCCGAAATTGTGGAGATAGCGCCAGAAATAGCGCAACGAAAACCGCGAAATCCGCCAAAGCTGATCATTCGCCAAATCCCCCTGATGCCCATGCACAACGAAAATTTCTTGGCCGGTTTCTTTCTCAATCAGCCGCAGCGCCTCGACGGGCTCCAAGCCGGGGAAGAGGTCTGAATATTCCTCCGTGAACTCGTTATAGTAGCGGTAGTAGTTTTCTTTGACATACTCAGGGTCCCGCATGCGAATGTTGTGGTTACCGTAAATCATGATCATGCGGCCATCGTCAAAAAACCGTTTCATCGCATTCACCGCGTCCGTGTGCGCCTCTTGAATGACGCTCATCCGATTCGGCTCCCAAAGTTCGTCCCCATCACCCACTTCAACGTAAGTAAACCCGTTCTCGTAATAATATGTCAAGGCGCGAATATAGGTGTTGCGGTTTTTGGAAAATTCATCGGCAAACGCGCCATTCCCGCGGTGGCAATCGCTGATGAAAACGTACTTCGAATTCTGGTCGAAGTCCTCAATTTTCGCATGATTGTAGGCGCGCATCAGTCGCTTGTGGGTCTGCATAATCACCTCTTCTGCGGTGGTTTTTCGGTGGCTTTTCGGTGGCTTTTCGGTGGTTGTGGCAGTGGTTAGTCCGGAGGTTTCACCGGTGACTTTGGCCAAAGCCGCCCCCAACTACCCACATTATAGCCTGAAACATCACCTGATAGCCTGAAACATCGTCTGAGGTTCAAATGCTGCGATGCGAATGTTGTAGCGAATGTTGTAGCGAATGTTGTAGCGAATGTTGTCGTTCTGGTGCTGAGATTCTGATTAGAAGTTCATGATGTCAGAAGTTCAGAAGCTCAAAATGTCAGAAGTTCAGAAGCTCAAAATGTCAGAACTTCAGAAGCGTAATTTTGCTGTCACGACATGGAAGGCAACCGCTGCCAGCAATAAAATCGTCAGCCAACGATGCAGTTTGAGCCATGTGCCAGGTTTCTTCTTCTTGACGAAAAATCCGTAAAGACCGAACCCGCCGATCACTAGGAGCGAGGTTCCGGCGATGACGCCTGATAAGAAAAACCCGTAGATTCTGGACTGAATGAACAGATGAACCAACATGATTGCCACGGTCGCGATGCCGGTATAAGGATGGATCTTGAGATACGTCCGCAGGAACGATTGATACCGTGTGCGGACTTTGTCTTCTTTGGGGCGTTTGGCCACAAATTTCCTGTTGATCCACTTCAAAACCGGATTCAACGCTTGAAAGATCACCCCTGAAAAGATCACCCATCCTAATACTCTGCCTAAAATTAATAATTGTCGTTGACTCATAACTGTTGTGCCTCGTTTCTTGTGTGTAGGCTTCGCAGCATCTACGGGTTTATGTTTGCTTTGTTTTTTCCCTTTTCTATCTGAATTGCTTAATTGCTAAGCAATTTCAATTTCTATTTCGGTTACTCGTGGCCTTGTGGGCTTGAAGCCTTGCCGGCAAGGCTTCAACGCCCAGAGATTAGAGGTCGTAATTACTGGACCAACTTGCCTACCACCGGCAAACCGCTCAGGATTGAACTGTCGTGCGGGGATTTGTTCTTGAAGGCATCGGAAATGTCAGTTCCGGCCAATTCGCCATAATGTTCTCCATTCTTCCAGCCAGCATTGTCGGTAACGTCGTAGATGACGCCGTCCAAGGCAACATAGGCGCGTTTGCCGTCTTTGCCGTTGAACTCAGCTAGCTGTGCGAGCGTTAATTCCAGATTGCCGGCAGCAACCGTGGTTTCTCCGCCCGCCGTTTCGCTGCTGGTCACGCCAACAGTGGTGCCACCAGTGGTGTTCCCTGCAGAGGTCGTGGTCGTAGTCCCTCCGCATGCAGTTAGGAACAGTGCGGATGCCAGGACAATTCCGGCCAAAGCCGCAATTTTATGTGAAAATAGTTTATTCATAGTCTCCTCCTTGTTTCTGCCAGTAAGTGTTTACATAGCAGCAAGTACTTTCTATTTTTGATGTCTCTAGATTTTCTTTTCCAGCGACGTGGCCTCTCCACGATAAACGTAATGCTTGCGAACGTAAGGCGCTCACGTTACACGATTGATTGCGAGAGTGGTGGCGGGGGCTTTGGCCAAAGAAAATTAATAGTTAGTTAACTACCCTCTGCAAGGAAATTCACTGTTGACTGTCGAAGTGGAAATCATCGCCGACTGTCGAAGTGGAAATCAGTGACCAAAGTCATACGCAAAATAGGCCATTTTACATGTGTTGCTGCCTCGTTAGGGCGCCCTATGCGCCTGCCGATTTGCTATAGTGATCTGGAACAGTTGAGAAACATCGCCGTAGCATTGCAGTGGCATCGCCGTAGCATTGGCCGCGATAGGAGAAAAGTATGGAAACCAGAAAATCAAATCAGTATTTGCGCCTGACAATTGGCGTTCTGAGCACGCTTATGGCTGCGGGGGCGCTTTTGTGGTTCATGAAAAGGCCAATCTTTTCGTTTGCACCTTTTTCAAAGGACATCCTGAACTTCTACCTGAATTACGAATTGAGTACGATCTTGGTGGCGCTTGCGCTCCTGGTGATCTTGTATTTTCTGGCGGATCGGGTGAGGCTCTCCTACTTGACACTTCGAAATATCAAAGGCGTCATGCATCCATCTCGACTTATTGGTGTGACTAAACCGGATCGTTGGGAGAAGTCTGGCTGGAGTATTGGTCTGATTATCACTGTTGTAACAGGTGTTGTGCTCTATTTTCAAACCAGAGACTTAGGTTATGACTTCAAACTCTGGCCTAATTTGCTGATGGCGATCCCACTGGCTCTGGCCAACTCTTTCACGGAGGAAGTTATCTTCCGTTTGTCTTTTGTTACTTTGGGTGTCAATGCCGGCGCTGATGTTGGTGTTGGTGGTGGTGGTGAGGTTAGCGGTTTAAATCCGGCTGCTTTGCACAAAGCCACCCTATTTATGGGTTCCGTGGTTTTTGGAGCTATTCACTATTGGGGCGCGGCACCGCGTGGCATATTCGGATCGCTGCTTGCCGCTTGGATCGGCTATTTCCTGACGAAATCGATGCTGGAAACAAAAGGCTTCTTCTGGGCGTGGCTCATTCATTTCGCACAGGACGTCGTGATCATGATTTTCTTGTTTAATACTCTCTCGTCACCATTGTGAGCTGAGATTAGTTGAGTTGAGTTGAGTTGTGATTAGAAGGTGCGGTTTTGGCGGCGTATTGTTTCAAAGCCACTACATAAGTTTATTTTTAAACATATGTAGTGATTTATTGATGGCGGAGCGGTTTTGGCGGCGTATTCTTCCTGAATTTCTTCTTCGGTGCTTGGGGTAATTGTTATCTTGTTTGCAGATTGGTTGGGATCAGGAAACTTGCGACATCGGATTGACAGACTCAGCACTTTAAAAGATATTTTCCTCTTGGTTCCATGCTTATCACAGACCGTGTAGCCGTCGAGGTCAGTATTCATTCAATAATTCTGTCTTCAGGTCAGTAATCATTCATCTGGCTGCAAAATAAGTGGCAAGATCATTTCTGGAAATATTTGTTGTCGCAAGTTTCCCGATCCGAACCAGTTTGGAAATCTATTTGGGCTTGGTTAGCGCTTGGTTAGCACTTGGATGGCGCAAAATAGAGACTAAGACAAATTAATCTTGCAATTTCACATGTTGTATAAAATAGATTAGTAGTTACATAGAGCCATTCTGGTACACTTTGCGTCATATCTTCTGGATGATAATTATATATCGAAAGATAATTAATTACCCACTTCACTCACTGAACTAGAACACCAGCGAACCACCATTAGGAACCACACGCCGCAAATGCGCGCTCCTTCACCAACCGAACTAGAACACCAGCGAACCACCACTAGGAGCCACACGCCATAAGTGCAGGCCCCCCCGGGATCCTCGTCCGCGCCTTTTCAAAGCCACTACACCACTACATAAGTTTAATTTTAAACTTATGTAGTGGCCAAACACACTCCTAGTTAAGCAAAATCAACAATCAGCTCACCGAAGTCGTAGGGTCTGTGAAAATCGGGGGTTTCGCTCGTAACCGGATTCCAAGAAGAGTAGTGGGGAGTGGCGGTATCGTCGCCGCATTTGTAAAAGTTGGCGCGGGTTACGGTTGTGGGCGTGATGCCAAGTTCAGACAGTAAAGAAAAGGGCAGCCGGAAACAGATGGCCCAACCTGATTCGTCAATGGAGGATTCGACGGATAAATCCGTTTTGTCGTAAGCAAAAAGGTGACGGTGTCCGCGGTCAGGGCCGTATTTGACGTGGAGAATGCCGGCCGCGTTGAATTCAAAGTTGAAGTAGTCGGGTTTGGTGATGTCAGGGGACCAGAAGAATTCGAGGCAGGAATCCAGGTGGACGGGGCCGCCTTCTTCGGTGATGCGGATGGTGACTGGCGATTCGTTGGATTTTAGGCGGATGTGTAGGGCGTCGTCAGTCTGCAGGAGTTGGAATTGGCTGGAGTAGAAGATAGGATAGGACTCTGGCCAAAGATGCTGATCGAGGGGGTGGGGGGCGGCTTTGGCCCAAGCATCTGAGGTGAGAGAGAGGTCAGCGGATGGGTGTGCGCGCCGAATCTGATATTGCTTCATGGGGACCTCCTGAGGGTTGTGATGGCTTGATTATTCCACGTGGAGCGGCGATTGTAAAATTCGGTTGAAATAAAGTTTCTTAAATTTTTAGATTTTGTTGACAAAAAGTTTCACCAATGCTATTTTGAATAAAAGAGCCGCTGACGAAATTTGTTTCTTCAAGTAAAACGACAATGAACGGTTGCTTCGGTGGCGAGCAAAGGGGCTGGCTTGTGCGGATTGGGCTGATGCTTAATCGGCAGTTGAGCGGCGTAGGCTAATGACAAATAGCAAACTGCCAACGGCGCAAGTCAACAGCCAACAGCAAACGGCAAATGCGCAGGTAGGCAAGTGACAAACGCCAACGGCAAACAAGCATCAAGGAGAGGTACACGTGCTGCAATTATCGGAGATTAGTACAGAACAGTCGAATAACAAGAGTACTTCCATCGATCAGATGAGCACGGCGGATATGCTGCGGCTTATCAACGAGGAAGATCAGACTGTTGCGGATGCGGTGAAAAAAGTGATTCCGCAGGTGGCTTTTGCAGTCGATGAGATTCATGAGCGCATGGAGCGCGGAGGGCGGCTGATCTATATAGGCAGCGGAACTTCCGGGCGGATGGGTGTTTTGGATGCCGCGGAGCTTCCGCCGACTTACGGTACTTCTCCGGATGAGATTTTCGCGATTATGGCGGGCGGCCGCGATGCGATGTTTATTGCAGTTGAGGGAGCCGAGGACGATTACGAGCAGGGCCAGGCCGATCTCGCCGCGCATGAAATTACTGAGAACGACTCCGTGCTGGGGATTGCAGCAAGTGGGCGGACACCTTATGTGTTGGGAGCGTTGGCTTTGGCCAAAGCCGCCGGAGCCCTCACCCTCGCGCTGACGTCAGTTCTGGGTTCCCCGGTTGCTGAGGCTGTGGCGGTCGCGATTGTTCCTGAGACGGGGCCAGAGGTGGTCACGGGATCGACGAGAATGAAGAGCGGCACGGCCCAAAAAATGGTGCTGAACATGTTGTCGACCGCCCTGATGATCAAACAAGGTAAAGTGTTCGGCAACTTGATGGTGGATGTCAAAGCCAGCAACGAAAAACTTCACCACCGCGCAATTGGCATTGTCCAAGGCGTTTCCGGCTGCACGGCTGAGGAGGCAAAAACCCTCCTCGAAGCGGCCGACATGCATGCAAAAACCGCCATCGTCATGTACTGGCACAAGCTCAGCGCTGCCGATGCGAGACAAAAATTAGCCGAAGTCGGCGGACAACTCAGCGCCCTGGTCCCCACGACCGGCACCACAACTAGCGCCCCAACCGCCGCCACTGCCGGCGCCACGACAGGCGCTGCAACCGGTTCCACAACCAGCGCTACGACCGGCGCCGCTGACTAAACAACTGCGCGATTCGCGGCTAACGGCGCTTGATAGGAAATATACGAGGAAACAAGCGAAAATGAAACTTGTATTGAGCGGAATTGATACTTGGGAGAGGGGGCAGGTTACATTGCCTGACTTTCGTTACGGGCTTGTCACGTCGAGTGCTGCCCGCACGTTGGAAGGCAAATCCAGCCGAGCGCTTCTGCATGAGAAGTTGACCATGACGTGGCTTTTCAGCCCGGAACATGGTCTGGACGGCACAGCAAAAGAAGGCGAGTCGGTCGGCAATGGCCTTGACCCTTTGACGGGCCTTCCGGTCTACAGTCTTTACCAACACCAAGCGGCCGGCATGGCAGCAAACACAAACCTGCAAAGCGGCACTCAACAAGCCGACGCCACCGACACAAAAGAAAACCCACAAGGCGGCAAGCTGATTCCGGAGCCTATTTTGGCTGACATGGATTGCTTCCTCTATGACCTCCCGGATTTGGGTGTGCGTTATTACACATACATCAGCACGCTCCTGCAGATCATCGACGTTTGCGAAGCCAGCAGCAAGCCGCTCATCATCTTGGATCGCCCTTGCTTGCTCGGGGGAGAGGTGGTGGAGGGGGTGGCTTTGGCCAAAGCCGACTTCTCCTTCGTTGGTGCCTATAGTTTGCCTGTTCGCTATGGGTTGACTGCGGGGGAGTTGGCCACACTTTATTGCCGTGAACAGAGATACCGCTTGGTGCCTCAGATCATTCGTGTGAGCGGGTGGAGTAGGGCGGAGACGATTTTTGAGACGGGGCGGGTTTTCGACATCATGAGCCCCAACATGCCGAATCAGGAGTCGGCGCTTCTTTATCCCGGCACTTGCCTGATTGAGGGGACAAACCTCAGCGAAGGGCGGGGCACGGCGCGGCCGTTTAGCTGGTTTGGTGCGCCGTGGCTGGATGCGGAAATGATTGTGAAAGATTTGAACCAATTGGCTCATCCGGGCTTGGCCTTGCGGCCCACAGGTTTCGTTCCGTCTGCATCGAAATATGCAGGGGAGGCATGCCGAGGCATTGCTCTTGAAGTGACAGAGCCTGGTGAAGTTCGGGCGGTGGCCTTTATGATGGAGGCGATTGGCCTGATCAAGAATCGCTATCCGGATAAATTTTCTTTCCCGCGCTTCGACGGCGCTGACGTGCCTTTCATGCAGCGCCTGGTCGGGCGGGAGCTCGCGGCTGCCGAGTGGCCAATCCAGGATTTCAGCGAGCTTGAGGCCAGAGGCACGGCTGCCTTTCGCACGCGAACCAAAGACTTGTTGATTTATTGATATATTGATAGCGAAACAACATGAAACGACATGAACTGACATGAAACGATATGAACTGGGATGATTGTTCGGAGATTAGGGACCGGACTTTGTCAAATATAGAACTTTAAACCAAACACAGGAGGTAGAAAGAATGAAACGCACCCTAAGAAAAAGTCTGACGGCGGCTTTGGCCGTACTAGTAACGACCTCGGTCGTGGCTGCTTGCGGACAGACGAGTAACACGACAACCGGGACTCCGGGGACAACGCCTGATGGCACAACCGTTCAGGGTGAGACCCAGGGGGGAACAAGCGCACCGACAGGAGAGAAGATCAAGATTTCTCTGACTTACTCGGACAACCCGACGCTGCCATTCAAAACGGATTGGCTCACCGTGCAAACTGTTCAGGAAAAAGCCAACGTTGAGCTGCAGTTTGAAGTGATTCCGATTGCGGATTACCAGACGAAACTTTCGCTGATGCTGAACACGCAGGACAATATTCCGGATGTGCTTCTCTACCAGTCCACAGGTGGGGAGAATGCGGCTTTGGCCTTAAACGGAGCGATTGTCCCGATCTCGGACTACGCGGACTGGACCCCGAACTTCAATCAGACGGTTGAGGCTTTCGGACTTCAGGATGAGGTTGCGGACAAGAACTTGAAGGATGGCAAGCGCTACTACATGCCTTCGCTCTTCGACAAACAGTTCTATGATGGCGGTCTCATTTTGCGTGAAGATTATCTGACGGAGAAGGGGCTCGAGGCTCCGAAAACGTACGATGATCTCTACACCATCGCTAAGCAGTACAAGAGCGAGAATCCGGATTCGTACCCGATTTTGCCGCTTGTTGGTGCGCGCGTGCTCTATCGTATGACGATGCCTTCTTTCGGCGTGAGTCTTGGCCAAAACGCGGCGTCCGGCACTTGGGTCCTCTCTTACGACTATGAGAATAAGAATTACTTCGCCGGCGCGATCAGCGACCAGTACAAGGAGTACCTGACTTTCTTCAACAAGCTTTATGCTGAGGGTTTACTGGATCCTGAGTTCTTGGGCCCGATTGACGGCGATGCTTGGGCACAGAAGATGGCGACCGGCCAGGCGATGGCGACTTGGGCTTATTATGACCAAATCGGCGGCGTTGAAAGTGCTTCGACGATTGACGGCTTCAAGCTGAATCTGTATCCGGCTCTCGAAGGTCCTGCTGGCGCTCACCATCAACCGAAGAGCCGCCTCGGCGCGGGTCCTCTCTTCCCGGCGAAGACTGCTGAGAGAGATGATTTCGAGCAGGTTGTTCGGAAAATTGATGAGGTTTTCTTCAGCGAAGAAATGTCCAAAATCTGGAACCTCGGCGTCGAAGGCACAACCTACACGATGGATGGCGACAAAATTGTCTATTCAGATGACATCACCAGTTCCCCTGACGGTATCTACAAGACCATGCAGGTGAAGTACGGCGCGGGCTCTGACGTGACGCAAATGGTCTGGCACTTCGATCGTGAAATGACCAAATACGATGAGAACTACGCTAAGATCAACCAGGAAGTGGCTGCTATGGATGATGTTATCCAGCCAATTCCCCCGACTCCCCTCTTCGACGAACTGACGGCGGACGAAGCATCGACGCTGCAGACGCCTTTGGCCGACAAATTCGAAGTCTGGGCCAGTGACTTCATCATTGGCAACAAGAGTCTCGACACGGATTGGGACACCTACGTGAACGAAATGAAGGACCAAGGCATTGAAACCATGGTCGAGCTCTACAACAACAATTTGCGCTAAACTCTGAGCGATGCTCTGAGCGATGCTCTGAGTGATGCTGGGAACAAAGTTACATATGGGCGGCTTTGGCCACGAGACCTTGAGGTTTAAGAATCGAGGTTTGAGGTTCGAAGTTTGAGGTTCGAGGCTCGAGGTTTGAGGTTTGAGGTTCGAGGTTCGAGGCTGAGGCTGCCCTTCTTGAAATATGCACGCGACACGCGAGAGAGGTACTATCCCCATGGCACAAGACCCCGGTTTTAACCCGAATGCAATTAAGCGAAAAAGCTCGGGCCAAAGATATTTTCAGCGGTACTGGCAGCTCTATGCCATGATGATCTTGCCGCTGCTCTATTTCCTGATTTTTAAGTACGGGCCCATGTTCGGCAACGTCTTGGCGTTTCGACGCTACTCACCGGGCAAAGGCCCCTGGGGTGTTCAGTGGGTGGGGTTCACGTACTTCGAGAGATTTATGAGGGATCCTTCCTTCTGGCGCGCATTCCGTAACACATTGATTTTGTCGATCGGTAATTTGGTGTTCAGTTTCCCTTTACCTGTTATTTTTGCGATGTTGCTGAATGAGGTGCAGAACAAACACTATAAGAAATTTGTGCAGACGGTGTCTTACTTGCCGCGCTTTATTTCAACTGTGGTTGTGATTGCGATCTTGAATGAGCTTTTGGCTCCGACTACAGGTTTGATTAACTTGTTTCTGCAAAATACGTTTGGCATGGAGCCGACGATTTACATGCAGGAACCGGAATACTTCCGTCCACTCTATATTGCGAGTGGTGCTTGGCAGTTTACCGGCTGGACCGCCATCATTTATATGGCTGCGATCAGCGGAATCAGTCAGGATCTTTATGAGGCAGCCTCGATTGATGGGGCGGGCCGATTCCAAAAAATGGCTTATATTACGTTTCCCTCGATTTTGCCGACAATTATGGTGATGTTGATTCTGGAAGTTGGGCGGCTGCTGAGTCTGGGCTTTGAGAAAGTCTTGCTTATGTACAGTCCCAGAAATGCCGAAGTTGCGGACATCATTGACACGTTGGTGTACCGAACCGGTTTGGCTACGGGTCGAAATTATTCTTATGCGACCGCCATCGGTTTGTTCAGCGGCGTGATTGGTGTCATTCTTGTGTCTAGTTCGAATTACCTGTCCAGGAAATTCACGGATTCCAGTATCTATTAAAGGGGCAGACGTATGAGTAAAATAAGAAAAGTTAACCGCATCAGAGCCTTTGATGTCCTGGTTTATGTATTGATCACTTTGGCCGTGTTGATCTGGCTTCTGCCTTTCCTGTATATGATCGCGGTTTCGTTCTCCAGCCCCGGTGCCATTCTGAATGGTAAGGTGTCGTTTTGGCCGGTCGATTTCAATGTGAATGCTTACGAGACGATTTTTAACTACCCGGATTTTTTCAATACGTATGGCAACACCATTCAGTACACGATTTTCGGTACTGCGATTGCCATGGTTATGACCATCCTGTTTGCGTATCCCTTGAGCAAAGATTTCCTCAAAGGCCGCAAATTCGTGATGAAACTCGTCATTTTCTCAATGTTCTTCGGCGGTGGTCTGATTCCGAATTACCTCCTGATCTCAACGCTCGGGCTGACGAATACCAAGTTTGCGATTATCATTCCGTATGCCATCAACCAGTTTAACCTGATTATCATGGTCAACTTTTTCCGTACCACTCCACGTGAATTGGAAGAAGCCGCGCTCATCGATGGTCTCGACTACTTCGGCATCTTGCGGAAGATTGTGGTTCCTTTGGCCAAACCCGCCATCGCCACCATCGCTCTCTATTACGCTGTCTTCTTCTGGAACGACTGGTTCAACGGCCTCATTTACCTTAAAACGAGCCAATATCCGGTCATGCTGCTGCTTCGCAACATCGTGAACGGCACGGCCGTCATGGGCGAAACGGCCGGCTCCGCCGACAAGTCGACGATCGGCATCTCGATCAAAGCCGCCGTCATCATCACGTCTACCGTGCCGATCATTGCAATCTACCCATTCTTACAGAAGTACTTTGTTAAGGGGATCACGCTGGGTGCCGTCAAAGAATAGCAGGTCCATTTTTAGACCTGTGCAATTTGCGCGGGGGGCGCTGCCTGGTTTCGGCGAATTCTTGTACGCAGCCAAGCAAGTTAGGTTTTGTTTGTGATAGTGAATGGATTTTCTGTGTTTGTGTTTGTTGATTATGGAATAAGTTAGTTTTTTATTAGCGGATATTTTTGTGTCGTCTTGAGTTTATGGGCGCAAGAAACACACCTCATTGTAGTTTGTGAGGCGTGTTTTTCTGTGTGCGGATAAATAGACAGATTCATTTACCTGTTGAAGGATAGCTCAGTTCAAAGGGCTCAGTTCAATAGCCGATCCGTAAACTGGTACGTATTACTGGTTGTATTAATGTAGGGTCTTTTGCCGATTAGAGGGCGGGATGGGGGATTACCGGGGCTTAGCGGAGCTTACCGGGGATTACCGGAGCTTAGCGGAGCTTAGCGGAGATTAGCGGACGCGAAGGCGGATGTTGAGGGCTTTTATGTGGTTTAGGAGCTCGTCAAGGTCTTCGTCTTGCTGGCCGGGAAGTTTGCTGCGTATCAACATGAAGTTGCGGGCGAATTTTGGGGTGCGGATGCGGATTCGGTGCCCTAAGGTGTTGGCCAATTCACTACGGAGCTTCTCGAAGGAATCGAGGGAGTTTAGGTCGTCTTTGGTCACTACTTTTACGCGGTAGCCGTCGTCCTCGAGAATTCTTGTGCGCTTTTTGTCGTAAGCTACGGCTTGGGGGCTGCTGTGGAATTGTTCGCCATAGTATTCCAGGATGAACTTTTTGATTGGGTCTAAGAGGTCTGGCCTTAAGAGGCAAGTGAGATTGCCGAGGAAGTCTGCTGCTTCGCGGGAGATCCGAATGGAGTGATTGACGTTGCCGAGCTCTTGGAAGCCTGCACCGCCCAAGCGATAAGGGAGGCAGAGGAGCATGTAAAGTATGATTTCCATGGGAGACTCGAAGTTATCGCGAACATAGGTTAATGCGTCGAGGGCGCGGGGGCGACCGAAGACTTTGGCCGCACCTTCAGCGTACTCGTAAAGTTTCTCGACTGTCGTTAGAGGGGCTTGATTGTTGGGGCTACTGCACATCATACAACCGAGGAGAATTGCGAACACGACGCTCTCGACGCTAAATGCGAGCTGCAAAAAGAGCAGCTCAGGCGAAGCTACCGGCATGACTACGGCCAGGTTGCTGGGATAAATGACGGAACCTTCCTTCGGCAGGACGGAGCAGAGATGGCAGGGGATCTCGGCGTCGTAAAAACGCTCCTTACGGGTTGTGACGGTGTATTCCTGTTCGTGCTGGGCGATTTCGTCGGGGAAAAAGGTGTCCAGAAAGGGTATTTTCCAAAAACGAGCGGCCGGCCAATGACTGAGAAACATCATGTTGGGTTTCCTCCTCGGAAGGTGTTTCTCTGAGGATAACGGGGAGGAGGTGTTTGCGGGCTGCCAAAATAGTAAGAAAAAAGTAGAATTTGTATGGGGGCGGGGGGAATTTGGGGTGTGTGCGGGGCGCCAGTGCAAAGCACAGGTCCAAAAATGGACCTGTGCTTTGTGTTGGTGTTGTTTGTGCCGGTGCCGGTACCCCCTACAGCACCACCCGGTGCGGCAGTGACGACTCGTAGCTTTTCTCCAGGTTTTGTTCGATTTCTTGGTAGTTTTTGTTTGCAAGCGTTGTGAAGAGGCAGTCTACCATGACGAGTTGTGCGATGCGGCTGGACATGGCGCCGGAGCGTAAGTGGATTTCCGGGGAGGTGGTTTGGAGCGCTAGGTCGGCGTGTTGGGCTAGGGGGTTTTTGGCAAGGGAGGTGATGACGAGGTTTTTGACGCCGTTTTTGATGACGAGTTTTTGGATTTCGAGCATTTCTTTGGTTGCGCCGGAGTTTGAAATGATGATGGCCAGGTCACCGGGGTGAAGCGTGGCGGCGGAGGTCAATTGGATGTGCAGGTCTTGTGAAAATTGGGCGTTGAGGCCGATGCGCATCAGTTTGTAGGCTAGGTCTTGGGCGACGAGGGAGGAGGCACCTACGCCGAAGAGGCGGATGGAGCGGGCTTGGTAGACGATATCGGCGGCGTTCTCAAGGACCGTCGGATCGAGAAATTGCAGGGTTGAGGTGATGGCTTGGATGCTGGAAACTTGGACGCTTTCGATGATTTGGCGGATGTTTTGGTGGTCCTTGATGTCCGTGAAAACCAGCTCGGGTTCGCCTTCGTTTTTTTGGATTTCGGAGGCTTTGGTAAAGAGTTGCTGTTTGAGATCTTTGAGGCCCTGAAAGCCCAACGACTTACAAAGGCGCACCCAAGTCCCGGAACTTACCCCGGAGCGGCTTGAGAGCTCGGCGATAGGCAAGCTGTAGATTTCATCCAGGTGAGCGAGGAGATAATCGGCGGCCTTTTGCTCGGCTTTGCTCAACGAATGGTACTGACTCATTACGTGGATTTGGATACTGGTCATGGTGGACTCCTTTTATGTAGTGGTGGGCATCAGCGGGAGCGCTTGCCCATGGTGACAGAGTGGCGGGCGCCGGTGACGTCGGGCAGTGTGTTCGCCTCGCCCAGCGCGCATTTGTAGCCTAGGTAGGCGAAGGCAACGGCTTCTTTGGCATCGTTGTTGTAGCCCAGAGTGTCGCCTGTGACGACCTCAGTGGAGGGGGCGGCTTTGGCCAAAGCCGCCATCAACGCAGGATTGCGGCTGCCACCACCTGAGACGATGAGGCGAGCGGGCTTGGCGGGGCAGTAGGTTTCGATGGCGTGGGCGTTGACGCGCGCGGTTAGGGTGGTGAGGGTAGCGACGAGGTCATTGGGGGCGAGGCCAAGCTCGGTGGCGCGCGTGAGGATTTTGTGGAATGTTGCTGCACCGAAGTTCTCGCGGCCACTGTTTTTCGGCGGCGGGAGTTTGTAGTAGGGGTCTTCGAGCAACTCGGCGAGGAGTGTGGCATTCGTTTGCCCGGCCAAAGCCATCCGCCCATCCCGATCGTAGGTGAGTTGGCCGTTTGTGAAATAGCTTGCGGCTTGGTCGATCAGCATGTTGCCCGGACCTGTGTCGAAGCCTAGGATGCCGGAAGCGGAGCTGGTGGCGGAGGTGGAGGTGGAGTTGGAGTTGGAAGCGTTGGAGGCGGGGAGCCAGGTGATGTTGCTGATGCCGCCGACGTTGAGGAAGACTTGGTCTTTGGCCGGATCACGATAGAGGGAGTACTCGACGAAGGGCACCAAAGGCGCTCCTAAGCCCCCGGCTGCGATGTCGCGCACGCGGAAATCACTGATGACTTCGCAACCGAACGCTTCGGCCAGATAGGAGGGCTCGCCCAACTGGAGGCTGGTCTGGGCCTTGTAACCCAGGTAAGTTTCTTCGGTGAGGCTGTGGTAGAGGGTCTGGCCGTGCGAGGCGATGAGGTCTAGCTTGTGCGGCGGAAAATTGTTTGTGCGCAGGAGGTTGGTAACGGCCTCGGTGTACAGTTGGCCCAGAAGAGAAGACATGAGGCCTAGGCGGCGGCTGCCGCCATATTCGCCGCCGGCCAAGAGCAAGAGCTCCTCGCGGACTTGTTCGGGGTAGGGGGTGCAACTGAAGGCGAGGAGCTCCACGTGGTCAAGGCCGTTTTCGTCGCGCGTGATCTCGGTCAAAGCGGCATCCATGCCGTCGAGCGATGTTCCGGACATGAGTCCGACAACATATTTGGTATGGGGGGATGTCATAGTGGGCTCCTTTGGCTTGTGCATTTGGCCTTCTTTAATTGGCTTGTGCATTTGGTTTGTACGTTTGGTTTATGCGTTTGGCTTCTGTATTTGGCCTGTGCATTTGACCCTGTGCATTGTTCATTAATTCGCTGTGAAATAATGTTTCTTTTACTGTGAAAGTTTGTTACCATTATGACAACAGGACAGGGATTTAGTCAACACCAAGGGGCGAACAGCTTAGCAAACGGCTTGGCGAACGGCTCGGTGAACTGCTCGGCAAACAGCGACGAACGGCTCGGCATATTCGGGGTCGAAGAGAACAGGCCAACGGCTCAGCGACATAGCGGCAATGGGGCAAGCAGTTTATAAGCAGCTTGAGGGTAAGAAGTTGGATGAAGGCAGCTTTGGCCAAGCGAAAATCCCGGGAAAAACGGGAATATCGGGAATATCGGAAAATTGAGGAGAATGTATGGATTCCACGCAACAACGGCAAGGACAGCAACAAGAGCAAGGACAGGAACAACAGCAAGAGCAAGAGCAGCAACAGCAGCGACAGCGGCGAGAGCTGCGGCATAAGATTGGGCAGAAATTTGTGATTGGGTTCAGCGGGACGGAGATTACGCCGGAGCTGCGGGAGGCGATTGAGACTTGCCATTTCGGTAACATCATACTTTTCCGTGAGAATCTGGTGAGTGATCAGCAGACGCGAAAGCTCTGCCGCGACCTGACTTCGCTGATCACGGAGGTCACGGGGGAGGCGCCGATTATCAGCATCGACCAGGAAGGCGGGATGGTGACGAGGCTCGCTGATGACAGCCTGAATATTCCGGGGCAGATGGCGCTCGCTGCGGCGGGGCGGCCGGAGCTCGTGCGCAGAATGAATGAAATGAATGGGCGGATGCTGTTGGATATTGGTTTTACGATGAATCTGTCGCCGGTGCTGGATGTGAATACGGAGCCGGATAACCCGGTGATTGGGAACCGAAGTTTCGGGGATTCGCCGGAGCAGGTGGGGCGGTTTGGCTTGGCTGCGATCGACGGGATGCGTCAGGCGGGGGTGCTGGCGTCGGCTAAGCATTTTCCGGGGCATGGCAACACGAAAGTCGACTCGCACATCGGGCTGCCGGTAGTAGAGAGCGACCGCGAAACGCTGGATCAGGTCGAGCTGAAGCCTTTTCGCTTGGCGGTGACGGCGGGTGTGGATGCCATTATGACGACGCATATATTGTTTCCGGCTTTGGAGCCCGAGAAGATTCCGGCAACGATGTCGCGGCGGATTATGACGGGCCTTTTGCGCGATGAGTTTCGTTACGACGGGCTGATTATTTCGGATTGCATGGAGATGGAGGCGATCGCGACACACTACGGCACAGTGAATGGGGTGCTGCATGCTTTTGGGGCCGGGGTCGATCTCGTCTTCATTTCGCATACGATTGAGACGGCAGTGGCGGCATTTGAGGCGACTTTGACAGCCTATGAATCCGGCGAATTGTCCTTGAGTGAGCTCAATGATTCTTGCGCCCGTATTCGCTCGGCCAAAGCCGCCCTCCCCCACCCTTCTCCCCTTAGTGAAGCTGATTTCGTGGGTTTCCGAGAGGAGATTAAGGAAGCGGTGGCTGAAACTTTCTGCTTGCGTGAAGGGGACGCTGCGAAAGCGCAATTCGAAGCGTTTCGCTCAGCACTTGCGGTGTCGCTTGCGGATGCGCTTGTGTTGGGGCCTTTGCCTTATCGGGCGACAAATGTGTCGAATGTGGAGCAGGATCAGGTTTCTTTTGCTGATGATTTGGCCGGGCTTCTGGGTTGTCAGGGTATGGTGACTGCGATTGATGGCCACGATGTCGACGAAGTTGTGGCCGAGGCCCAAAACGCCTCTGCCATCATCCTGGGGACGTATAATTTGCATGTGTATGATGGCCAAAAACGCCTGCTTGAAGCGATCTTGAAGCTTGGCAAACCGGTCCTCGTGGTGACGCTGCGGAATCCTTATGACTTGATGTATGTACCGGTGGAGACGGCTGCCCTATCGATCTTTGAGTACACACCGAAATCGCTCGGCGCGTTAGCTGATCTCCTCAAGGGACAGCGGCTGCCCGGAGGGCGGATGCCGGTGGCGATTCCGGAGCGAGCGTTGTAAAAGCGAATGGATCTGGGTTTGGTGACGCGTGAAAGTCAGTGGATCTGGGTTTGGTGACGTGTGAAAGTCAGTGGATCTAGTGGCGCAGGAAAGTAAGTGGGATGATAAGTTTATGAAAGTGATTGGGATTGATGGCGGTGGGACTTCGGCCAAAGCCACCTTATACGACACCGAGGGCATGCAGGTTATGGCGACGGCTTCGGCGGGTTCGGTTAGTTTGACGGGCTCGTTTTATGCAGAGGTCAGGCGGAATTTGCATTTGCTTCTGGATCAGTTGCCTGATGAGGATATCGTGGCGATCGGGATTGGCGTGGCCGGGGTGTCGAAGCCCGGTGTCCGCGAGGAAATCACCGGAATTTTGCGTGAGCGTTACGAGGATGCCGTGATTGTGGTCGAAGGCGACCATGAGGCGGCTTTGCGGGGGGCTTTTGGCAAGAGTTCAGGTATTTTGTTGATTGCCGGAACGGGCGCCATCGCGATTGGGCAGGATCAAGGCGCCTTTTATCGGGTGGGCGGTTACGGGCATATCTTGGATGATGAAGGGTCTGCGTATGCGATTGGGCGGGATATTTTGATCTCGTGGATCCGCCAGTATGACGGGCGCGCGGAGCGTAGTTCCCTGCATGATGCCTTCGAAGAAATCCTTACCGATGATGGCTTGCCCATCGAACAAGTGATGGGACTCGCGTACCGAAATCCGTTTAATAAGGCGAAGATTGCGGCTTTGGCCGTACTCTTAGATCCGAGCTTGCAAGAGGGCGATTCCGTAGCTGCGGCGATTGCTGAACGTGCGGTGAGCGCGCTTGAACTCTTGATTCGCACGCTGGCCTCGCGGTTCGAAAGCCGGGTACCGCTCGTCCTGGCGGGGGGAGTCTTGGCCCAGAGCGCAGAGATCCGAGGGCGCTTGGTGGCGAAACTTGCCGAAGCTGATTTGAATGTTGAAATTGTGAAACCGCGCGCCGACGCGATGGCCGGTGCCGCGGATTATGCCTTGGAGGAATACTATGCAAGACATGCTCGTTAGACTGTACGATTTACCGGACTCCGGCGATTTGATCAAGCGCTTGGAGGCGGAGGGGATTTTCATTCGCCGTGCTCTGGCACCGGACAAGCACCGTGTTCTGGACTATGTTGCGAAGATTTCTTCGGCGTCGGCACACTCGGAAGCCGACGTGGCGTTCTCGCGCCAGCCAATTTCTGTGTTCATTGCCACGCGCGGCGCTGAGATTCTGGGTTATGCGTGTTACCATGCGACGTGTCTGGATTTTTTCGGGCCGACGGCTGTATCTGAGTCTGCTCGCGGCAAGGGTGTGGGCAAGGCCCTCCTTCTGCGTTCGCTCGAAGCTATGTACCACGAAGGCTATGGCTACGCGATTATCGGCGGGGTAGGACCCGCGGAATTTTATGCCAAAACCGCCGGCGCCACCCTGATTGAAGGGTCCAACCCCGGCATGTACAAGGACTTTTTACCCCTGCTGAAAGAGGCTTCGGCGGCTTCGGGTGAAACCTGCACATAAGTTTAAATTTAAACTTATGTGCAGGCTGCGCTGGTTGTGCTCACTGTGCAGTCTGCGCTAGCATCGGAGCGTTCGGAGCGTGGGGAGACCAGCTTCTTTACTTCGGGCATCGGTTCATCCGGGCTGTGAAGCGGCCACCAAACTTGCGCGAAAAATGGGTCGACAAGTGCTCTTGCGCTGTAGTTCCAGCTTTCGTCTTCGCATTGCGGGCACCAGTGGCCGCCCTCGAGGACAAGGCGGGGGGAGGCAGCAAATTCGTGGCCAAAGGCGCAGCGAAAATGCAACTTACTGCGCCAATCCCCTGTTTCCATCGTTTCTGACAAACATTCTCCGCCGCGGAATTGCGCAGCACCTTTGACGTCCGCTAAAGTGAGGGCGCTTTCTGGTTTCGATTCGTCGTAACCGTGGTCGATGTGGACCGGGCCGTCGTGGTCGATGTGGACCGGGTTTTGCTGCGTCAATTCAACTTTCTGCGGCAGTTCAACATTCTGCGGCAATTCAACGCTCTGCAAAAATTTTTCTAGGGAATCGGGTAGCTTTTGCCAGGCTTCGTAGCTGCCCCAGAAAGCAGCGATCTGGTCGGCGTCATGTGTTTCCAGGGCGTGCAGGGTGCCGAGGGGTTTCTTGGCGATATGTTTGAGTCTTTGGCGGATAATTTGTTTGACAAGCGACTCGCCGCCCGGGAATTTGGCGGCGGTGCGGCCCAGGGCGACGGAGGGGCCGAGGGTTCTTTCGTACGAGTCATAGAAATAATCCAACGAGTCTTGACGGAAATGCAAGAGGTTTTCCAGCTTGTCGGAATCGAGATAATATTGGCCATGGAAATTTCGCGTCGCAAACCAACGCGGGTTGATCGCATCCGCAAGATCCGAAACACCAACCCTAGAGAAGACACCCTCGTAAAGGGTCAGAGAGTTGGCGCGGCAGCTTTGGCCACCCCCAATATTATAAATGTGCTCCCAGAAGGAACTGGACAAAGTGCCGTTCGCCAGCCGGATGCAGAGATTCCGCAAGAGCCTCGCTGAGTCGCGGTCGGAGACGTACTCGAGGACGTTGTTCAAGGGATTGTGTAAGATGATTGGTTCGAAAATCCGCGTCATGGCGGGCCCGATGATCCCGGTCTGGCGGAGGCTCACCCAATGGGTCAAACCAGATTCGATCACCTCGCGCTCAGCCGCTGTTTTCGCCACCGCATAGTAATCGAAATAGCTCGGCTTCACAGGGTCGCCCACCCGGCCCCAGTGGATCGGCGGCAGGCGGTCTCCGGTCTCCGCGACGGTGCCGATGTTGACGAAATACACCTCGTCAGCACGTTGCGACTCGCGGATGGCTTGGAGGAGATTTCTTGTTCCTCCCCAGTTTATTTTCATGGCCAAAGCCGGCTTCAAGTCCGCTGCCGGTGAGACCAAGGCAGCTAGATGCAGGATTACATCCACTTCGCGGACGGCTTCTCGGACCGAGGCGTAATCGGTGAGGTCACCCCACACAGTGCGGAAGTCTCCCAGTTTGGCGAGTTGCCGGATGATCTTGCGTGATTCCGGGGTGTCTAAGGCCAAAACCGTCACCGCCAGTTCCTCCTCCTTGAGAAGGAGTTTCAGTGTTTGACTGCCCATGGCTCCGCTGGCGCCGGTTAGGAGGATTCGTAATTTTGTATTTGTTTTCATAGTGGTTTGAGGCTTTTACTTTCATCAGGGTCTTGGATTCTCGAGGATTTCGAATTCACGAGGATTTCAGGTTTTTTAAGATTTCGATGTTCTCCATAGTTGGTGTGTGCGCGGCGCGCACTTTCTTTGTTTGCTAACTAATCGACATGGTGTCGTTTATGTTTTGAGTGTAGCACCATTTCTGTGACCAGTTTGCAACAGCTTTGCACTAAACGACACTCTGGCGAAAAGATGTAGTGAATTTGCAGAAAAGTTGAGATGGAATCAAGTGAAGTTCTTCCTTGTCGTTTTTCAGCCATTCACAGAATTTACACGCCATGCTCAGGCGCACGACGGCAATACATCTGTATACTTAAGAAAAGGCAATTGGCCACCAGAAAAGCACTTTCCCCAGCTCTATGCCCCAGCTCTTTGCGCGAGGACGAGGCAAGTGAGGCAAGTAAGACGAGGTAAGTAGGACAAAGCAGGTAGGACAAAGCAAGTAGGACAAAGCAAGTAGGACGAGGTAAGCGGGATGCATTATCTGACCAAAGAATGGTATCGATTAGCCAAAATGACTGAAGAGCACTTCGCTCTCGCAGAGCTGCAAGATGCGGCCGTCAAGAGCGAAGCGCTCTTCGAGACGCTCTATAAACATGCTGAGAAAACAGCCGTCGAATGGGCACGAAGGGTATACGACTCGGATCCGCGGGATCTGTTTATTGAACCCGAATATGAAGTTGGAAACGATCAGGCTTCCTCTCGCCGGAAAATAAGAAAAAGAGCAAGAGAAGATGAGGAGCCGATCTCTTGGGGCGAATTGGCGTTTATGTTTGAGCTGGTCAGAGAATTCGATGAGCGCCCGCCTTTTGATGCGGAAGCAGAACGTAATAAGTTCGCTGAGCAATATAAACAGAAGTTAGAGACCATACTGCACGAGCTGCCTCCGGAGATTCTTGCGCGAATAGCGGATCCGAGAATCTACGCGCTGGGTTACAGCACGCAGGAGGTCTATTTCCTCGTCAAGAAATGGTCCGATGAGAACCGCCGGATCGTCAGTGAAACGAAGGAAGCGATGCAGGCCGCCATGAGAAATCAGGCCATTCCCCGCACGCTGCGAAGGCAATTCAATCTCAGAAATTGCCGGATCACCCAGCAGCGGTGGGAAGGGGTTGGTGCGGCGGCTTTGGCCAAAGACGCCTCCTCCACCCCTGGTACGATGAAGCTGGTGCATAACGTGATCTTGGAATTGGATTGTTCCGATGCTGAAGAGAGGGTGGATCGGGTGATCTTCCGTGATGCGGAGATTCTGACTAACGAGGGCGTGGTGGGGCTCGACTGGCTCCGTGACGAACTTTACCGCACGGAGAACGGGTA
This sequence comes from uncultured Fastidiosipila sp., assembly GCA_964479695.1. Lineage (GTDB taxonomy): Bacteria > Bacillota > Clostridia > Saccharofermentanales > Fastidiosipilaceae > JAAYZH01. Next base: position 53,580 of record CAYZSO010000015.1, read on the forward strand.
TGAGGTGCACATTTTGTGTGGGGAAAGCCCCCTGGCGGAGCTGATTTTGCGCTGCCGGGATATTGAGATTTTTTCTTTAAGCGAGACTGAAGGATTCTGAGGGAGGCATAACATGGCACGAATTATTACAGTAAGCAGAGAATTTGGCAGCGGCGGGCGCGAGTTGGGCAAAAGGCTCGCGGACGAATTGGGGATTGCCTACTACGACCGCGAGATTGTGGCGGCGATCGCCGAACAAAGCAACTTGAATGAAAACTTTGTGGATTGGACACTGGAATCAGGGACACCCGATTTGATGCCGCTGACCTTTGGCCGAACTTTCAATTACCTCTCGGTGATTCCGTCGGAATCCACCAAGATCCTGGCCGATCAGTACCGGGTGATCACGGCGATGGCGGAGAAGGGGGATGCTGTTTTTATTGGGCGGCACGCGGATGTGATTCTTGAGGACTATAAACCGCTGAAGCTCTTCATTTATGCTGACATGTTGGCGAAGATTAAGCGCTGCCGTGAGCGGGCGCCGGAGGATGAGGATCTTTCTGACCGCGACCTGACCCGCAAAATCAGGCAGGTTGACAAAGCCCGCCGCACCAACCATTCGCTCGTGTCTGACCTTGCGTGGGGCGACAAGCAGGGCTACCACCTCATGGTCAACACCACCGAGCTGAATCTCGAGACGTTTGCGCCGGTTCTGGCCAATTATGTGAAGTATTTCTTCGACAATCGACTGTAGTTGGGCTTGCCTCGGGACGATACGCGCTGCTTCGGCATGTCGCGCACCGCTTCGGCATGTCGTGCGCTGCTTCGGAATGACACGCGCCGCCCGCAATCTGTTACACTTTAGATTGCCCGTTATTTTACGGGAGGTGGCAGGATGGTGACCTAGGTGGAGAAAATTCATCGAGGTAACAGGAGTGTCGTATGCCTGAAGAAAAACCTGAATGGGAACAGAAGCAAACACAGGAAGAAACACCAAAACCAAAACCAAAACGCAAACAAAAGCGGAAACATAAGCGAAAACTTCTTTTGCTGATTCCGACCATTCTGCTGTTAGCAGTGGTGATTGGGGTCAGCTTTTTTGCAGTCAAAGACCACCAACGCCAAGAGGAGATTAAGACAATACTCGAATCAACAGACCCAAACCTTTATGCCAATGACCCGCCCCTCGCTGAGGCGGTGCTGCCTTTCCGCATCACTTCCCAGCCGATCGATCGGCTAGCACTCATCAACTTCGAGCAAGATCCGGATACCTACTATAACGCCATGGAACTGCAGCGTGTGACGCGTGGTGGAAACACTGCTTATCAAGTCTTGATGACAAGGCTCGACGGCTACGTTGAACTCTATTACGACGCGTCGCTTGGGCCGATTGACCCCGTGACGTTGGGTGTGCAAGGTAAAGGGCTGGACGGCCAGTTCGCTGTTTCGCTAGCTGCCAATGGTATCCAGCCTGATTTATCCGTCGACGATCAGAGTAATGTGCATATCGTCTTTTCATTCATGGATCAACATGACCGCCTGATCGATGTGCAAGTTCATGAAGGCATCAGCAAGCAAAGCACGCCGCTCAATTTGCTGGCACCCATAGGAGTAAGCTCCGAAAAGCCCACATATTTCCCGCTCTTTTGGTTGCCGGGCTTTGATTTTGTCCGCACGCGTAACTTGGATCTAGCCATTTCGATCGACGGCAGAGCCATCACACCAGAGCCGTTCCCTGTGCCGCTACCTATGGCCGGCCAAAAACGCAACTTCATCCGCTACACCATGACTTCCGATATTCGTGAGCTCTTTCCGGTTGAGGCCGATGTCGATGCCGATGCCGAAGCCGATGCCGATGCCGAAGCCGATGCCGATGCCGTGGAGACCCAGCTCGAGACCGTCCCTTTGACGCAGAACCGCTATGTTGAGGGTGATGTGACCTATCAATTTACCGGAGAAGGCGCACTCGCCTACATCCACTTTGCTGATACGGTGGTAACGTTCGAGCCGCCTTTGGCTTTGGCCAAAGCCTCCCCCACCTCTACAGAAGAAGGTCTGATGACGATCGCTTCGCCAACTATGGGCACGATCAAAAGCACCTGGCAAATCGCTGCAGGGGGCGCTGTTGCAGGCGCGGAAGGGGGCGCTGTTGCAGACGCCGAGGGCGGCGCTGTTCCAGGCGCGGAAGGGGGTGCTGTTCCAGACGCCGAGGGCGGCGCTGCAACAAGCAAAGATGACGAGGAAGGGGGCAAAGTCGTCTTCACCCTCGACATGGGGGCCTGGGAGCCGGTTGTGAAATTATTCATGCACCGAATTATTGTGAATGAGAACTCGGTGTTTTGCCTCTGGTCAGCGGATTACGTTTACACGCTGGAGCTGAACCAGGTGAGTGGCTTGGCCAGCAGCCGCTGGGAAAACCGGGGCTAGCGCGAGCGCTGGCGCTGCAAAAGCGCTGCAAAACGACTACATAAGCTTGCGCATATCTTCAAATTTGCTTTTCTGTGCATGATAGAGCCGAAGTTTATGCGTGACA